>JAFXIQ010000051.1 GCA_017533005.1 Clostridia bacterium | reverse complement strand
TATAATATTTGGATGATACGTCATCTTGACGGCGACCCGTGGAAAAAAACTAGAGTAGTTGACCCTAGATACACGTGGTTAGAACCAGAAGTTAAATTTGTTCCCAAAAAAGAGGAGAAATAAATATGAGTAGAACAATGAGAATTTCAGTAGGCGAAGCAGTTGTTAAATTTCTTGACAATCAATACGTAAGTTTCGATGGACAAGAAAACAAGTTTGTAGAAGGTGTAAACACCATATTCGGACACGGTTGCGTATTAGGAATAGGCGAAGCCCTTGCAATGAGCGAACATACTTTAAAGGTTTATCAAGGCAAAAACGAACAAGGTATGGCGCATACGGCGATGTCTTATGCCAAACAAAACAATAGAAGAAAAATTATACCTTGCGTATCGAGTATAGGTCCTGGTGCCGCCAATATGATTACAGCAGCAGCTTGCGCTACGGTAAACAATATACCGCTACTTTTATTCCCGGGGGACACCTATGCAACAAGACGTCCCGACCCCGTGCTACAACAACTCGAACAACCTTATAATTTAAACGTAACGACTAACGACGCATACAAAGCCGTTACAAGATATTTCGATAGAATTTCTCGTCCCGAGATGCTTGAGAGCGCACTAGAAAACGCTATGCGCGTATTGCTCGACACGGCACATACAGGAGCAGTTTGTATCGCAATGCCACAAGACGTTCAAGGCGAAGTCTACGACTTCCCCATGGAAATGTTCGAGAAAAAGGTTAGAAGAATAACCCGTCCGCTACCTGTTAAAGAAGAATTAAACGACGTAGTACAAGCTATTCTCGCGTCCAAGTATCCTATGGTAATAGTAGGTGGTGGCGCTCGTTACAGCGAAGCAGGCGAAGTTATAGAAGAATTCTGCGACAAGTTCAATATCCCGTTTGCAGAAACACAAGCCGGCAAGAGCACGCTTCCCGCTAGCAGTAAATACTATCTCGGCGGACTAGGCGTAACGGGCAACGCTTGTGCAAATACCGTTGCTGCAAGAGCCGACTTAATTATCGCTCTAGGCACTAGATTTACCGACTTTACAACTGCAAGTAAGACGTTGTATCCCGATAAGAAAATCGTTACCATTAATACTTCCACCTTCCATGGAACGAAGATGCGCGCAACCTTTGCGACAGGTGACGTCAAGGCAACGCTACAAGCAATCATTCCTATGTTAGACGGTTATCGTTCATTCTATAAGGACGAATATACTCGCGCACAAAAGGAATGGAAAGCTGAAATGGCTCGTCTAACATCAATCAAGTATTCTGAAGATTTGGTCCCCGAAGTTACGAGTATGGTAGCCACAACGCTAAAAGACTTTAACAAAGCAACGGGCGCAGAACTCGCACAAACTACTGCAGTAGGTATCGTTCGCGAGCTAATCCCCGCTGATAGTATAGTAGTAGGTGCGTCGGGTTCACTTCCCGGTGACCTACAAAGAATGTGGGAGACCGACGCTCCATACAGCTACAATATGGAATACGGATATTCTTGCATGGGTTATGAAATCGCAGGCGCTCTTGGTAGCAAGCTAGCCGACCCCGACAAGGAAGTTTACGCTATGTGCGGTGACGGAAGCTACAACATGCTTCACGGCGAAATGATTACTGCAATTCAAGAAGGCAAAAAAATCAACGTTCTCGTTTTTGACAACGGTGGTTTTGGTTGCATTAACAATCTTCAAATGGGCAAGGGTATAGATAGCTTGGCTACGGAAACCCGTTACTATGCTAAATCGAGAACGGCATTTTTAGCTATCGATTACGCAAAGAGTGCAGAAGCATACGGTTATAAGAGCTATACTGCAAAGACCGAAGAAGAGCTTCGCTTTGCATTGACCGACTCTCTCAAACAAGACAAACCCGTACTTATCGATATCAAAGTTCTCCCCAAGACTATGACCGACGGTTACGAAGGCGGATTCTGGCAAGTAGGTATCACCCACGCACCAAGAAACGACAAACAAAAAGCAGCACTTGCTGAACAACTCAAATATACCAAACAAAATTAAGGAGCTTTAGTTATGCTTGACAAGAAGAAAATCAAATTAGGTATTGCCCCAATAGCATGGACAAACGACGACATGCCCGACCTAGGCGCAGAGAACACGTTCGAACAATGCGTAAGTGAAATGGCACTTGCCGGCTACAAAGGTAGCGAAATCGGCAACAAGTATCCTACCAAGGTTAACACCCTACGTAGAGCACTCAATTTACGCAAATTGAAAATTGCAAACAGCTGGTTTTCAACGTTTTTACTCACCAAGCCTTTCTACGAAGTAGAAGCAGAATTTCACAAGAAGTGCAAATTCCTTAAGGCTATGGGCGCAAAGGTTATAGGCGTTAGCGAACAAAGCTATTCTATCCAAGGCCAAATGGAAACTCCCGTTTTTGAAGCGAAATACGTTATGAACGAAGAAGAATGGGCAGTATTTGCAGACGGTTTGAATCACCTAGGCGAAATCGCACTAGAGAGATACGGCATATCTTTAACGTACCATCACCACATGGGAACCGTTGTTCAAACGGAAAAAGAAATTGATAAAATGATGGAAATGACCGACCCCAAATACGTTAGCTTGCTATTCGATAGTGGGCACCTAGCATATTGCAGTGAAGACTATATGTCTGTTCTTCGCAAGTATGCTAATCGCATTAAGCACGTTCACTTGAAAGATGTTCGTCCCGATGTAGTAGCAGACGTTAGAAGAAACCACCTTTCTTTCTTGAAAGGTGTTAGAATGGGAACGTTCACAGTCCCTGGCGACGGTGTTATTGATTTTGCACCCATCTTTGAAGTTCTTGCAAAAGCAAATTACGAAGGTTGGATGATAGTTGAAGCAGAACAAGACCCCGCTATAGCAAACCCCTTGGAATACGCAATTAAAGCTAGAAAATACATCAAACAAACAGCGAAAATCTAACATTTTAGGAGAGAGAAAATGATTAAAATAGGCATTATAGGAGCAGGTAGAATAGGTAAAGTTCACGCAAAATCTGCTGCAGGTGTAAAAGGCGTAGAAATTAAAGCAATCGCAGACCCCTTTATGAATGCAGAAACCGAAGCATGGGCAAAAGAGCAAGACATACCCAATGTTTATACCGATTATCACGAAATTTTGAACGATAAAGAAATCGAAGTAGTGCTAATTTGTTCTTCAACCGACACGCACAGCAAAATTTCACTCGAAGCGATAGAAGCTGGCAAACATATCTTCTGTGAAAAACCCATTGACCACGACGTCAATAAGATTAAAGAAGTTATGGAAGCTCTCAAGAAATCAAACGTTAAATACCAAGTAGGTTTCAATCGTCGTTTCGACCACAACTTTATGGCTGCAAGAGAAGCTGTTAAACAAGGTAAGATAGGCGAGCTTAACGTGCTTAAAGTTTGTTCAAGAGACCCCGGTGCTCCTCCCGTATCATACATAAAGGTTTCAGGTGGTATCTTCCTAGATATGACCATTCACGATTTCGATATGGTTAGATTTATGTCTGGCGCAGAAGTCACCGAAGTTTATGCAATGGGTGGCGTTCTGGTTGACCCCGCAATCGGCGAAGCAGGCGATATCGATACCGCAGTTATTTCTATGCGTCTTGACAATGGTGCACTAGCAGTTATCGATAACTGCCGTAGAGCAACCTATGGTTACGACCAAAGAGTAGAAGCATTCGGTAGCCTAGGTCAAGTTGCAATCGGTAACGATACCGATAGCCTAGCAGTAATTAGCAACGCTGACGGCGTAACGGCAGAAAAACCCAAGCTATTCTTCTTGGAAAGATATATGGAAGCTTATACCCGTGAAGTTGCATCTTTCATCGATGCAGTTATCAACGACAAACCCACCGAAGTTAACGTTGAAGACGGCTTGAAACCCGTTCTAATTGGTTTAGCAGCTAAACTATCTCTAGCAGAAAACAGACCTGTTAAAATTGCAGAAATAGAAGCAAAATTCGGTCTATAATGTCTAATACAATAACTCACGTATGGTTCGGGAAGGAAGTGCTTGCACGCCTTCCCGATAATATCAAAAACGAAATAGAAAAGGACAAAAAAGCCTTTTTAGTAGGCGCAATGGGTCCCGATTTTCTTTTCACAATGCGCGAACTTAACGTCAAGGGTGTCGCGCCGTATGCTAATGCAATGCAAGGTATATGGCAGTACGAAACTTTTGTTTCGGCGGTAGATTATTACAAAAAGCACCCGTCGGCAAGCGTATTTTCGTATATTATGGGCTTCACTTGCCACTACGTAATGGACGTTATGGTACATCCGTACATAAACGCGATGTGCGAATGTGATAAGTTCAGCAAAATTTTCAAAGCAGGGGAGCAAAACACCATTCACACCATAGTGGAGAGTGGTATTGATGAGTATCTTATCTTAAATAAGATGGGATATAAAGACGTCAACGACTATAAGCCTGCGAAGGATTTGGTTACAAGCAAGAGCACAAGACTGCTTATCGGAGGACTCTACGAAACCGCGTTTAACCCGATTTACGGGCTAACTGCAACGGCCAAACAAATCTCTATTGCATTCGAATTAATGCGCCTATTTAACGTAATAACTACGGATAAAAAGGGAAAGGTTAGAGCCTTCTTTGAGAGGCTAGAAGACGTGTTTATGGACGGCACGAGAAAGATTACGCCTTTCTTCCGCCCACCGGTTAAAGGCTACGACTCTCTCGATTATATGAACTTTAATCGTACGCCGTGGCGCGCCGTAAGAAATAAGCCGGAAATCGTTGATTACAACCTATTAGAAGTTATCGATATATGTTTTACGCGCGCGATTGAGAAGTATATACCTATGATATATAGCGCGATGACTGCCGACGGCAAGTTGGATAAGGAAGATTTTGCGATAAACTTCGAAGGTATCTCGACGGAGCTATAAAATAACAAAATAAAAACGCACTCGAACGAGTGCGTTTTTCTTATGCTGAATTTTTACAATCCTAAATCTACTAACAAACTCGGGAATGCAAAGAATATTACTACCGCCGCTACTGCAACGATAGCGTAGGTAATGAGTGCGAAGAGAAGCGTAGCACGTGCATAGTTTCTTTGCGTGTTAGATACGCGAGAGTTTTTCTTTGAACTCCAAGCGATTAGCGCGATTAGGTTGACAAGTGGAATAAGTTGAATGAAGAGAATTCCTAGCCATTTTTTGGTGGGGATACTAGGCTCGTGTTCACTTTCCATCTTGAACTTTGGAGTAAAGTCCTTTTTGGTCTTATTGCTATAATCGGTAGGAACGTAGGGGTCTGCGTAGCCACGAGATACGTAGGCTTGCTTTCTTCTATGTTCTACGATTTGTGGTGCGGTTGTTTGTTTTACACTTTTAGGAATGTCTTTTTTCTTTGCCATAATGCTTTCCTTTTACTTGAGAATATAGACGGCTGCTTCGTATGGGCGCAATACCATTGATTGTGCTTTAGGTCTATCGTAGCCGTAGTTGTGTAGCTTTAGCTCACATTCAGTATATACCAAATCATCGGGAATGTCAAAGGGGACTTCATTATTTTTGAAGTTACATATTACGAGTAGCCTTTCGCCTTCCCACCAACGCTCGTAGCAGTATACGTCGTCGGAGCTCTTGTAGTGTTCTTTAAAAGTGCCGTAACGAACTAGAGGACTGTTCTTTCTGAAGTCGATAACCTTCTTGTAGAAGTAGTAAATCGAGTCTGGGTCTTTCATAGCTTCCTCTACGTTAATTTCCTTATAGTTGGGGTTTATGCACATCCAAGGTTCCACTGTAGAGAAGCCTGCATACTCTTTATCGTTCCATTGCATAGGCATTCTAGCGTGGTCGCGAGCGCGTTTATTTAACACCTTTACGATGAGTTTACGGAAGATAGGTTCGAACACACCGAACACTTTTCTAATGTAAGCAACCATAACGTCCTTGAATTCATTGATATCTTCAAACTGCTTGTTTGTCATACCAATCTCTTGTCCTTGGTATACGTAAGGCGTACCTTGTAGCATCATATAGGAAATCGCCAACATCTTAGCAGCTTCCTTTCTGCGCTCGCCGTAGTCGCCTACGAAGCGTGGTAGAGAACGTGGTTGGTCGTGGTTTTCGTAGTATAAACTATTCCAACCTTTATCTCTTAAACCATATTGCCAACGCGCCTGAACTTTCTTCAAGTTGGATAGTTTGAACTTGATGGGAAGAAGGCGCATAAAGGTATCGCACTCTACGTGTTCAAAGGTGAATACCGTGTCAAGTTCATCTCTATCTTCAGCAGTATAGAGTAGACCTTGTTCGATAGTAACGCCACTAGCTTCACCAACCGTCATGCAGTCGTAGTTAGATAGCACTTCTTTATTCAACGCGTTAAGGTATTCGTGAATATGTGGGCCGTGCGTGAATTGCTCGTCGCCAACGATACCGATATTGAATTTGCCGTCGGGGAGCCCTTCAACTTTACTGATGTAGGTTATAACGTCGCAACGGAATCCGTCTACGCCAAGGTCTAACCAATATTTGACTAGGGAGTGCACTTCTTCACGAACTTTGGGGTTGTCCCAGTTAAGGTCGGGTTGTTTTTTTGAGAACAAGTGAAGATACCATTCGCCGGTAGCTTCATCGTATTCCCAAGCCGTTCCACCGAAACGTGAAGTCCAGTTGTTAGGTGGGCGCTTGCCGTTTTTACCCTTACCTTTGCGCCAAATATAGTAGTCGCGATAGGGGTTGTCTTTTGAAGAACGTGATTGTTTGAACCATTCGTGCTCATCGGAAGTATGGTTGACGACAAGGTCCATAATTAGTCGTATACCACGAGCGTGCATGCCGGCAATCATTTCTTTCCAGTCGTCGAGCGTGCCGAATTCGTCCATAATGTCGCGATAGTCGGAGATATCGTAGCCGTTATCGTCGTTAGGTGATTTATAGCAAGGGGAAAGCCATACTGCGTTAACGCCTAGGCTTTGAATGTAATCTAGTTTAGAAATTATACCTTTAATATCGCCGATACCATCGCCGTTTCCGTCACAGAAACTTCTAGGATAGATTTGATAAATGACGGCATCTTTATACCATCTAGTTCTAACGTTTGACATAAGCACCTCACATATTTTTACATACGAAAACCGCTACCCCCGCATAGGGTAGGGTTTAAACGTTAAATTTAAAAAAAGAAAAGGCGCACAAAGGCGCCGAGTTTCTTATAGAGCGAGATTGTTAAGGATGTCGCGAAGTTTTCTAGCTTCTTCTTGACTTAAGGTCATACCTTTGCCCATTCTCTCGTGGTTGGGAGCCCATTCACGTAGGTCAAGGCGAGCGTCTCTATCGTTCCAGCTGACGTAGTTAAGTTCTTTTGTCCAACCTCTTGCAGATTCACTCAAAATTCCCAATTCTTTCGTTACTTCATACTTTAGTTCTGGCATTTTTCTCCTCCATATGTGAAAAATACTTTCGTAAGGGTATATACGCACGCGTATATTCAAATAAATAATATATAAACGCACGCGCGTTTTCAACATATTTTACTATTTTTTACCAGTTAGCGAAAGAATAATAGGTATATATTGAGTTAAAAAGACACTAATTTTTAGGTTTTAGTCGCAAATCTTGTCCTGTTAAAGTCAACGCCCAAGTGGTATTTACGTTGAAAATTCTAGAAAAAATTCTATCTCCATAGCGCGACCTAATGCTTTCCGCATCAAGGTTAGTCGTAAAAATCGTAGTTTTATCCTTGCGCATGATTAGCAATTCGTAGAGATAGGGGATTGTTACGTTGTTTAGTATGGGCTCGACGCCAAGGTCGTCGATAATCAACAAGTCTGCATCGATAAGCTCTTCAAAAATCTCATTCTTTTCTTGTAGTGGAGCTAGGTGATATTTCAAGAAAAGCGAGTTAAGCTGTATGGAGTTCAAAGCGTAAGCAGAATAACCTTTTTTCATAATAGCGTTAGCAAAGACCGATGCGAGATAGGTTTTGCCGGTGCCTACCGTGCCGGAAAGGGTAATAACCTTTCTTTCGTTATTCGGGAACACTTCTTGAAGTCTATCGAGAAGCTTTAAGTAATTAGCATAGTTTGCCGTAGTTTCTTTGGGAATAGCGACTTTTAAAAAGCTATCAACGTCGGTAACAAGGTTGTCGCACTCTTGACGAAGCAAGTCGTAAACCAACTTCTTTACGCATTCGCACTCCGTTCCGTTTATTATTCCCGTGTCCTTGCACGCGTTACACGCGTATTTGACAACTAGCTCGTCGTCGCTGTGTCCGAGTTCGGCTATTCGCGAGGAAATTTTCTCTTTTAAATCTTTTAATAGCTCGTTACGGTTCCCTAAATCAGCTTTTTGGGCACGCAAACGTGCCATTTCGAATGTTAAACCATTTCTTTGGCTCTCTAGTGAACGGAAAACGTCGTCCTTTCTTAATTCTTCGAGAAGGTAGAAGACTTTGTCCTCTGCGATTTGTTTTTTCTCTTTTATCAAGCGATACGCGTAGTTTTTGATTTGTGACATTTTACACCTTCAACTTTGACCAATCGATGTCTGTGGAATCAACGAATACCGAGCTTAATTGTTCTGCCGTATAGTTTTGAGATAGAGTTGCATCGGGAGCTTGCGCCTTTTGTGATGGCGATTTTTGTAAGAAGCTCTTTACGGCATCAAGACCGTAGACGTTGTTTGATTTCAATACGCCGAGCACTTTACTTGTTGCCGACATAGGATAGGGTTTGCCTTTCATCGTGCTAGCTACGTACGTTACTACTTCGTGTTCGAAGCCCCATATTTCTATGAACGTTCTATATAGCTCACGGTCGGTGTGAGATACGAAAGATTCGCTTTCGGCAGCGTGCAATACTTCTTTGACGGAATTATCGAGAGCAACTTGTTTTGCTATGTATTGTACGACTCCGTTTGCGCTCAAAATACCTAGTTTATGGAATTTATCAACAACGTCAGCCATACCTTCTAGACTCTTAATACTGCGTAGGAAGCAGAATTTAGCGATTTCCAATAGTGCGTTGTCATCGAAGCCACGGTTTTGCCAAGGAATGATGTAAGTTTCTATGACGATATCGAGAGAAGCGTAGTAGGTACCGAGATTTTTAACGACTGCTAGAGCTAGGTCGTGAACGGCGTCTTTCTTTTTCAAATATGCAGAAACTTCTATCGCAGAAGTAGTGTTTGCAAGGTGCAATTCTTCCATAAGCTTTTCGAGTCTTGAATAACCACCTTTTTTCTTGCAAGCACGCGCGGCAACGAGAATAGCGTCCATTTTGTAACCGTATTCTTTCGTCCAACGAACGTAAAGGTTCTTTGCATCAATATCGGGAGTGGACTTAAGTCCGAGAGTAGCGTAAATACTGCGCATATCTTCGGTAGCGCTTTCTACTTCTTCGATGTGCGCGTTTACTCCGACTTCGCTAGTAACGCCTTGTTTTGCCCATTCCGTAGCGACGGAAAGTATTCCGGAAGTGCTTACCGTACCACGAACGTCTTGGCAGTATTTAGCAATCATTAGCATCGCGTTCGTTTCGACCTTGTAGTCGTGCATGAAGTCGATGTAGCTCATAATTTCGTTTTCGTCAAGTACCTTGTTCGGGAAAATCCTTGCCATTTCTTCAACGAAAATCGAGTAATCACCCGCATTGTACTTGATAACGGGGCGAAGTGGCGATTTAACGGATAGATAAGAAACGCGCAGGGGGTGAGCCTTTGCTATAGAAACAAGACCTTGGTTTTCCCAATATTTGAAAGATGCGATTACGCGTTCTTCGGGCATACGAAGAGCGAGCGATAATTTTTCGAGAGAGTTATCTTCTGCAGAGTTAAGCGCGAGCATTAGTCCGTAAAGGTAAACCTTGATGTCGTCACCACTTGCATTCGGCAAAAACTTTCCTAAAAAAACGTTATCTATTTGTGTGTAACCGTCCTTGATATAGTCACTTCCTAGCGTACAAAAACTCATATTTCTCCTAAAAATATATAATATATTTTTTAATAACTATTGCAAAACTTTGGGCAAAGGATTATAATAACAATAATATCGTTTTTCATTTTTGCGAAAGTTGAGCGCATACTACTATATCACAACCCTAGCGTTCGACACAAACGGAAAACGAAAAAAAATAAACCGACACAATATCTTGTGGCAAAAGGTTTGCACCCCCACAAGAAGGTCATAAACAAAACGGAGGAGCACATGAAACTCATTAACCTAGCATTCCAAGGCATCACAGCGAATAACGAGAATTACGACTTCGGTAACAAAATTTACGGCGTATCCGCATTAGCAACGGTAGACAAAGACGCTATCAAACAAGGCGCAATGTTCGTGCTATACGGCGAAGCCGATTATAAAAACCTTGATTTACCGATTTCGGCAGAGCTTAAGTTTGCAGATGAAGACGAAGAATTCATTCTCACTAGAAAAGTAGAAGAGAATACGAACGGCGAAGTAGTTGAGAGTGCAGAAGTTACGAAAGCAGGAG
>JAFXIQ010000050.1 GCA_017533005.1 Clostridia bacterium | reverse complement strand
GATTAGCGTATCATTAGTATCATACCAACCCAAAAAGTTGTAATTTGCGTTCGTAGTAGCCGTCAACGTTGCCGTTTCATTATAAACGTAACTACCCTTATCTGCCGTTGCGTTACCTGCATTGAAACTGTTTTGCTCAATGGTGACTACGTAACTCGCGAGCACCCACTTGGCGTAAACTCGAAGATCCTTATCGATGCCGTTATCTTTTAGGTATTCTTCGATTGTAACGTTATACGTTTCATCCATATACCAACCAACGAAAACGTAACCCACTTTTACGGGTTTTGGTAGTGTAATCTTTGTTTCATCTTCGCTTATTTTAATGGGTTCGCAAGAAGAGCCTCCGTCACTAAAAAACGTTATCGTATATTCTACAGGCTCGTTGCTAAAGAAACTACAGGCGCTCAATGTAAATACGGCTAAAATTAGAGTAATTATTACCACATAAATTCCCTTTTTCATATTAAATCCTCCACGGCTCGCGAACAATTCGTTCCACGTATATTATACATACTTGAATTATCGTAGTCAATACTTAATATTAGTTGTCAGACACACAAAACCCACGATTTAGCTTATCGTGGGCTGTAAATAATTATAAATCAACGCGTTAACTCAACTCAAACATACCCGTATAGAGTTGATAATATTTACCCTTTTCTGCAATCAAGCTTTCGTGATTACCACGCTCAATAATTCTTCCGTTTTCAAGCACCATAATAGCATCTGAATTACGAACGGTAGATAGTCTATGCGCGATTATGAAAACGGTGCGACCTTCCATAAGTTGGTCCATGCCCTTCTCTATCAACGCTTCCGTACGAGTATCGATAGAGCTTGTGGCTTCGTCAAGTATAAGAACAGGTGGGTTTGCAACTGCAGCACGAGCAATAGCAATAAGCTGTCTTTGTCCTTGCGATAGGTTAGCACCGTCTGCCGTAATAACCGTATCATAACCTTCTGGTAAGTGAGAAATGAAGAAGTCGGCGTTAGCTAGGCGAGCGGCTTCGTATATCTCTTCATCCGTTGCGTCAAGACGTCCGTATCTGATATTCTCTTTTACGGTTCCCGTGAATAGGTGCGTATCTTGCAAAACCATTGAGAGTGAACGGCGCAAATCGGCTTTTTTAATCTTATTGATATTTATGCCGTCGTAACGAATTCTACCGTCCGGAACGTCGTAGAACCTATTAATTAAGTTGGTTATAGTGGTTTTGCCTGCACCAGTAGAACCAACGAAAGCGATTTTTTGACCTGGGTAGGCATATAAGCTTACGTCGTGAAGTACAGTTTTTTCGGGAACGTAACCAAACGTTACGTCTACAAATCTAACGTCGCCTTTTAGCTCCGTATAGGTTAAAGTGCCGTCGTGGTGGGGATGTTTCCATGCCCATCTTCCCGTTTGCTTCTCGCTCTCACTGACAAAGTTACCGTTCTCATCGAAAATAGCATTGACAAGCGTTACGTATCCATTATCTTCTTCAGGCTTTTCATCAAGTAACGCAAATATTCTTTCTGCGCCTGCTAAAGCAGTCATAACGCCGGTAAATTGTTGTCCTACCGAAGAAATAGGTTGAGAAATTTGTCTAGTATATTGTAGGAATGCAACTACCGTTGCAAGCGTTGCTCCTGCCAAATTCCCAGTCATAACTAAAGCTGCGCCTATTACTGCACAAAGTGCGTACGTAATATAACTCAAGTTACCCATTATAGGCATCAAAATCATACCGTAGGTTTGAGCTTTTGTTGCAGTTTTACGAAGTTCTTCGTTTATACCAGAAAATCCCGTCGTAACAACGTTTTCGTGGCAAAAAACTTTAACAACGTTTTGTCCACCGATGTACTCTTCAATATAGCCGTGTACTTCACTCAAAGATTTTTGTTGTCTTATGAAGTGTTTGCCTGCTTTTCCACCAATGTATCCCGTTACGCCGAACATGAATATGAGCATAACTATAACGATTAGCGTTAGTTGCCAACTCATAATCAACATAGCAATGAATATTCCTATTACGGTTAACGATGAATTGATAATTTGTGGTATACCATTCGATATCATTTCACGCAAGGCATCCGTATCATTGGTGTAACTTGACATGATTTCGCCGTGAGTTCTTTGGTCGAAATAGCGAATGGGAAGTTTTTGCATATGCGTAAACATATCATCACGGAATCTTCGGAGCGTACCCGTAGATATATTGAGCATAAGTCTGGTATTCATAAAGGTAGCAAGTACGCCACACATGTATATCGCTATAAGTATTCCTACTTCTTTTAAGAGCGCTGCCGTGAACGCACTTGTGCTAGCGTAATTACTCGCAGAGAAAATTATATTCAATATTATCTCCAAAAATAGCGTTCCCGTAACGTTAGATGCAACAGATATCACAATCGCTACAACTACTAAAATCATTTGTATGCGATACTTACCTATATAATCGAAAAGTCTCTTAAGCGTTGCTTTTGCATTTTGGGGTTTTTGAACAGGTCTATTAGGTTTTGCCATTATTCTTCAGCCCCCTTTTGTTGAGATTCGTAAACTTCACGATAAATTTCATTGTTTGCAAGAAGTTCTTCGTGATTGCCGAAGCCGTTGATTTCGCCGTCTTTCATAACGATTATCTTATCTGCATCCATAACAGATGAAATTCTTTGAGCGATTATGATAACGGTGGTTTCCTTGAGATTCTCTCTAAACGCAGCTCTTATGCTAGCATCCGTTGCTGTATCTACGGCAGAGGTGCTGTCGTCAAGAATCATAATTTTGGGCTTCTTAAGAAGCGCGCGAGCTATACATAGCCTTTGCTTTTGTCCACCCGAAACGTTAACGCCCCCTTGACCAAGATACGTTTCGTATTTATCCGGGAAACTCATTATGAAATCGTGTGCGCAAGCATTCTTTGCGGCTTCTTCAATTTCTTCTTGCGTAGCGTTTCCGTTACCCCACAATAAGTTCTCTCTTATGGTGCCCGAGAATAGTACGTTCTTTTGTAGTACCATAGCTACGTTATCACGAAGCTCTTTGAGTTTGTACTCTCTAACGTCTATGCCACCGACTTTAACTTGTCCTGCCGTTACGTCATAAAGTCTAGGAATTAGGTGCACTAACGTCGTCTTTGCGCTACCCGTTCCGCCAATTACGCCAATAGTTTCACCGGCATTAATGTTGAGATTTATATCGTTCAAAACAACGTTATCTAGCTTCTTATTATAACTAAATTTAACGTTTTCAAACGTAATGCTAGCGTCTTTAACTTTTAAATCAGGATTCGCATCCTTGTCGTCAATATCTACGACTTCGTCTAGTACTTCGTTAACACGAGCAGCACTAGCTTGGCTTATGACTAGGTTAACCATAATCATAGCAACCATAAGTAGCGACATCAAAATTTGTGATACATAGGCGATAAAGCTCGTTAAATCACCTTTAGACATATCGCCTTTTAGTATCATATTTCCACCAAACCACATTATTCCTATCATAACTGCATAAGTAACGAAAGACATAAGTGGTTGAGCGTATACCATTATTTTTTCAGCCTTAACTTGTGCCTTTTGAACGTCAGCAGATGCATCACGGAAAATTTTTGTTTCGTGGTCTTCACGTACGAAAGCCTTTACAACTCTTATTGCCGTTAAGTTCTCTTGCAAACGATTGTTCATAGCATCGAACTTCTTGAACATTCTCTCAAATAGCGGGAATGCCACCTTTGCAAATACTGCTAGCGCAATCAGGAAAACCGGCATAGCGCATACGAAAATAAGCGAGAGCTTTAAATTAATTGTAGCTGCCATTGTGAAGCTCGTGATGAGCATAATAGGCGCACGGAAAGCTACTCTTATCATCATCATAAACGCGTTTTGGATAAACGTAACGTCCGTGGTAAGTCTAGTTATCAAACTACCCGTCGAAAATCTATCAACGTTATAGAACGAAAAGTCTTGTACTTTACCAAAAAGTTTCGTACGTAGATTTCTTGCAAATCCCGATGATGCAACCGCACCGTAGCGCGCTGAAAGAGCTCCGCAAAGTAGCGAACAAACTGCCATTAGAACCATTATTCCACCGTACATCAATATGTTATTTAGGTCGCCGGCTTCTACTCCTTTGTCAACGAGTAGCCCCATAAACTTAGGGATATAAACTTCCAAAATAACTTCTAGAATAATGAAAATGGGGGCTAAAATCGTTTGTAATTTAAATTCGCCTACATTGTCAAATAACTTTAAATACTGTTTCACTTTTACTCCTTAAATATCAAACTATTAATAATAGTTTGTACACAAAAATATTATGACATTTTCGCCATATATTTGTCAATTATTCTAAAACACAATAACCTTTCTCAATATAAATTTTTTGTGAAAAAACGCGAATTACTTCGCGTTTTTCTCTTCCTTAATTGTAGTTAAAAATTCAGCTACTGCCTGCATTATAAGAGGCGTTCCTTTTTTAAAAGGCAATAAGTGCGTACAATGTCCGTCGCCCTTCTCTCTCGCTATGAAAAATCCGTACTTAACTTTGTTTTCCGAGAGCGCTGTTACGATTTTTTCGAACTGGCCACCACAGAAACTATCCTTTTCTGCCACTACGATAAAGCACTCACACCAATTTTTGTTAATATTTTTTATAACGTTCAACACGCTATCGTGGTATGGGAATGCATCTCTATTCGCAGGGGTTGCCAAATCTGTTCCAAATACGCAATTCGTTACGTCTAGTGCTATATTAAACGGCGTTGTTTTATTGAAACATTTAAGAACGTCGAACGGTGCGCAGAAAGTAAGTAGAGCTCTTGGCAACTTGCCTACATATTCGGGAAGTTCGAGAATTTTTGCAACGTCTTTATTATACATACTAGCAACTAGCTCTGCTGCGTAATATCCACCTGCGCTATCTCCGGTTATAACGATTTTATCTAAATCTAAATCATATTTATCGGCAAGGTTATTTACTTCGTTAAGCGCAATAACGGATTCCCTAACGACTGTTGGAAAAACGGCTTTCGGTGCAAGTGAATAGTTTATATTGACGACAAAATAACCAAGCATAGCCATTTCTGAAGCAAAACCACTACGATATTTTTTGTCACCACACACAAAACCACCACCGTGAACATTAAATAGCACGGGATATTTACCGTCTTTCTTTGCAGGTGCATAGTAAAAATCCATAGTATGGTTGCTATCGTTATCGTTTACGTATGGAACGTCCTTTACCTTCCTAACAGCGGGATAAACCTTATAGTTTCTAAATGGGTGATTGAAAATATCACTCATCTTGAAAAAAACCTTAGCAGTATGAATTTTTCCGTCTGGTAATAGTTTTGCTTTTAAGTCCATTTTTGCCTCGATAATCGCTTTTTTATTATTATATACCCGTTAAACTCGAAAATCAATATTAACGCAAGTTTTTTTGTTGGAATTTTGTCAAAAATCCCCCTTGTTTTGGCACCCATCTTATGAGTTAAAGTGCCTATCATATAAAGTTACCTAATGTGCATATTTAGGGTATTCCAAACCACCTATATATTCAAAACTATGCTCTTTTTCGTGTGTTTTCCACTTGAATTTTGTGGACAACTATGCCTAATTGTGGATAAGTGGGCATTTTTACTGTGGATAACTCCAACTTATCTACAATTTCAAGATTTGTTATGGGAGCCCGAAATCGCAAGTTTTTTTGATATTTTTGCACTCGTTCAGTATTGCTTTTAATTATAAATGGTTGTATAATTTATTTATATCATTTTCAATTCACTACTAGGAGTATTATATGGAAATTTTCGGATATGTTGTTATAGGTATCGTTGGTGCTTTATTGCTATTTATGATACTTCGTACTGTTTTTACTCGCCCTAAAAAATTGGAAACTAGCGACTATGTAGCTCAAGAAATAAACCTTGAAGAAGTTACTGCACATTTAGTCGGAGCAATTCAATACGAAACCATTACAATGAGTGACAATTCACAAGACGGTAGCAAGTTTCTCGCATATCAAGAATATCTAGAGAGCATTTACCCCTTAACAATGGCACGTGCAGAAAAAACGCTCATCAATAAATACGCCGTTATATATAAGGTTAAAGGTAGTGATGAAAGCCTACTCCCCGTTGCAGTTCTCGCACACCAAGACGTGGTCCCTGCCGATGAAGACGGTTGGGAATGCGAACCTTTTTCCGGTGAAATTAAAGACGGATATATTTATGGCCGTGGCTCGCAAGATATGAAGTCGCAAATGATTGTAGCTCTCGACGGTATGGAAACTCTATTGAGAAGTGGGAAAGAACTCAAACGTACCGTTCTATTCTGCTTTGGTCACGATGAAGAGTTGCGTGGTACGGAAGGTGCTAGTTGTATATCCGAACATCTACTATCACAAGGCGTTCGCCTAGAATACGTTATCGATGAAGGTGGTACTATTCTAGACGGTAGTATAATAGGAATAAACAAGAAAATTGCGCTCATAGGTACTTGTGAAAAGGGTTACGCCGACTTCAAGCTAGAAGTAGAAAAAGATGGTGGACACAGCTCGACTCCTAGAAGAAAAACCTCGGTAAACACACTAGTTTCTGCAATAAACAGAATTGAGAAGCACCCCGTAAGACCTACTTGGGTTAAACCCGTCAAGGATATGTTCAAGGCTCTCGCACCCTATATGAATCCCGCATTCAAATTCGTATTGGTAAATAGAGATATTTTCTCCCCTATTCTCAAGCCTTTACTATGTTTAATAAGCCCGTTCACTAACTGCTTAATGAGAACAACGTCTGCTACCACTCAATTAAAGGGAGCTAGTACGCCTAATACGCTACCCGGCGTAGCAAGCGCAAACGTTAACTGCCGTATAAACATTGACGAAACGGTAGAAAGTACTCTAGCGCATCTACAAAAACTCGCTGGCAAAAACGTAAAGATTTCTATTGAAGAAGGTTATATCAATCCTTCGCCTGTTTCCGATATAGATTCTAACGCTTACGCTATGCTAGAGAAAACGATAAAAGAAGTTTATTCCGAATTCCTTGTCGCCCCATATCCCTTTATCGCGGCATCAGACGCTAAATACTATTACAAGCTAACGAATAACGTTTATCGCTTTACGCCTTTTGAAAAAACCGTGGAAGATGCCAACCGTATTCACGGATTAAACGAGCGCATAGAAATAGCTCAATTAGTAGCCGGAACTCGCTTCTTTGTACGCCTTTTTGAGAACACTTGTTGCTAATTTTTGCGTTGTGTTTAAATAAATCTTCGACCACAATATATGGTACAAAATTCCCCGTAAATTCCAAAAATTTATGGGGATTTTTTTTAATTCGTGCCATAAATTTTTTTATGTGATATAATTAAGTCCGCACTTCAAAAAAAATATTGATAAGGGATTACAGAAGAGGTCTATAGTGATATATAACGACGAAAGTACAAATAATAAATTGCTTCTCTTGTTCGTTTTAGAAAAATTGGAAATGCCCATAAGTGAAGAAATTCTATTACAAATTTGCTCAATCGACACCAACTGGGTGCCGTATTTGTACTGCAAGCAAGTTATAAACGAACTTATTAAGAGTGGTTTCGTCACGCGCGTATCAACTAATACTAATAGCCCTCTCGTTTCTATCACGCAAGACGGTAGAACTTGCCTTGCTCATTTCTATAACGATATTCCTTTGTCAAAGCAAGAAGAAGCTTCTAACTTTATCAAAGAAAACAGATTAAACTATAGAAAGAAACAAGAATTCGTTGCCGACTACTTCCGAAACAACGACGGCTCCTTTACCGTTTCGCTCAAAATACTAGAAGTATCTCAACCACTCGTTGATATTAAGCTAGTAGTTTCTAATAGACCAACTGCTACTTCTATATACAACGCTTGGAGTTCAAAAGCCCCCGAAGTATATAGACTACTATACGAACAACTCATTGACGGTTAAAAATTAAGGGTTAGCAAGATGCTAACCCTTTTTGTTGATTTATTAAATTCTACTTTTCCTTAACTAACATTCTATCATTAGCGCCATCTCTATTATTCTCTGCAGGAAATTCGTATTCTACGTCAAAAGCATATTGTCCGTTTTCATCAACGTATAAGACGATATTACCTTGTCTATTAGTTCTATAGGTAATTACGCTCTCCATATACAATCTATCCATCGCATTTCCTGTTGGGTGATTGTATCCATTCTCCATGCCTACTGAAATTACTGCAAATTCGGGGTTGAAGTATCGTAGAAATTCCGTCGTCGTGCCTTCTGCTGAGCCGTGATGTCCAACTTTTAATACGTCAATATCCTTGTCTTCTTCTGCGTAGGTTTCCATAAACCAGCTCTCAACTGTATCTTCATTGTCGCCCGTAAATAACATTTGAACACCCTCTACTTCCACCATAATCATAGGTGACATATAGTTGATTTTTTCAAATCTATCGTGGCCGGGTGCATAGATTTTTATGGAGTAATTATCTCCTGTAAAGCTATAATTATCACCATCGGCGTCGAATTTAACGACATTCACGCCAGCCTCTGCCGAGAGATTGTCTTTGAAATCTTCAAAATATGCTGCGCCACTCTCTTCCGCATTATAATAAACGTTCTTAACCACGAAGTTGTCTAGTACGTTGTCCATCATATTCATATGGTCAGAGTGTGCGTGTGTTGCTACTACATAGTCGATTTCCGTTATACCTATGCTTGTTAAATAACTGATGTATTCTGTGGTCGTCGCGCTCTTTTCGCTTTTTCCGGAGCCTGCATCTATAATCCAATCGTTGCCATCGCTAAATCTTAAAACGATTGCATCGCCTTGTCCTACGTCTACGAAATGGGCTTCGAATTGAATATTACTTAATACTACGGAGCCGTTAATTTCTACGTTCGAGCCGAGTCCTATTATAGGTGCAGGAGCTGGCGTAACGTTATCTCCACTATCATCTTGTGATAAACTAGCGATAATAGCGTTGCCTACGGGGCTAAAGCATATAGCTACTAGGCAGGCTAGTATTACTGCTATTGCTACTAGACATATGGCTGTTTGTTTATTAAACTTGATGCTCTTTTTCTTTGCCATTAAACTTCTCCCTTACTTCGTTACAAGATTAACCGAAGAAAGCGTTATATATTGCTTTTATTGATGCGTTATAATCTTTTTCTTCTACGCCTACAATTATGTTAAGTTCAGATGAGCCTTGGTCTATCATACGAATGTTTACGCCGGCTTCGTATAGAGCAGTAAAGATTTTTGCTGCCGTTCCGAGTTGATTAACCATTCCGTGTCCAACAACTGCGATAAGTGCTAAACTATGAGAAATCTTAATGAAGTCTGGGTTTACCATTCCGCGAATATCAGAAATAATCTTTTCTTCATCAGCGTTCTTAAGCCCTGCATCTGATAATACTATACCCATGGTGTCGATACCCGTGGGAATATGCTCAACAGAAATGCCGTGTCTTTCTAGAACGGTTAGGACTTTACGGCAGAAGCCTAGCTCGCCGTTCATCATAGCTTTTTTAATCAAAATCGTGGTATTACCCTTTCTACCTGCAATACCTGTAACGACGGGAAGCACGTAGCCGGCAGTGTTATCCATAATCATAGTTCCTTCGTTTTCGGGGTCAAACGTGTTACGAATATTGATAGGAATATTGTCTATTTGTACGGGGAAAATGCTATCCGGATGTAGAACACCTGCGCCCATATAAGACAACTCACGTAGTTCTTCATAACTTAAAACCGAAATATGCTTGGGGTTTTCAACGATACGTGGGTCGGTTACCATAAAGCCGTTAACGTCCGTCCAGTTCTCGTAAATTCTAGCACCAATACCACGTGCGATAATAGCACCGGTAAAGTCTGAGCCACCTCTCGTGAAAGTCTTGATTGTTTTATCGGGCATTCTGCCGTAAAAACCGGGGATTACGATACCGTCGGTATAGTCAGCGTATTTTTTAACTAAATCGTTGGTTAGTTCAGCATCGAATATACCGTTATTATTGAACTTAATGATATCGCCTGCGTCAATCATCTTGAAACCTAAAACTGCAGATACCACGATAGCTGACAAATACTCGCCTCTAGATGCTGCGTAATCGCTAGAAGTTGAGTTAATAATACCTTCTTCTACTTCGTCTAGATATTTGTTCATATCAATATCAAGACCTAGCTCTTCGCATAGTCCTAAGAAACGTTCTCTTATGACTTTCATAGACGACTTGCAAGTGCCGAATGCTACCTTTTCATCATAAGCAGCATAAAGCATATCGGTAATTTTGACGTCGTTTGAAAATCTCTTACCGGGTGCAGATACAACAATAAACTTTCTTTCAGGGTCACGGTCTATAATTGATTTAACTTGTAGAATAGACTGTGTTGTGGCCATAGAAGTGCCACCGAATTTACATACTTTCATTTATTTCTCCTACGTTAAAAAACGATTTTTTTGCTTTCTAAATAATATCTCTTTTGCTCGGGTTCACCAATCGAGAAGGCTTTTCTAGGTAAATTGCCTACGTTAACAACGTAACTAACAAGCTCTTCTCTAGGGAAATCAGGCATTACTATTCCCATACCTTTCGATTCTTCTACTGCAGAACGCAAGTTGCTCTCGTTATGTACGTACTCAACTTCTAGTTCGTGAGTTTTTGCATAACTCTCAAGAAATCTTTGTACTGCGCTTATTGCAAGTGATGCTTTTTCTGGAGCGCTAACGATTTCTTCTTTACCATTTGCGTATATGAATTTCATAGTGCCTTTGCCTTTGAGCTCTTGCTTCAATTCATTCACGAATTCTTCCGTATAGTTATAAATCAAACGATGAATGGGCTTGAATTCCATACCTTCGCCGTATAAGTTAACCATTTCTACTAACATATATCTGGCGGGGTGGTTCTTGCATTCTTCTTCGGTCAAAGTCTTTTTAAGTTCTTCCCAAATAACTTTTGCCGTTGCAATAGAATGGTTTCCGTCGCCTACTGCAAATAAAATGCCCGCGTCGTTGCCGTATTTTTCAATTTGGATTTCACTATCTAAAAGTGCATACAATTTGTCTATCACGGCCTGTGAATTATCTACGCGATAGCCTCTAATATGCCCACCGTTCATATTTAAGTCGAAATCATAGAGTTTTTCTAGCTCTTCACGTCTAGCGTATAGTGGCTCTATTATCGACTTATCCTTATCGTCTATCAAAATAATAGCGTGTGGAAGTTCAATTTGTGCGCCCTTTCTAATCTTAATTCTTACGGGAAGTCTTTCCATTATAGTACCTTCGGTCGCTCTAATCGGTACTCTTACTCTATTCCAATCGTAACAGTCTAGGTCTATTGCAAGCATAATGCCCAAACGGTTTTTCTTATCTTCAACTTCTCTTTCTACAAGAATAAAGTCTTCAACTTCACTAAAAATCCCACTACTTACGTAGCTATCCATTATACCGTGCACGTTTTTTGCACGTTCTTCCAAACTGCCTTTTGAAATGTATATTTCGGGGCAGGTTATTCTTAACGTACTAGGGGCGTCTCCTACGTAATTTTCAAGAGTTTCCCAATACTTAGTGCTCTCGCAAAATTGGTCGCAAGCTATTGTTGCCCACTTGGATAAATCAACGTTTTTAGGAATTAAAATTTTAGGTATTTTTACAACGTCTTTCATAATCTACTCCTATATTATTGAACGGATTTTCGTGGTTCTGGCAATTTTATAAGTCTCGTGTAAAATATCACGTAGTCTATCGGGAGTTACAAATCTGCGTAGCTCGCCTTTTGAAGCTATTGAAATAACACCGGTTTCTTCTGAAACAATTATCGTTAGCATATCGGTTTCTTCCGTAATACCGATACCGGCACGGTGACGAGTACCTAGATTCTTTGCAACTGATTGTGATTGCGATAGTGGTAAAAAGCATCCTGCTGAAAGCACTCTATTACCTTTGATAATAACTGCACCATCGTGGAAAGGTGCTCTTGTATTGAATATACTCTCTAGAAGTGCACTACTTACGAGTGCGCCTAGCTCTACACCTGTCTTTAACACGTGAGTCGCAACCGAAGTAGGTGCGATAACAATAAGAGCGCCCGTTCTTGCCTTGGACATCGTTTGACATGCCTTGATAATTTCATCAACTGCAGTTTTAAGTTCTTCATCCGAATAGCTAGCGTCTTGAGCGTTGTTTTTCTCGTGATGACGTTGTAGATTGAAGAATATGGCTTTGATGTCGTTTTGATATACGATAGCGAGAGCTACACAAGCAAATATCGTGAATATTTCTATTGCAGAACGCGCGATTTCGGCATTAAATATGATATCGATAACAACAACCGTGATGTATAGCACGAAAATTATCGAATACATTATCAACGGCTTGTAATTCTTCTTCATAAGGAAAAATACGAGTAGGAACGTAAATACAAACACTACTGCGATAACGTCGATTAAGATACTAGTTATATTCAACTCTGATAATAACATTTTTCTTCCCTCTTTCTTACGTTGAGTATATTATTTTGCTCTCGTTTTCAACGATTTTATTTGTACTAAAATCCGTATCCAGAAAAGATTTCCGGTGGTGGGTTGCCGTTATTATTGTCAACGAAAATAATTTCCGGCTCCTTTTTATTCTCTTCTTCTTCGATTTTTACCTTCTTATAAACCAAGAAATAGCAACCTAACGCGCCTAATCCTATTACTGCTAGGCAAACCACCGTCATAACTACGTCCATAACGGGAATAGGTGAAACCGTAACTAAACCGATAAGCTCTAGTGCGTTAAACACGGTTGCAATAATGAAGTAGAATTTGTATAGTTTCGAATAGATAGTGAATATCTTTTTCTTATTCAAAATACTGCTCTTCAAAACAAGGTAAGCGAAAGTAAAAATAACTACGTTTGTTACGATACCTAGTATATTTACACCGTAAAAATATGCCTCGGGAGATGCTAAAAATACGAATTCGTATGCACCCATAATAAATTGTTTTACGGCACAGAATATTCTAATTACCGACTTAAATTCAGCTTTTCTTTGTGAATCTATAGCACGATACTTGTACACGTAGCTAAAAACGAAGCCTATTATCAACTCCATAACGCCCCAATTCATAAAGCCCCCAAACACCCAACTAATCCACTTGAAAACGTCGGGATTAAATTGAATATCAATAGGTGTTTCTTCTAGTAGAAAAGCGGCTTCATCAAATTGTAAAACCATTCCAATAGCAACCAAAAAGCTCGATACTATAATCAATGCATAGCTAACGGTTTCGGGAACTTTTGATAATTTTTGATATACTTTTGAATAAATCGACATCTTATTCTCCTATAACATTATTAGTGCAATAGCGTTGTTAAAAGCACTTTCTTCACTCATTTCACCGGTTTTATTTTGGATTTCGGCATTAACCAATATGTCAAGAATAGCTTTTAAGCGTGCTTTTGTGTATTTTTTCGCTACTTCCCTAGCTTTTTTGATGGGATATTCTTTCGTGCCTAATGCGGTAGCGAGCTCAGTATCGCTTAAAGTAGAAATCGCTCCGTGTAGCATTCTACGATATTGATTAGTAAGCGACGATAATATAACCGAATATTTAACGCCTTTAGCAACAAACCTATTAAGTATTTGCATCGCGCGCGCTTTATTTTGTGCGGCAAGTGCGTTTGTTAAATCGAAGATTTCATTTTCAACCGTGTTGGCCACCATAAGTTCCACAATTTCTCTAGTTATGGGTGCGCCTTTCGTATAGCTCTTGAGCTTCTCTAACTCAATCAAAATTATTCCCATATCACGATTGGTAAATTCAATCAGCGCGTCCACTGCTGAACTCTCGATTTTTATCTTGCCTACAGCTTGCACAATAGCCTTCCTTAATGCAAAAGCATCGGCGTTACTGCAATCAATTCTAGTGAAAAGTTTTTTACTGGCTTCGGTAAGTTTGATATTAACGAATAAGAGATAATAATCTTCAGGAAGATTCGCGATAATAGATTTAAGCTCTTTGTGATCTTTTTCTTTCTCGTTGAAATTGATGTCTTTTACTACAATAACGACGTCCCCCATCATCATCGTAGCTGTTTCACAGTTGTCGCGTACTATATCATAATCACGAAATTCGTTTATCACACGTAAATTATATTCCCTAGCATCTTCGGGAACTTTCGACACGAACTTGTCGATAACGCTTTTTGTCCAATAATAATCTTCGCCTTCTAGTAAAAAAGCGTTGGTCGAAATATTATTTACGTCAAATTCACAAGCCTTCATAGTGAAATTATACTACAAGATTTACCTTTTTACAACTAAATACACGCTCGCGCGTGCATTTAATAAACGAAAAAATATGGACGCTATGCTAAAATAGTGCAAATTGCCGACAAAACAAGTCCTGTGGGAAGATAAATTTTCTTATACTTGTTGTCAACCATTACGAAATCTGACGTAAAAATTAAAGTCAATGCGTAAATTAATGCGCCAATTAACGGCATTACGAATTCTACACTTGCCCCGGGAAGCGTAGCAACGAAATGGCTGAACGCCGTGAACCCTAGAATTAGATACTTAATGGGATATAAAATAACACCTGCCGATGGTAAAATTAGTATTATCGGCATAACAATCATAAGCAAGCTATAGATTAGAGAAGTGTAAGGAACTGCTATTAAATTAGCAATAATGAAGTAAATAGAAAAGCTCCCGAACGTAGACCCCATTACCGCGAGCATTATCGAGTTTGATGCTACTGAAACGTTAACTGCATCTAAAAGTTTGGTCGGAAGTTTATTGAATTTACCCCTATATCCCCTACGGAACATAGGATAAAAGCAAACAATTCCAAGTACCGCAGTAAAGCTCATTTGAAAGCCCAACTGAAATAGTGACGTCGGGTCTATAAACGTCATAACTATACTAGCAAGCGCAAGTGCGGAAAGCGGGTCGTATCGCCTATATAGTCCGTTAGAAATAAGGGAAGCAAAACACATAACGCTAGCCCTAACTATACCCGCCGGAAATCCCGTCAATAAGCCATAGAATACAAGTATTAGGGTTGCCAAAATTACGCTAACGGTATCCGAAAGCTTTAATATATTGGCAATAAAGAATATTACGGCACATAAAAATGCAACGTGCAACCCACTAACTGAAAACAAGTGTGATAACCCAGAAATACTCATATCTTCCTTGAGCTCGTAATTAAGTCCCGACGTATCGCCTATGAGCAAAGAACGCGCAACACTAGACGCTTCTTTACCCATATACTCCGTAGTTACGTCTTCCAAAGATACTTGTATTTTCTCAAAAAATCCTAGGTCGTCTTTCCCTATTATTTCAACTTCTTTCGTGGTCGCACCGTACCCTATTTTCATACTGAATTTAGACATAAAGTATGTTGAGAAAGGATTGCAGTCTAACGATTTGATATCTCCACGGAAAGCTATCAAATCGCCTATTTCCAGTTCGGCATCAACTTTCAATTCGACGTCACGCGTAAGTGATTCTCCTGCTACTTCGGCTTTCTCTATGACGTAGACGTGAGGTCTTACTACGGATTTCACACGACCTTCTACGTAAGCATTTTCTCTAATCATAGGCTCAACGGTAGCCAGCGTAAAACTCACGAAAAACAAACAAAAGCCTATCACGAAAGTTATTAGACTTATACCTATAAATTTGTGCTTTCTTACAAAAAATACTATGCTCGCAAGAGTGGGTGCTACTAGAAAAAGAATAAAAAGTGCACCACTGTTTCTAACTAACGCGGAAAAGGCAACACCTAGCAAAAGGAAAATCGCAAGCAACACAAAAGGTCGAAAATTCACAATCTTATTCAGTTTATGAATTATCCCCTTTTCTTCGACGCCAACTTCTTTTGCTACTACCATTATTTACTCCGCTAAGTCTATCAAATACTTTATAACATAAAATGCCTACTTTATCAATAGGCATTTTTAAATTCAGAAGAAATAAACTCGTTTGTTTATATAAATTCCAATACTTTTTCTATTGCTTCCGCCATTACTCTATGGCCAAGATTCGTGGGATGGATGCCGTCGATAGCAAGTAGTTTTGGCGCGATACTTTTTTGTGCTTCATTAAAAACTTCTTGCAAGTCTATTACTGTTGCGTTGTTTTCAATAGCGACGTCTTTTAATACTTCTCTAAACTCGTCTAGAGTCTTATGAAACGGAAGCTTCTCTTCCACCGAATCAATCATAAATGGCATTAGATAAAGAATTTGAGTGTTTGGCAATTCCTGCCTCATTCTCCTATAAATCTCACGAATATGAGGCTCCATTGGACGTAAAAGCGGTGGGTATTTTTCGGGAACGTAATTCTCCCATGCATCGTTAACGCCAATTAACATAATTAGAACGTCAGGCTTTAAATTTATACAGTCCTTCGTGAGTCTATCATAAACGTGATAGGTGCGATTACTTGCAATACCTTTTGTTACGACTTCAATATCTTTGCTATATTTCTTTAGTTTCTTTTTGAGTTGTAATGCGTAAACGTTTTTACCTTTAATTTTAAACGACATGCGACGATTGAATTTTACGTCGGTTATGCTGTCACCTAAAAATAGTACTTTGCTGTTTTTATTTATGATTATCTTATCCAACTTAAAATCACCTCGCTTATACGGTTTAATTATATATTTATCATTCGCTAGTTGTCAAGTTGGCAAATATTTAAGCACTACTTGCTAAACAAAAAGGGACTTTCGATAAACAAAAGTCCCTTTTTGTGGTCGGAGTGAGGTGATTCGAACACCCGACCTCTTGGTCCCGAACCAAGCGCGCTACCAAACTGCGCTACACCCCGATAACGTTAATAATTTAGCATATTAATAAGCTAATGTCAATTTATTTCTCAATGTTACTACATATACTATTGTATGTTAAAAAAATTTTTGTTGATATTTTTAGGTTTTATCTTTCTTGCCGTTGGTATCGTGGGAATATTCATCCCCATTCTTCCTACCACCCCTCTCATTGTACTAGCTAGCGTAATGTTTTCGTTATCTAATAAAAAGATATATGACTATCTCGCTAATACTAAATATTTAGGGGCGTATATAAGAAATTATCGCAACAAAACAGGCGTTCCGTTAGAAACAAAAGTTTTGTCTATAATCTATTTATGGGTTAGCCTTTTCGCGTCATGCTTGTTCATTGATAAATATTACGTGCACGGAATTTTGCTTGGCGTGGGACTCGCAGTAAGTTTACATATCATTTTACTCAAAACACAAGGTAAAAATAAGTAGTCACGGCTAAAAGTTTGTGCTATAATTACTCCATAAACTTCTTGGAGAAAACAAATATGAGATATAATTACAGAACTCGTGGCGTATGCGCATCGCAAATAAGCTTTAATTTGGATGGAAACGTCGTAACCGACGTCACGTTTATGGGTGGCTGTAACGGAAATCTAAAGGCTATTTCAAAGCTCGTAAACGGAATGACCATAGAAGAAATAGAAACTAACTTAAAAGGAAACACGTGTGGTTGGAAAACTACGTCTTGCGCTGACCAACTCGCTATAGCCGTAAGAACCGCCTACGAAGAAAGCACTAATAAATAATAAAGCAAAATAAATTATAAAAAACTGTTGCAAAAAGCCTGCTAATATGCTAATATAAATCAGCAAAAACAAGCCGAAGTGGTGGAATGGCAGACGCGGCGGACTCAAAATCCGCTGTTGGCAACAACGTGCGGGTTCAAGTCCCGCCTTCGGCACCATAAACAAGAAAACACTCATTCGAGTGTTTTTTTGTTTATCTTGAACAAACTAAAGGGACTTGAACGGGTGGATATAGCAACAATAGACACCTATTGTTGCCCACCCCGGCGTGATAGTAGCCCCAAGGGTGCGTGAGCATCGGGCGCATTTGCGCACGACTACGGAGCAAGTCCCGCCTTCGGCACCATAAACAAGGAAACACTCATTCGAGTGTTTTTTTGTTTATCTTGAACAAACTAAAGGGACTTGAACGGGTGGAAATAGCGACAATAGACACCTATTGTTCAAAAAAATAGAGCACGCATTTTGCGTGCTCTACTCATTTAATTAATTTCGGCTTATCTGTAGGTGCCGTATGCTTCCTTAGTGTAACCTTTTAGTTTTTCATAGAAAGGTAGGTCGCTCATAGGTTGTCCAACTGAACTGTTGTCACCAATCCATCTGTTTACGAAACCTTGCATAATCATGTCGTGGTCGTAGCAGTGTGCTTCTGTTGAGAAGTTGTCAGAAGTTAAGGTAACGTCTAGTTCAACTTGGTTAATCTTACCTGTCATTGCCCAAGTTTCATCCGTACTCCAAGTTCTGAAGTAACCATTTTCAAAAACAGTCATTTTAACGTCTAGCTTGGTGTAAACTAGGCTGAAACCATCTAGATAATCCATGAATACTTGTGGAACGTTAGCTAGATATAGTTGTTCTGCGTAATAAGTTGCGCTATCCTTTGTTCCACGACCAGTTTCTGTATCAACAGAGAACTGAACTGAATAGAAATCAATATCTTTTTCTTCAACGTTTGAACCAACTTCTTTGGTAATAACAACTGAAGAACCGATAATCGTTTCGGGAGTGATGATATGAGTAGAAATATCGTCTGCGGTTAAACCGTAAACATCGTCATACCATTTAGTTGTTGGGTCGTCACAATCACGTACGTAAACAGCTTCTGCTGCAACTTGCTCAGCTGTCTTTTCGTCATAGTTAGCGGGTTTGTCTTTAAAATTACCCGTAACACCGTCGGGAGTGATAACGCTACTCTTTTGGTCGCCGTTCCAAGTAACTTTTCCTTCAGGAGTTTCGATACTTCTTCTTGCGAATGGTAGAAGTGCGCCAATCATAAGTTCGCCAATACCTACTAGGCTATCTGCGCTTGCAGTAATACCACCAGAGGGAATTTGAGCGTATTCTTCTAGAGCAGCATAAGTCTTCTTTTGTGCTTTGAAAGCTTGAATGCCTTCTTTTGTGATGCTAGTAGGCTTATTGTAGTTTTCTAGAACGTTGTAATAAGTTGCGGTCATGTTCATTTTTCCGCCAACTTGTGCATCTGTATCAACTGCGCCAACGAAAATGTCACCCGTTGCACCACCGCCACCAGTTGTATATTTAGCTCTTTCTGGTGCAGTTGTGTTTGACAAGCAACCTACTCTATAAATGATATATGCTGCAAGTGCTTTTTCTTCATCCGTTGCATCTGCTGCCATACCAGCTTCGATTTCATCTTTAAACTGAGCAAAGTGTTCTGTATAGTCAACGTAAATGCTATCACTGTCTTCGCTATCTGTTATCGGTGCATAGCCGAATAATCCGTAGTAATCGCCCAAGTCAGAGTTGGTAGCTTTACTGAAGATTACGTCCCAAAATACATACAAAAGTCCACCGCCAACTAGAGCGATGATTACTGCTATAACAATAAGAGCTACTGCCCACTTTGGTAATTTCTTGGCTTTTTTAACGGCTGCGCCTTGTTGAATAACATGATTTGCCATAAAACCCTCCAAACAAGTAAATATTGCGTTAATTATAAACCCACTTTATTATAAAATCAAGACCAAACCTGAAATTTGTCCCAAAATTACTAAAACTAAGTTAATATTCGCCAATAAACTTAAAAAAATAATGAATCGATTTACTATTTTATTTTGTTAAGGGTATAACTTAAAACAAAACGCGCCAAAGTAAGGCGCGTTCTTGAACTTTAAGCCATGAGCTTTTTAAGTATATCTAAGTCTGCAGGACAAAATTCGTATAACGGAATTTCTTGCTTTGTTATCCATTTAACGTCGTTATGCTCTAGCAACTGAGGAGTACCCTCTTTAATGGTCGCATTGTATATGGTAAGATGCACTTTTATATCGGGATAATCGTGCTCAACCACCATAAACTCAGTGCCTACGGAAATCGTAACGCCTATTTCTTCTTGACATTCGCGAATAAGCGCGTCTTCTTTGCTCTCTCCAAACTCGACTTTGCCACCAACGAACTCCCACAACAATGCGCGTTTTTTGTTCGTTGGACGTTGACAAATTAAAAATTTGTCATTATCCCATATAAGCGCAGCGACAACTTCCGTCTTATTCCCAAAAGTTTCGTATTTTCCCATGATTACCAAGCGTTATGCACCTTTTCACAGAAAGCATACATATCCTTAATTTCAAGAATGGTTCCGTCGTCAAGAGTAACCGTTCCGTTCCATAGCCCGTGAACTTGGTGCGTCTTCATTCCGATAACGACAATCGCTCCTGAAGCGTGGTCGAAATATGGCGTCATAGTCAGGTTAAATCTGCCGTCTTTCGACTTAAATACCCACTTGTCCATCCACTTATTGCCGATTTCAGGGTCGCTTTCTAGGTAAACTTCACCTATCTTGTGAGCCTTTCCATCATAGAAAAGCATGGTTTCAGTAGCGTTATCTTGATTGCCGAAGCCCCAAGTGATTTCAAAGCCAAAAAGCTTGCCATCGGGAAGTCTGGTGCTACCGTTTCCCCAATACCAAGTGTTTCTATACGGCCATACACCACGGCCCCAATCCATTACCATATAAGCAGTTTCGGGAGAAAATTCTATGGTCTTATCACCGATTTTTGCATATCCACTAGTAGGCATACAGTTGATTTTTTGAGTTAGGAAAAATCTATTATTTGACGGCGCGTCAAACGGTGTCGCAATAGTTATGCTCTCGTGATTAGGAAGCATTTCTCCAACAAGTTTAACGTCAATATTCTTGCATTTAGCAACTAATGTTCTCGTCGTTTCCGTAACAATGATTTCCATTGAAAAATCGCCTTTTGAGAACCTAAACTCGTATGGTTGGTCGCCGTTTCTCTCCATTTGATAACGGTTAACCGTTCCAACAGCTAGACCTATTCCGTCCCACTTTTCGCCGGTCTTAAGGTTTACTATACCTACGGTTCCCGCAGCACCTATAGATATGTTTGCGAAGTTAATTTGTACCATATATTCACCGTCAGAAACTTGATAAAAGTCCCATTCTTTAATACGAATTTTAGGCGCAGTTATCGCTTCTCTATTGTATTCGTAAAGATTTCTCTTGCAATATCCGGGTGTAGCTACGACACCATCTGAATTTAAAAGTTTAGTTACTTGTGTAATTTCTCTTTGCATAGCCGTGCTCCTTCAAAATTATAAATATATTCTACCATATAACTCGTTGTTATTCAATATCAAATTTGTATTGATTTCTACAAAAAATATGTTTACAATATAACTAGAGGTGAAATATGAAAATCATTTATTTTAGCGGAACAGGCAACGGACTATATACTGCAAAAACTCTTGCTGAACTTTTGGACGGAGAATTCCTTAACATATCCACTTGCGACAACGTAATTGACGATGAAACGATAGGCATCGTGCTTCCTAATTACTGTAATGATATTCCGGCATTTACAAAAAAACGACTGGGAGAAATTGCTTTCCCTAATGCTAAATATATTTTCTTGGTTGTTACCGCAGGCGCATCGCTAGGAATGTGCGCATTGTCCGTTAACAACGTTTTGAAAAAGAAAGGGCTAGCCCTATCTTACACAGGGCTTGCTCTCTACGTATCAAGCTTCATAGTAACACAAGTTTCTTTGTCAAGGGGAATCCGTGACAGTATGAATGAACGCGGAGAAAAGGCACTAATTAAAATCGCTGAAGACGTACGCGAGCGAAAGACAAACAAGGTCAAAGGTAGCTACTTGCGCGTTCCAATAAAAGGTGTAAGCTGGGCATTCATAAAAGCCTTTTCAAAAAATAAAAAGGTCGGTGGCGAGTGTATTAAATGTGGTTTGTGCGAAAAAATCTGCCCTACTAACAATATAAAAGTCACGGAAATAGGCGTGGAGTTTGGAAATAAATGTGCCTACTGTTACGCCTGTGCTCACTGGTGTCCTAAACAAGCCGTAGTGTTCGGTTTGAAAGAAATCAAAGACAGTAAAATCTACTCCAATCCACACGTTTCATTGGAAGAAATGAAATTGAGATAAAAAACTAAAAACTACGGCTATTGGTTATTTAGGATACCTGATAGCCGTTTTTTGTTGCCTAAATATCGATATTTCGCATTGAACGTATTCTCCATAAATCGCGTTTTAAAATTCTAATTTTTGTAAATAATTCCTAGGTAGTTATTGACTAACGCGCGCGCGCGTTGTATAATAAAGTTAATATATTTTTAAGAGGTGGTTATATGCCAAAAATTATAGTAGATTGGAAAACTATTACCGATTTTGTAACCGATGCTTTTGTCGGTGTAGGCGTTCCCCGTGAAGATGCAGAAATTTGTGCAGACGTCCTTCTCGAGGCTGACAAACGTGGTATCGAAAGCCACGGTGTAAATCGTTTCAAACCCATTTATATCGATAGAATTAATATCGGTATTCAACAACCCGTTACTAACTTTGAAATCGTTCGCGAAACTCCCACTACTGCCGTTGTAGACGGTCACGATGGTATGGGACAAGTTATCGGATACAAAGCTATGCAAATGGCTATAGATAAAGCTAAACAATATGGTATGGGTATGGTTGCTGTTCGCAATTCTTGTCACTACGGTATTGCAGGCTACTATGCAACCATGGCATGTAAAGCTGGTTGCATCGGTATTACCGGAACTAACGCACGTCCATCTGTTGCACCTACTTTTGGTGTTGAAGGTATGTTCGGTACTAACCCTCTAACTATTGGTATTCCTACCGATGAAGAATTCGACTTCATAATCGACTGTGCTACTTCTATTACTCAAAACGGAAAGGTTGAGTATTACGAAAGAATAGGTGAAGAAGTTCACCCCGGTACTATTATCGGTCTTGACGGCGAACCCGTTGAAGGCGATGCCGGTGAAGCTTTAAGAAGAATACGTAAAGGTACCGCAGCTCTTACTACCCTAGGTGGTATTGGAGAAGCTCTAGGTGGATACAAAGGATTCGGTTACGCTATGGTTATAGAACTACTATCAGCAGTTCTTCAAGATGGTAACTATGGTAAAGCTTTGAACGGCGTTAACGAAAACGGAGAAAAAGTCCCCTATCATCTCGGCCATTTCTTCATCGCTATCGATACTAACCACTTCCTAGGCGAAGAGGCTTGCCGTAAAAAATCCGGTGAAATCATTCGTTCAATTCGTGCATCAAAGAAAATGCCCGGTCAAGACAGAATTTACACGGCAAACGAAAAAGAATGGGACGTATGGTGCTCAAGAAAAGATTCAGGTGTACCTATCAATGAATCAGTTCAAAAAGAAATCAGTGACGTTAGAGATGCTCTAGGTCTAACACAATATGTATTCCCTTGGGAAAAGTAAAAAGGAGTAAAAAATGGATTACGCAAAAGAATCATTGAAACTTCACTATCAATGGAAAGGCAAAATAGAAGTTGTGCCTCGCGCAACGGTTAATAACAAAGAAGAACTATCTCTAGCTTACACCCCTGGTGTAGCTGAACCTTGTCTAGAAATCCAAAAGGATATAGACAAATCCTACGAACTAACAAGAAGATGGAACCTTGTTGCAGTAGTAACCGACGGTACTGCAGTTCTAGGCCTTGGCGATATCGGTCCCGAAGCCGGCATGCCCGTTATGGAAGGTAAATGCGTATTATTTAAGGCTTTCGGTGACGTTGACGCATTCCCTCTCTGTGTTAAGAGTAAAGACGTTGACGAAATCGTTAGAACTATTTCTTTGATTTCGGGTAGCTTCGGTGGTGTTAACTTAGAAGACATCGCAGCACCTAGATGCTTTGAAATCGAAAGAAAACTCAAAGAATGCACCGATATTCCTATCTTCCACGACGACCAACATGGTACTGCAGTAGTATGCCTTGCAGCTATTTTGAACGCAGTTAAAGTTGTAAAGAAGGAACTAAAAGACTGTCGCGTAGTATTCAGTGGTGCAGGCGCTGCAGGCGTTGCAATCGCAAAGCTACTTACTTCTGTCGGCGTAAAAGAAATACTTATGACAGATAGAAAAGGTATTATTTCTCTTGCAACTCCTAACCTTAATAGCGCTAAACTAGAAATCGCTAAATTTACTAACCCCGAAAAGAAGGTTGGTACTCTTGCTGATGCTATGGTAGGCGCAGACATCTTTATCGGTGTTAGCGCTCCCGGCGTAGTTAGCGAAGAAATGGTTAAGAGCATGGCTCCAAACGCTATCGTAATGCCTATGGCAAACCCAGTTCCTGAAATCATGCCCGACCTAGCACTTAAAGCAGGCGCAAAAGTAGTAGGAACAGGACGCTCTGACTTCCCCAATCAAATCAACAACGTTCTAGCATTCCCCGGTATCTTCCGTGGCGCATTAGACGTTCGCGCTCGCGATATAAACGAAGAAATGAAAATAGCTGCTGCACGCGCTATTGCATCTCTAGTTTCCGATGAAGAACTTTCACCCGACTACATCATTCCGAAAGCATTCGACCCACGCGTAGGTAAAACTGTTTCCGCTGCAGTCGCAGAAGCTGCAAGAAAAACTGGCGTTAACCGCATTTAATCACTACAAACCCTACAAAAGCCACCCAGTGGGTGGCTTTTATTTTTAGATAAGATTAATTACGAGTAATAGGATTTTCTATATCACGATTGGTCGGCAAAACTCTTCAAAACCGGAAATCGCATTTTCGATTTTGCACCTTATAGGGGTATGCTAGGGGACACTCCCCCTAGCGAAATTCGCTAACAAGAACGCTGGCGTTCTTCCTTATGAGTCCGACTGATATGGAATAAAAAATCCTAGCACAAAATACTTGACTGCTGGGATTTTCCATATCACGATTGGTCGGTAAGCGTAAGCGTTATGGAATAACGCGATAGATACGAGTAAGACGCGAAAAGCCCCCAATTCTATGACAGGAGCATACTAAAGCGTATGTGACTGAATAGAAACTTGTATCAACGCCCAACACCAGCGTTATGCAATAACGCGATAGATACGAGTAGAACGCAAAAACAGCCCAACGCTCAAGAGGAGTTTACTAGGTCGTAAATGACTCGTAGAGCTAGGGCTGTTTTTAAAGTTATACGAAGTATATATCGCGTTATTGGGCTGTGCGTTTCTTAAAGTCGTCTATAATCTTTTGCGATTGTGACATTGGAACTTCTTCGTAACGAACGAATTCCATACTGAATTTACCACGGCCTTGTGTCATTGAGCGAAGATCTGTTGCATAACGTGCGATTTCAACTTGTGGAACTTCTGCTTCTACAACTGCTTTTCCTTCTGCTACGTCTGTACCTAGAATTCTACCACGGCGTTTGTTAAGGTCGCCCATGATGTCACCCATGTAGCTATCTGGAACGATAATCTTGATGGACATGATTGGTTCTAGGAATACGGGGTTAGCCTTTGAGCAACCTTCTTGATAAGCAAGTTTAGCTGCTGTGATGTATGCGATTTCCTTACTGTCAACGGGGTGAGATTTACCATCGAAAACAGTAGCTTTTAGGTTAACCATGGGGTAGTCTGCTAGAATTCCCTTCGGAATAGCTTCACGTAAGCCTTTTTCTACAGCGGGGATAAATTGACGTGGAATTGCACCACCAACAACTGCGTCTACGAATTCGAATACGCCGTCTTCTGCGCCCGGCTCGAATCTGATTGAACATTGACCGAATTGTCCTGCACCACCTGATTGTTTCTTGTGCTTACCTTCTGCTTCTACAGTCTTCTTGATTGTTTCACGGTATGAAACTCTAGGTTCTTTCAATACAGCTGCTGCATTGAATTTATTCTTAACTTTTTTAACTAGGATATCTAGTTGCATTTCGCCTAGACCCCAGATAAGCATTTCGTTGGTTTCTACGTTCTTTTCTAGTTTGAAAGTTACGTCTTCGTCCATTAGTTTGTTGAAACCTGCGATAACTTTATCTTCTGCGCCCTTTTCTGAGCTAGTTACTGCGAATGCGATAACTGGCTTCGGGAATTCGATTTCGTCAAATTTAACCTTTTCACTTGGGTCGCAAAGGGTATCGCCTGTTGAGGTGTAGTTAAGTTTTGCTAGAGCGCCAACGTCACCTGCGTATAGTGTGTCAACGTTATCTTGTTTCTTACCACGTAGAACGTATAGAGCGGTAATCTTTTCGTTTTCTTCTGCGCGAGCGTTGAATGCTTGGTCGCCGATAGAAATCTTACCACGTAGAACTTTGAACATTAAGAGTTTTCCTACGAATGGGTCGACGATTGTCTTGAATACTAGGCCTGCAAATTTGCCGTCTTCTGTAACAATCATTTCTTTGTGGTCGCCACCAACGGTGTAACCTTTCTTCTTTGCTTCTGCGGGTGATGGGCAAAGTTCGATTAAGTGGTTGAATAAACCTGTTAATGCGCAACCTGCGCCAACTGCTACGCCTGCGAAGATGGGGTAAATTTCGCCAGCTACTAGACGTGTCTTAACGCCTGCAGCGATTTCTTCTGCGGTAAGGTCTTCGCCACCGAAGAATTTCTCGAGAAGTTCTTCACTTGATTCTGCAGCTGCTTCGATTAGAGCGCCTTTTGCTTCTTCTAGTTTATCTTGTAGGTTAGCAGGAACGTCGATAGCATTGCCGTTGTTATCGTATGCTACGCCACTGATAACGTCTACGTAACCCTTAAGGGTTGTACCGTCCATAATGGGAAGTTCAATTTCTAGAACCTTTGCGCCATACATATCTTTGTAAGCTGCTACGGTTGCATCGAAACTGCTGTTTTCTTTGTTAACGCCGTTAACCCAAATCATCGTTGCGATGTTGTGTTCTGCGCAATATTCAAGAGCTTTTTCTGCGCCTACGGGAACGCTTCCGTTTGCACCGGTTACTACGATTGCGATATCTGCAACTTCTAGTGCTGATACCATTTCGCCTTCGAAGTCGAAGAATCCGGGAACGTCTAGAATGTTGAACTTGTAGTCTTTGTATTGAGCATAAGCCATTGAAAGACTAATAGACATTTTACGAGCGACTTCTTCTTGGTCGTAGTCTGATACGGATGAACCGTCGTCTACTTTACCGAGTCTGTCAATCATCTTTGTCTTGAACAACATAGCTTCTAGTAAAGAAGTCTTACCTTCGCCACCGTGGCCGATAAGAGCTATATTTCTGATTTTATCATTGTGGAAAACTGCCATCTATTTTTACTCCTTAACGTAAATATAACAATATAAATATAATACTATATAATGGCTTCAATTTCAAGGGTTAATTCTAAATTTAAATCTATTTTTTTATATTTTTTGTAATTCATCAAAAATTCGCGAGTATTTACGGCCGAGTTTGGCGTTTTCTAGTAAAAATTCTATGGAAAATCCCCTATTCGTAGGCGTGTTTAAGTACGGCTTAAGGCTAGCTACTACGGCATCATATCCGTCGTGTATTTCAATGTTAGGAAAAATTTCTTTTATTATGGTTTTCAAAAAAACATAGTGCGTACACGCAAGGTGCAAAACGCTTTCTCTATACGGAAATAAAACACTGCGCATACGCGCTTCTAACGCACAAAAGTACGGAGCTACGCTCTCTATTTCGCTTGCTAAAGTTGGTTCTTCAATTATTAAACATCCCTTTTCTCGTGCCATTTCTATATATGAGCTTTTTGCAGTCAATGGCGTACATAAGATAACGTTGTTATCCCCTATAATGATAGGCTTAACACCAAAAATAGGAATATCAAATTCACTCTTTAATACGTTAAGTGCAGTCACGCTCGCAGTGTTACAAGCAAGCACAATAATATCGACTTTTTTCTTAATAAGCAGAATGCAAATTTCTCTAATTCGGCTGATAATAAATTCACGGCTTTTGTTACCATACGGTGCGTTCAAAGTGTCACCAAAATAAATAAAATCGTTGCCTATAAATTCTTTTGTTAGCCTTGATAACAACGTGAGCCCACCTATCCCTGAATCAATAACGCCTATTCGCATAGTATAATATATGCGTATAGGTATAAAAATAACATACCAATTATACCATGTCCTATTGACAGGTTTTTATAAATAGGTAACGTTGATGATTTGGTTGGTGTTAAATTTACTCAAGTTGAAGATTGGTCAGTTGCAGTTGTAATTGATATCGAGAATGAAGCTTACTATGATTTGCCTTGCGATAAAGATGTTGAAAAAGGAATACAGATGACTATATCGATACGGACATCATGAGTTATATGAAAAGCTTAAAGTCAAAAATAGTAAAATAATAGTAAAAGCGTGGTTTCATTCAAGCGTACTGTTGTAAAGCTAGTAAGAAAAAAGGTAATAAAAAAGACCGATTTTCTTACGAATTTCGGTCTTTTCATTCTATTTTGGTCTGGGTGAGAAGATTTGAACTTCCGGCCTCTTGAACCCCATTCAAGCGCGCTACCAAGCTGCGCCACACCCAGTTATATTAAGCTAAATTAGCTTAATAATTTGTGATTATTCTGCAACTGCTGCCTTTTCTAGG
>JAFXIQ010000049.1 GCA_017533005.1 Clostridia bacterium | reverse complement strand
GTTGTTAATCATTGTGGAAAATTTTCAAAAGTGTAGCACACTATACTTTCAAAAGAAAGCCGTGTGTTTTTGCAAAGCAAAAAAGTAAAGAGTAGCAAAATTTGCTACTCTTTTATTATGTCTAAAAAATCCCTATGAGTGACGCACCTAAGGCGCTTTTTTTGTTTATTTTATATCTTTTCTAGCGAGAGCAGAGAGAATATTTATCATCTCTGGAGTGAGCAGTCCGTTTAGTTGCCCTGTTTGTGGTTGTGGGGATTTTGGTGAATTAAACATCGAAGCTATGGAGCCTAAATCCGGCATTTGACCGTTTCCGCCCTTAAGCATATTCATTATATTCATCATATTCATCATCTGTTGCATTTGACTAGCGTTATTACCACTGCTATTCGACCTACCTTGATTACCCATAGCCGACATCAAGAAGGGTAACATACTCATTATATCCATATTAAATCTTTAACCCCGCGATAAGCTCGCCCATTCTCTCTTTTTGCTCCGGCGTAAGTAGGGGAGAAACCTTTTGATAGAATTCATCTAGCGTTTTGTTGTCCAATTCGCCCCTTGCTCGGCTTTCGTTAGCAGTCTTAAACAGCTCGCTCATTAGGCTCGCTTCGTCCATCGCGCTATACTTTTCAACCATCTCTTCAGGCGTTAACTGCGACGCACCTTGCTCTTCACGTTTTTTCTTGATATAATCACCGATTTTCATAGCACTCCTTTTAAATTAATATATGCAGTAATTCGCTTAAAAGTTACATTATCCTTATTTATTTTTATACGCGCGCGATTATATGGCAAAATTTGCATATTGATTAATTTTCACTTGACATAGTTTTACTAATAATTTACAATATATTTACGAAGTGGTAAACACGCAGTTAATGTCGAGGTTTGCCGTAACATTTGAGGTGAAATATGAAACTCGATACTAATATGAATACGCTTATTAGTGAGATAATGTCGGGAACTAATCCTTCCGTTTTAGTCGTTGCTCCTGATAAATATAACAAAGAAGACTTCGTTACCGAACTTTCTAGCCGTTACCCCAATGTTTTTTGGTTTGATGCTTTGGCTGACGACCTTAAGCTTTTCTGTTCGTCGCTACTAAAAAAAGTTGTGGCTGACGATAGCGAGCTCGTTTATAAGCTCGAACAGCTTATGTTCTGGGCGTCTGACCACAACTACGCACACGTAGTTATTTCGGCTGTTCTAGAACGCATCGCTAGTATGAAAGGCGATGTTCTTATGGTTTTCGAAAGATTAGAACACCTTTCCAAAGATAGATTTAAGGACCTTGTTGCTCTCATCAAGCTAGCACCTAGCAATTTGAAAGTCGTTATGTCTGGATGCAATTTGCGCGATTGCGACTATAGCATTTTCGAGCCTAAATTCCCCATAATCGTTGATGAAGAAGTCCTAGCTCAACAAGGTGACGTTAAAGAATTTTTATCCGATATTTCGGATAGTGCTTTACGTTTACTCTGTTATATGAAAGATTATCCTGTTATTCCACAAAAGTTCGCTACGACTTTAGACGTGGAAATGGACGGTGTATTGAAGTACTTGAGTCGTAAAGGTGGTTTGGTTCGCCATCGTGACGACAACTATTATATTCATCCTTTAGTTAAAGAATATTTCGAAGGCGAAGGCGCCGTTTATCAAGAGGAGCACGAAGTGCCTTACCCCAAGGCTCTTGCTGATTATTACTGTGATAATAGTTTGTTCTATCGTGCGATAGTTATTTACGATGCTATAGGCGATGTAGAGGGCTTAAATAGGGCAGTAAAGAACATTTTCGGCGAGCACAAGAAAATGGTTAAGATTTGTGATTACTTCATAAATCACCCCGTTTGCAAGATTGATTTAGCTAGCTACAAAGATTATCCCTACATAGGAATTTATAAAGCTGCAAGTTACGCATATCGTTATATGCCTAACGAAGCGCTCAAGGTTTTGTCGGAAATTCTACCTATACTTCGTGAAGAAGACAGGCTTCCTTATTGTATGTCGAAGTATTTTGAAATGCTATCGTACTATGAGTTGAATGAAGAAAGTAAGATTGAAGAAATCTTAACAGCTCTTATTGCTGAATGTGCCGGCGAAAACGACGACTACATTATCGTAGCAATATGCTTACTACCTGAATTTATGAAGTTCGCGCGTTACTCTATTGCAGAAGTAGAGAAAAATCTTAGCCAAGAGGGCGCTGAAGAAAAATTCTGGTACGTAAAGGTATTCGAAGACGTAGCAAGCGCGTATTTCGTTAACGGTAGTTATGCTAAAGCTCTAGCGATATCAAAGCGCATTAAGGAATATTTGCCACACTACGTTATCCCTACTAGATATATCACGCTAAAGTATTATTCGGGCGACGTTGAATATGCGAATAAGCTTATAAATACGGCTTGTGACTTCGCTGTTGATAACAAGGTTGCCACAGAATTACACTTGATTTACACTACGAAAGCGCTTATTGCTCGCTATTTCGGTAGATTTGATGAGGCAGACGCGTACTTTGATAAAGCATACGACGCTCTACCACCATACATAGTTATAAACCCCAACGAGAAGAGTTATTTAGGCATTAAGAAAGACCAAAACGCTAGCACGTACTATACGATTGCTCAACGCGTTATGCACAAGGCTAACAACGGCGATTTCGAGTATGCAAGGGGGCTCGCGCACGCATTTTTGAAGCAAGCTCACGGTGACGAACAATGTTCGCTAGCTATGCATTCCGCACTAGCATACGCATACTACAAGATGGGCGACAAAGTTCGCGCAAACAAGTATGCAACGCTCGCTATAAGAAGCAGTAAAACACGTTCAACGTTGTGGCTACTTGCGATGGGTATAGCAACTAACTGCTTGCTCGCAAAAGATGAAATCAAAGACGTAGCGACTATTGTTTCTAGAATTTTAAGGTCGGCAGAGAACAACGGAATGCTTATGGTTATCGTTGATAATGCAGACGAGATTTACGCACCTATTCTCGAGTACGCTAGACAAAATCATATCGAACAAGATTACGTTGCAGAGATAGATAGGGCTTTAGACAAGAAGCACAGCTCGAATAGACCGCAATCTAAACTAGCAATTTCTATGTTCGGTGACGTAAGTATTAGCGTCGACGGCAAGGAAATTCAATGGAAAACCCGTAAATCTAAAGAACTGTTCTTGCATTATATACTTGCGGGAGAGCTAGGTATTGACCGTAATATAATTATCGATTTCTTGTGGAAAAACTATCTATACGAATCGGCAATTAACAACCTAAAAACAACGAACAATATCATTAGAAAGACACTTTCTACGCATAATATCGACTTTAAGCTCGATTATATCAATTCGAAGTATATTCTTAAGTTAGAACACGTTGATAGCGATTACCACGCTTACAAAGCGCTACGCACGCGTTATCAACAAGAAACTTCACTAACAAGGAAAATCGATATAATGAATGAAATTTTGGCTCTCTATAAATCCGACTTTGCTACGGATATGAACTTTGAAGAATTCAAAGACGAGAGAAAGAATATCAAACAAGAACTTATTATCAATCTACTTCGCTTAGTAAGACAGCTCGCAAAGCAAGGCGATTATATGGAAAGTAAGAGATTTTTATCTTCGCTTGTAATCATTGACAAACACAACGACTATTCGAATATGGTCGCAGAACTAGACAGATACCTTAACGTAACGGAATGAGATACTCTACAGAATGGAAAGATTATAAAGTCCTAGCAACTGGTGACGGTTATAAGCTAGAAGACTTCGGTGGGATTATACTTCTTCGTCCGGACCCACAAATAATATGGAAATCGGCAACCGATATGCGTGGCGCAAAAGGTTTATCAGCAGTTTATGAGCGCAGTAATAAAGGTGGCGGAGAATGGAAGAAGTATAAAAAAATCCCCGATGAATTTAACGTGCATTGGCGTGACCTTAAGTTTAGCTTGAAGCTTATGGGATTTAAGCATACAGGTGTTTTCCCAGAACAAGCATACAATTGGGGAGAAATGATTGAGCTTATCAAGAGCGCAGATAGACCAATAAAAGTATTAAACCTATTTGCTTATACGGGTGGCGCAACGATAGCTTGCGCATCGGCAGGAGCTTCGGTCGTACACGTAGATGCAGCAAAAGCGATGTGTGAACGCGCGGGAGTTAATGCAAAACTCTCGGGACTTCAAGATAAGCCTATAAGGTATATCGTAGAAGATTGCGTAAAATTCGTTGAAAGAGAAATAAGACGTGGGAATCGTTACGATGCAATCATTATGGACCCGCCAAGCTATGGCAGAGGACCAAAAGGCGAAATGTGGAAGTTAGAAGACAAAGTTTACGACCTAGTTGAGCTAACTAAGAACGTTTTGAGCGACAATCCGTTATTTTACCTAATAAACAGTTATACCACGGGCTTACAACCCACGGTTATGAAAAACGTCCTAGAACTCATTTTCAAAGACGTTCCACACGAAATCGAGGCCTATGAACTAGGTTTACCAACAGAGCAAAAAAATATATTACTACCCTGTGGTGCATCAGCACTAATGAGATTCAAGAAATAATATGAAAACTTTCGATTTTAATGACATCAACATTGTTTATGAAGATAACCATCTTCTAGTAGTAGTTAAGCCACAAATGCTTCCTACTTGTCCCGACGCATCGGGTGATGACGACTTGCTAACGGTGCTCAAGAGATACCTTGTCGAAAAGTACAATAAGACAGGGGATGCTTATTTAGGACTAGTACATAGACTAGATAGACCTACGGGTGGAGTTATGGTTTTCGCAAAAACGTCTAAGGCTGCAGCACGCCTAGCAGAAAGCATTTCTACAGGCGAATTCGAAAAGAAATACCTTGCAATCACTCACGGCAGTATGCGCGATAAGAGAGGGGTTCTTAAGAACGGTTTGTTGAAAGACGAAGCGAAAAATGAAGTCTACTGCGTACCTATCGCAACCGAAGGCGCAAAAATAGCTGTGCTTGAATACAAGACGATGGAAGAGAAAAAGGAAGGCTTAACGCTAGTTGACGTAAAGCTTGTAACCGGACGCTCGCATCAAGCTCGCGTACAACTTGCTACGCAAGGCACTCCGATTTTCGGCGACCAAAAGTATGGTAAAGGCAAAACGCTCGCGGGATACAACCTAGCATTGTGGGCATACGAACTTAAGTTTCCACACCCAACGACCAAAGAGAAACTTGTTTTCCGTGTATATCCACCTATTGAAGAAGTACCGTGGAAGTTTTTCGACATTCCCACAAAACTCGCTATCAAGTAAAAATACCAAGTATTATGAAAGTATTATTCGTATGTAGCAGTAACGTTTGCAGAAGTCCATATTGTGAGTTTAGGTTCCGTAAATTGATGGAAGAAACACCCGAACTCGCAAAAAAGGTTAGTGAAGTTAATTCAGGTGCAGTATTTAATATTTCTAATAAGCTCCATAAAAAAGCCTATCAATGTATGCTAGAAGAGGGCTATGACGAGAATATTTTGAAGGCGCATCGTGCTAAATATATTTGGTTCAATTACAAAATGTTTAAGGATGCTGACGTCATCATTGGTATGACTCGTTGGCATAAGTGGTGTTTGCCGTTTTCACTTAGAAAGAAGTATATAAACTTATCAGAAGTTGGTGGTGGCGAATACTTTGCAATTCCAGACCCATTCCTTGCTAAATCACAAGTGGACTACAATAAGTGTATGGAAATTGTAGGCACCTACGTTGACTTATATGCTTCGACTTTAACTAAATAATTAAAAAAAGCTGACACAAAAAAGAAAGCAAGAACGATTCGTTCTTGCTTTTTCGTTTATTGATTGTTTTGAGTTTGTTTAGTGAATCTTTTGAGCGTTTGTTTGAATCTCGGTCTATTATATCTTTGAATGATAATAGGGGGAATGTGGGTGAGAGCCCATAGTACGCTCAATACTGCGCTAGCCACTCCTGGCCAAATTGCTACAGGAATGAAACCTATTACGAAACATATCGTGTGAGTGGCTTCTGCTACGCAACACTCTTTGATTAGCACGGGGAGTTTGTCGGTAGCGCTCATATCTAGACGCTTTTTGGGCATGAATTTGGGGAAGATTTTTGTGATAATATTACTGAAATCCGGCCATTTCGTCTTCCATTTTTTGATGCCGATTTTTTCATAGACTTTACCGTCGTTTTCCCACTTCCAAGTTTTGAAGTAGAAATTATCAGGATTTATCCATTTTCTCGGGAAAATTCTGCCTAGTATAAAGACGAGAAGTCCACTGCCTAGTATTATTATCGCGCTATATAACCAATCCATACGTATTTTCCTTTGTCTAGTATGTTAATATTTTACTACAATTTTATAAATTAATCAATAATTTTTAAGTATGATTTTGACTGCCTGAATAAGCGCCTCTACGTCGCTTTCAGAGTTGTTCACGCCTATACTTGCGCGCACGATACCACGTTCTAGCGTTCCTAAATATTCGTGCATTAAAGGCGCACAATGCAAACCACTTCTAACTGATATACCATATTCTTTGTTAAGAATATCGGCTGTTTCGTTAGACGTTAATCCTTTCAAATTAAAAGCCACGATTCCGTATAGATTATCGCTGTATAACGTAACTCCGTCTAACTCTTTTAGAGCTTTAACAAGTTTGTTGGTCAAAATAGCAATATGATTTAGTATGTAGTCGTAATGGCGTTTAGTCCATTTGATACCTTCGTAAAGGCCTGCAATTCCCGGAGTGTTTAGCGTTCCGCTTTCGTGCGCTTCGGGTGGAGTCAAAGGCTGTGATAGGCTAGTGCTATCTGTACCTGTTCCACCACAAGTTAAAGGATTTATGCTTATATTCTCACGAAAAACCAAAAAACCCGTGCCTTGAGGCGCGTGCAAGCCTTTGTGTCCACTAGATGCGAGCATATCCACGTCGCTATAATCACCACAAACGTGTCCGAGCGATTGCGCCGTATCTATAAGCGTTAAAACGTTATGCACGCGAGCATATTTAGCGAGTTCTTTAACGTTTTGCACTTTGCCGGTTACGTTACTCATTTCGCTCATAACGAGTAGCGCAGTATTTTCATTGAATACTGCCGACAAATCGCTAACTTTCACAACACCGTCGCTTGGTGCAAGATAGTGAACGGTGACACCTTTCATTTTTAGCCTTTCCAGTGGTCGCAATACGCTATTGTGTTCGAATACCGTAGTGACCACTTCTTTCCCTTCCAAATTTAGTCCAAATAGCGCAAGATTTAAGGCTTCCGTGCAACTTTTTGTCATAATTACAAACCCGTCAAAGGTAATAGATTTAATTAAATCACGGGTGTTTTCCACCATAATCGCTGCGCGAATACTGTCTTCGTGCCCACCACGACCGCCATTAGATGAGAAACGCAACGCTTTTTCTACAGCTTTTATTACGGTTTTTGGCTTAAATCTTGTAGTTGCAGAGTTGTCGAGATAGATTCTATGATTGAACAAAAAATTTTTTAGCATAATATAGTGTATTATGACGGAAAAATTTTATACATAGAGGTAGAAATGAATACGTTAATTGCTTTTTCATCACGAAGTGAAGCCGTTAGGCTTTTGAACGCTTTGAAGTCGCAACGAATAGTTGCAACCTTGATTAACACACCACGCTACTTACATTTGAGTTGTGGGCTTTCCGTCGTATTTCCGTCCAGCCATAAGAGCGAAGTCTTAAATACCGTTTCCGACCTTAATCTGAAAACTTCGTTGGGTATTTACACTAGATAGCGCGCGCATATGAGTAAATTTCTTTACAAAAGTATATAAATTAAGTATAATAAAGCTATGAATACGAAAGAAATCCTTGAAAAGCTTAAAATAGAACAACCCAATGCAGGCTGTGAGTTGAATTTTTCAACACCATTTGAACTTCTCGTAGCCGTTATTTTGAGCGCGCAATGCACCGATAAAAGAGTAAATATGGCGACGGAAAAGCTTTTCAAGGTTTACAATACAGCTGAGCAATTCGCGAGTCTTTCGCTAGAAGAGTTAGCTCCGTATATTTTTTCTTGTGGGTTTTACAATAACAAAGGTAAAAATATCATCGCTATGGCAAAGGAGCTGGTGGAAAAATACAACGGCGAAGTCCCACGCGACTTCGATAAACTTGTTAAACTCGCTGGTGTTGGTAGAAAAACGGCTTCGGTTGTAATGACGGTTGCATTTGACGAGCCTGCGATGCCCGTTGATACCCACGTATTTCGCGTTTCGAGAAGGTTGGGGCTTTCCAAGGGCAACACTCCGGAAAAAGTAGAGCAAGATTTATGTAAGGCTTTTGATAGAGAAGATTGGAATTCCTTACATCACACAATGATATTCCACGGTAGATACGTTTGCCACTCACAAAGACCGGAGTGCGATAAATGTCTTGTCAAAGAATATTGCATATACGAAAAAGATAAAAAGTAGGAAAAAGTTATGTTTTTAGATTTAGCAGTTATATATTGTAAAGCCGGTAACGGTGGCGACGGCGTAGTATCTTGGCACCGTGAAAAATACGTGCCTACAGGTGGCCCTGATGGTGGCGATGGTGGTAAGGGTGGAGATATCTATTTCGAAGCAGACCCATCGTTAAACACTTTAATTTCCTTCCGTTATACACAAAGATTTAAGGCTGGTAACGGAGAAAACGGCTCCAAAAAGAATTGTACTGGTAAAAACGGTGAAGATTTGATTATAAAAGTTCCTAGGGGAACGGTTATTCGCGATGCAGAAACCAACGGCATAATCGCAGATATCTTCAATTACGGCGAAAAAGTTCTAGTATTCAAAGGCGGTAAAGGCGGTAGGGGAAACGCACGCTTTGCAACTGCTACGCATAGAAGCCCTGGCTTTTCCGAAATGGGTTATAAAACCGAAGAAAGGAAGATAAGACTTGAACTAAAAACAATCGCTGACGTTGGACTGGTAGGATTCCCTAACGTTGGAAAGTCAACGTTATTATCGGTTATTTCCGCAGCACGTCCCAAAATTGCTAATTACCACTTCACCACGTTATCTCCTAATCTTGGCGTGGTATCACATTATGACGACAGCTTTGTTGTAGCAGACATTCCCGGCCTAATCGAAGGCGCTTCCGAAGGTGCAGGCCTTGGCCATAGCTTTTTACGTCACGTTGATAGAGTGCGCTTAATCGTGCATTTAGTAGACATCAGTGGCTCGGAAGGAAGAGACCCTTATGAAGACTATATAACCATTAGAAAAGAACTAGAAAACTACAGCGCAGAACTAGCAACCCGTCCCGAAATAGTCGTTGTAAATAAATGCGATATTCTATACGATGAAGAAGAAATTAGCCGTTTTGAAGAGAAAATTGGCAAAAAAGTTCTTAAACTTTCAGCAGTTACCCACGTTGGCGTGGAAGAATTGAAGACAAAAATCAGCGAAACTTTGAAAGAGCTTCCTGCGCTTGCCCCACTCGAATTCGTACCATTCGAATATGAAGAAAAGGATAGAACGAGTTTCGAAGTCAACCGTGTTGGCGATATGTTCTACGTAACAGGTGGATTCATAGAAGACCTAGCGCGCCGTGTTGTTTTGAACGACGGTGACTCTTTCCGTTGGTTCCAAAAAGTTCTTCGCGACAAAGGCGTTATCGACAAGCTAAAAGAAATGGGTGTAAAAGATGGGGATATAATAGCGATACTTGATATTGAATTCGAATACACCGAATAACGCGATATATACTTCGTAATACTTTGTCAAAAACCTAATCTACTCAGTCACATACGTCTTAGTATGCTCTTGTCGTAGATTAGGTTTTTTTCGCGTCTTACTCGTATCTATCGCGTTATTACATAACGCTGGTGTTGGGCGTTGATACAAGTTTCCATTCAGTCACATACGCTCTAGTATGCTCCTGTCTAGAATGGGGGCTTTTCGCGTTCTACTCGTATCTATCGCATTATTACATAATGCTTGTGTAGGTTGTAGGGGGTAGTCTTTACGATTGGTCGGTCGTTAGCGCGCATATACACGCGAATATCAATGGAATAGTAGCAAATATTAAATAATATAGAGTATACGGCGTTATGAATGCACTAACTAACGTCATTAGCCCCGCGAAGAGATAGAATTTCATCTTACGTTTTTCGAATAGCACATCTCTTATATCGCCTAAGCTTATTTTTGTGCGTTGTGGCTTTTTGTGCGTTATCGGTTTTTCGGGGAGCGCGTTTCTTGTGTATAAATAACGAAAAACCGCACGCTTGTCGGGAAAAATAAATTGCACTGGCAATAAATTCGCAAGATTGGTTACTCGCCTGTCTCGCGCACGCGCTAGTATTACGACTTTGTCGATACCTTCTTTACTTGCTTCGCGATAGGAGCGCGCCATATCGTCTTCAGTCAAATTTATGAATTTATACGCGACCATTATTAAATACCTAATACCGTCCTTTTCACATTGTATATAAGGTGCTTTCATTTTTATTTTGTATTCATCAGGTAACGTTGAATAAATCAGCTTCGTGGCGTTTTCGGTACCCATTATCGCAAACAAAGTTGCCATTTCTCTCGTATTTATGGTTTTTGTGTTCGCAATTCGACTTCTAAAAAACAGATATACCGTGAGTAGCGCTAGATATATTATAACGGCTATTATAACGCTCAAAGTGAAGTCGTCGATAAACTCGTGCACATAGCTAAATGCGAGTACTAGTATTATTGTTGAAAAGATAATTTTGTCGCTTAATTTACTCATAAGAAATATTTTTTCCATATTGATTATATTTTATAATAGTAGTATAATGTTATTATGAGAATAGGTATACTAGGTGGGGCTTTCGACCCATTACATACAGAACATATAAAAATTATCGAGCGCTCTTTAGACGTCCTTAACTTAGAGCGCGTCATTATCGTACCGTCTTTTAATCCACCGCACAAACACTGCAAAATAACTCCCTTTGAAGATAGAGTTAAGATGCTAGAGAGTTATTTCCGTGGCAATTCTCGCGTTATTATTGACACCATAGAAAAAGAGCTAGCCCTTGCAAATAGTTATTCTTACGTTATCATTAAAGAACTCAAGAAAAAGTATCAAGGGGAGCTTTTCTACATAATCGGTGGGGATAGTATGATTAAGTTTAAGACGTGGGTACACCCCGAAATTATATCTAAAGATATAAACCTTGCCGTTTTCAAGAGAAAAGGTTACGTTGGGTTAGAAGAAGCCATAGAACACGCTAAACTAAATTACGGCGCAAAAATCTACGACTTTGATATCGACTTGCGTGAAGTATCGAGTAGTGAATGTAAAGCTATTCTTGAACTAAACCTTGACGATAAATGCGATATCATTCCTGAAGAAGTAGAAAATTACGCAAAAACTCACGGATTGTATAATCAATTCGCAGAAATAGTCGACAAACTAAAAAACAGTATAACGCCCAAGTTGTTTAACCATTGCGCTAGAACTGCTATATACGCGGTTCGTCATGCGAATACTTGCGACGTAAAATTTGAAGACGCATTTATCGCGGGGCTTCTTCACGATTGCGCTAAAGGACTACCACAAATCAACTCCTATCAAGACGTACCGCAACCTGTTATCCACCAATTTGAGGGCGAAATTAGGGCGCGCACCGAGTATAATATTGAAAACGAGAGTGTTTTGCGCGCCATAAAATACCATACTACGGGCTACGAGCATATCGATAATCTAGGTAAACTAATTTATTGCGCTGATAAACTCGAAGACGGTAGAAATTACGATGGTATCGACGCCTTGAGAAGCGAAGTAGAAAAGGGCATAGATAGGGGTTATAAAGCCGTTCTTGAGCACGGTATCAACTACCTAACATCCCAAGGCATAGAGCCTGACGTATTGACTAAAAAAGCATTTGATGCTATAATAAATTAACCTAACTTAAAGGAGCAAAACATGAACCCGACAGAGTTAAAAGACACCATTGTAAAAATTCTTGACGAAAAGGGTGGCAACGATATTCAAACAATCGACCTTCGTGAAAAAACCGCTATAGCCGATTTCTTTGTAATCGCAACTGGTAAAAACACCCCACACGTTAAAGCTCTTATTGAAACGGTAGAAGAAAAACTAGAAGAACAAGGAATTTTTGCTACCCGTAAAGAAGGCCTTTCCGATGGTAAATGGGCAATTCTCGATTACGACGACATTTTAGTGCACATTTTCAACGCTCAAACTAGGGATTTCTTCTGTTTAGAGCAACTTTGGAAATAAAATAACGAGCGATAAGCTTCGCTATGCTTCATAAATCAGCGACGATTGCTTGGTCATTTACGACGTAGTAAACTCCCGTCGCAAACGTCTTGATTTCTTCGCCTAGCTCGCTTCTCACTCGTTATTACTCCTAATGGGCGATAAACGGCGCTATGCTTTAGGAACCGTCGCTTCACACTCGGTCATTTACGAAAAAGTAAACTCCCATCGTGTTCAGCCCGGTTTTTTCGCCTAGCTCGCTTCTCACTCGTTATTACTCCTAATGGGCGATAGACTTCGCGATTCACAACCCATAAATCGATTTCAAACGTAACGAACTACGTAGGTTTTTTGTTGATATACGTAGAAAAGAAGGAATAAAAAATGGATGAAAATAAGGAAGTACTTCCAGTAGAGGAAGGAAAGGGCGCTGATGTTGAAAATGCGCCCGAAAAGAAAGAAATAATTGTTAAAAAGTCAAAAAAACATTTAGCAACGGCTTATATTGTTAAAATCGCTTTGCTAACGGCATTGTCAGTTGTGCTTTATATGTGGGCAAGATTTCCGATTTTCCCCATGTTCCCGTTCAATGTTTTAGATATGGATTTTTCTAGCGTACCGTCGTTAATAGGTGGTTTTGCGCTAGGCCCGGTTGCTTGCGTCATAATCGAATTCATTAAATGCACCATCAAGTTATCTACTACTACGACGGCTTTTGTCGGTGAATTAAGTAACTTTATAGTGTCGGTATCTTTTGTTCTTCCCGCATCGCTTTTCTATAAATTCCATAAGACGAAAAAGGGCGCTTTAATAGCACTAGCAATAGGTACGCTATGTAATGCAGTTGTTTCTATGATAAACAATTATTTCATTACGGTACCGCTATACGCTAACTTATATCTTCCTGCAATTATGGAATATAGAGTCGCGTTTGCATTCGAATACGGACTCGCGTTTAACCTAATTAAGAGCGTGTGCACATCCGTTATCACTTTCCTACTATACAAACGTTTGAGCAAGATACTCCACATATGATATACAAATCGAATTCTGTTGAAAACACCTATGAAATCGCTAAAGAACTAGCTACCAAACTAATTGGTGGCGAAGTTATTTTACTTAACGGCGAATTAGGCGCGGGAAAAACCACTTTTACGAAAGGTCTTGCTCTCGCACTAGGTGTTGAAAGAAGCGTTACAAGCCCGACTTTTACCATTATAAAGGAATACGTTGGCAGTAAATTCGAGCTAATTCATATGGATATGTATAGGCTTGAAGATGAAGACGAAGTATACGAACTCGGTGTTGAAGAATATCTTCGTAAGGATACCATTGTGGTTATTGAATGGAATAAAATATCTAAATTCCCTTGTAAAGTCATAAAAATCAACGTTACTAGAACGGCTGACGAAGAGAGAATTTACGAGGTTGAGGGTTTATGAAATCACTAATAATCGATGCGTCGCAAGACCAACTCGCAGTTGTTGTTATCGACGGCGAAAAAGTTTATAAAAAAATAGGCGAAAAAGGCGCTAGAAGACATACTAAAGCCATACTTACTAGCATTGAGGAGCTACTTACTGAAGCACAAGTTTTACCTAAAGAAATAGAAGGCATAGGCGTAGTAGTAGGTCCCGGCTCTTTTACGGGAATAAGGATAGGCGTAGCAACGGCAAATGCTTTTGCAAAAGCGACACTTGCGAAAATTTGTGAGTTGACTTCGTTAGAAGTGCTAGCATATAATAAAGACAACGTACTAGCTTTACTAGATTGTAAACACGATAACTATTACGCGCTCTTTAGAAATAACGGCGAAGACGTTTACGTAGCGATAAACGCTAGCGAAATAGACGGTTTTAACGCTAAAGAATGCGTTTATTACGAAGAACCTAACGTAGACAACCTGGTCGCAACGTATTTAGAAAAAGTAAAAAACGGACAATATAAAAAGGTCGCAGAGCCTTTCTATATGAAAAAGTCATCAGCAGAGAATTAATAATGGAATTTAGCGTTAGAAAGTACCAACTTAAAGATTTGCACGCGATTGCAAGTTTAGAAGCTCAATGCTTTGAGCATCCTTGGTCGTACGATAGTTTTTGTATGGAATACGCAGACCCTGTTAAAGCGTATTTCATAGCGGAAGATAAGGACGGAAAACTATTGGGGTACGGTGGCTACGCACACATTCTCGACGAAGCACATATTATGAACATAGCCGTAGCTGAGAGTGCAAGACATCAAGGAGTTGGCTCTGCTATAGTCGATGCAATAATAAAATCGGCTAAAGACGCAGGGATTTGCGCAATAACGCTTGAAGTCCGTGATGACAACAAAAATGCAATAGCATTATATGAAAAAGCAGGTTTCGAGTTCTCCGGCTTGCGCCCTCATTACTACGGTTGGGATATGCCTGCGCGCATATACTGGTTGAGGTTTGAATAAGGGGGATTATTGACAAAACTCACACATATTCGCTACGGAAGTGGCGAAAACATATTGTTTTTACACGGTTGGGGAGGAAATAGTTCTTCCCTTTCTTGTTTTTCTAACGCCTTAAAAAACGAATTTGCGACGACTTGTGTCGACTTTTCAGGGGAATGGCAACGCACTTTTGCCGATTACGTGGACGGAGTAAAAGAAATAATCGATAACTATCGAATGGATAACGTTACAATCATAGGACATTCTTTCGGTGGGAAAGTCGCGCTCGCGCTTGCTATCAAGTATCCGTATATTATCAATAAATTGATTCTTCTCGCACCTTCAGGAATTAAGCCTAGGCGTGGTATTAAGTACAAATTTAAAGTTCTTTATAATAAAATCTTCAAATCTAATAAATTTGCTTCAAGTGATTATAACGCGCTTTCTCCTACTATGAAAAAGACTTTCGTAGATATCGTAAATACGCATTTGGATAAAGATTTATCTAAAATTACCACAAAAACCTTGTTAATATGGGGTAACAAAGATAAGGAAACGCCCATATATATGGCATATAAATTAAGGCGCAAAATTGTCAATTCACGTTTAGTCATACATAAAGGTGGACACTTCTCGTATCTAGAAAATTATCCACAAACATTGCGCGAAATTATAAAGTTTATAGGGGAATAAATGGAAAAAATTGCAGTTTCTATTATGTTTATCTTGCTAACGGTATGTATAAGCCTTACGTTTATCCGAGATTTACAGCTAAACGGATATAGACTTAAATTTACTATCGATAACATAGGTGCACAATACTTTTTACCGATGATTTGCGCACTTGTTATGGTATTTACTGCGCACTATAACATAGTAGGATTAGCGTTTTTAGTGGGGCTTTTAGTGATATTTCCATTAAATACGCTAAATTACGCACAAAAATTAAATTAACAAGGCGCGCAATTAGGCTCTTGAGCGTTTATACGTTATTGGTTACTTGCGCGCACATACTCAATGCGTTATTAACAAGCAATATTAAATTATTCGTTACGTCAAGCTTCGTTAGCGTAGCACTGTTTTTCGTTATAGTAATAATTGCGCATATAATCACTCTTCCCTTTGAAACGTTAAACAATAATAGATATATAAAAGCGACGAAAAAGCAACTCGATAGGATAAATGCTATCAAAATAGCTATTACGGGTAGCGCAGGTAAAACTTCTTGTAAGGAAATTCTTAAGCACATTCTAGAGAAAAAATATACGGTGTTAGCTACGACGGGGAATTATAATACGCCTATGGGGCTCGCGCTCACAATGAAAAATTACAACAGCGAAGAAGTTATTATTGCTGAAATGGGCGCGCGAAGAAAAGGGGATATAAAAAAGCTCACGGAGATATTTAAACCCAGATACGCGCTTGTCACTGGCGTTACACATCAGCACGTAGAAACGTTCGGGAATATTGATAAAGTTTATGAAACGAAAAAAGAGCTAGTAGACAGCCTAAACGGAGAAGGCTTTGCTGTATTTAACGGCGAAAACGAATATGGAAAGCTTATGTATCACGAATGTCAGCACGAAAAAATTCTCGTAGGATTTCACGATGGAGAAGTGGTTGCAAAAGACATTTCTATGTCGTCAAAAGGTTCGGAATTTTGTGTATACGGTATGGGCGAGCCGTTTATGTTATCAACTAGGTTGCTAGGGAAACATAATATACAAAATATACTACTTTGTGTAGCTATAGCTACTAAATTAGGCGTAAGTAGGCAAGATATAACAGATGCAGTAAGTGAAATTGAGCCCATAAAACATAGGTTGGAAATTATAAAAACCGATAAATTAACCATTATTGACGATAGTTATAACGCTAACGTTATCGGGACCAAAGAAGCTGTAAACGTACTAGCGCTATTCAAGGGAAGAAAGGTAATATTTTCGCAAGGAATAGTGGAATTAGGGAGATTACAAGAGAGAGTAAATATAGAGCTAGGGGAGCATATTGCTAGGATAGCAGACCTTGTATTGCTAACGGGCGAAAATAGTAAGTTTATACGGCAAGGGCTTGTTAATATGCATTACGATGGAAAAATTATTGAGTATAAGAGTTTCAAGCTAGCGCAAGAGAGCCTAAAAGACGTATTGCAAGAAGGGGACGTATTTCTAATTCAAAACGACATTCCATAGGAGGTGAAATGAAAAATATTATCGTAATTTTCGGGGGTAATTCAACAGAGCACGATATTTCCGTCATAACGGGTGTTGAGGCGTTACATTCTATGCCGATTAAAGGGTATAACACAGAAGCCGTATATTTGAAGGACGGAAATTTCTACGTTGGCGACGCGTTATTCGATATTGAATTTTATAAAAACTTTAATGAGAAATTACTCACAAAAGTCGCTATTTCGGACGGAGTTCTTTACAGAGTAAAGAAAAACAAGCTTGTTCACTATATGGATATTGATTGTGCTTTGCTTGCAACGCACGGTGGGGATGGGGAAGACGGAAGCTTGCAGGGGCTACTAGACTTAAATGGTATTCCATATACTTCTAGCGGGACTAGAGAATGTGCAATTTGTATGGATAAAGAGCTTACAAAACTCGTGATGCGCGCGCTTGGCGTTAGGGTGGTATTCGGCAAGGGGATATCTCAAGAGTTTACTGATGAAGAGCTCGCGCGAATTGAACGAGCGTATAATTTTCCACTCGTTGTTAAACCGTGCTCGCAGGGCTCTAGTATCGGCATAAGCAAAGTTTGCTCGCACGATGAGCTGATGGAAGGCGTCAAGCTTGCGAGTGAATTTTCGGATAGAATTCTCATTGAAAAAGGGCTTGTTGATTTCATAGAAATCAATTCGGCTTGTGTAGCAATAAATAACAAGCTAATATTATCCGAATTGGAAAGGCCTTTGTCTAGTAGTGACATTTTGACTTTTGAAGAGAAATATGTAGGAAACGGCAAAGGAATGGGTGGTGGTAAGCACGAATTTCCTGCTAAAATTTCTTGCGAATTAAGGGAAAAAATCCGTGCAACAACAAAAAAAGTATATCGTGAGTTGGGCTTAAAAGGCGTGGTTAGAATCGACTACATAGTTTATAAGAACATCGTATTTTTGAATGAAATCAATACTATTCCCGGCTCACTCGCACATTATTTGTTCGATATGAGCTATACGGAACTGTTAAAGGGTATGATTGATACGGCGATAGATAACGGAGCGCGTAAAAAAATCCACCTAGATACAGGAGTATTAGGTGGATTGAAAACGATTAAAAAGTAATTAGAAGTTTTGTTTGGGCTCAACTACCATGGTTTTGTTGTTCGTGTAAGTGACAAGACCAGGACGGTTGAGCTTTTTAACAAATTTTCTTTGCGTATAATCTACTTCTACTTTACTACTTTCACGCCCCGTAGAGTAGTATGCAACGCACTCTGCGACGTAGCGAATAACGTGTGCGGGGACTTCGGCGTTTTTCGCGAGTATTATTCCGTGAGAACCGTGATAATTCTTGGCGTGTAGCCATAAATCACCACCATTTGCAATAGAAAACGTTACTTCGTCATTTTGTTGATTATTTCTTCCTACGTATATCTTGTAGTCTTCATAAACGATTGATAATGGTGGCGTTTTTTTATCGATTTTAGGCTTTTTCTTGGGATTTATAGGCGTCTTTTTGCCTTTTCCTAAGAAAACGTCAAGTTCTTTTTCTATTTCTTTGTATTCTTCTTCCGTAGTAGAATTTTCTATAGAAACTTCTATCGTGGAAAGATACTCGATGCTTCTTAAAATCTCTTCAATATCCTTGAGCGCGAAGGTTTCGGCACCTTTCATCTTATAATACTTTTTGAAGTATTTTTCTACGTTTTGATTAGGGGAAAGCGTTTCGTCAAGTTTAATAACTATAGGGGTAGAATCGTTATAATAATCTTCACATTCTAGACTCTTCATTCCTTTTTCAATACGGTATAAATTGCACTTCAAAAGCTCGCCTAACTCGCGAATTCGCTCTTTTTCTTTGCATTCTTCGAGTTTTTTATAGGTGTCGTCACGTTTCTTTTCGAATTTTTGCTTGGCCCTTTTTACGGCTAAGCGTAAGGCTTTCGTATCCCTTTGTTTTTTCTCTTTTGACACGCTTTCCGCATAAAATTGTTCGATGCTTTCGCTTAAATTTTTAGTTGGTTTCCACTCGCCTTTGCCGTCTAAAGAAACGTAGGGATAGGTGTAAAAGCCCTTCGGCGTGCCGTTAGCGTCTATGAAAATAGACGGGGAGTATTTTTCGTAGAAAATAACGTTGTTCATTATCGAACAAGCGTCTTCTAACGTCATTGTTTTTGCTAAAGCTACGATTTCTTTTGCACTCTCTTTTGATAAACCGTTGAGAGTGGCGAGTATTTCTTTCTCGGGCTCGACACAAGCCGTGTCGGAGATAAGGGAGTCGAGCCTTGATATATTGTCGTAATCGTCAAGAAGCGCTTTATTCCTATAGGGTAAACTGTAGTCGAATTTTGGGATAATAACGCGTGATTTTTCGCTAATAACTCGTTTTATCGCATCGATAATTTTATAATTACCTTCGGTAAGAATGATATTGCTTGCTCCACCCATAATCTCTATGATTAAGTGGTATTCGCTCTCGTCGTTAAGTTCGTTCTTTGCGACCGCTGTAACGTCAAAAATTCTATCGTTATTGAGAAGATTGATGCTTTTGATTACGCCACCGTATAGGTACTTACGGAGTAGCATACAAAAATTGGGCGCGACAGGGAGCCCCGCGTACTTTTTCGTGGATAAATGCAAGCGCGTAGAGCCGGCTCTACACGATGCGTACAAGCAATAATTCGTGGAATTTGCGCGCACGACAAGAGCTACCTCTTCTTCAGACGGCATAGTTATTTTATCTATTCTACCGTGAACAAGCGTGGCGTCCAACTCGTTCGCTAGCGCTTTTAATGTTACAAAATCGTTTGGCATATTTAAATTATATTATATTATTAAAAATAAATCTAGTCATTTGTTTGATTTTTAGGTTGCGATATGATATTATACTTAACGACATACACACGGAGGTAATATTTTATAATGGAATATTCAATTCAAAAATTAGAAAAATCAAAAGTTGAAATCGCATTGAGCGTAGAAGGCGAAGAATGGACAGCTTGTATCAAAGAAGTTTATAACAAAAATAAACATCATTACAAGATGGAAGGTTTCCGTCCTGGTAAAGTTCCCTTCAACGTTCTTGTTAAGAGATATGGTATAGAAGTTTTCTTCGAAGACGCTATTGATTACGCACTCAACAAATATTACGGAGAAATCCTTGATAAAGAAAAAGACCTAGAAGTTATCGCACGTCCCGACGTTGATATCAAAGCTATTGACAGCGATTGCATGAAAGCTGTTTTGACAGTAGCAACATATCCTGAATTCGAACTCGGTCAATACACAGGTCTAGAAATCAAAAAGGTAGCAGCTAGAGTTAAAAAAGAAGAAGTAGACGCAGAAATCACACGCGCACAAGAAGCTAACTGCAGATGGGTTGACGTAACAGACAGAGCAGTAGAAAACGGCGACAAGATTATCCTTGACTACAGTGGAGCTATCGACGGTGTTAAATTTGACGGTGGCACGGCAGAAAAACAACCTTTAGATATCGGTAGCGGTCAATTCATTCCTGGATTTGAAGAACAACTAATCGGTGCAAAAATCGGCGAAACCAAAGACGTTAAAGTTACTTTCCCACAAGAATACCACGCAGTAGACCTAGCTGGTAAAGAAGCTATTTTCACTTGCACCATTCACGAAATCAAATTCAAAGAACTACCCGCTCTAGACGATGAATTTGCAAAAGACGTTAGTGAATTCGATACTTTTGCTGAATATAAAGCATCTGTAAAAGCAAAACTAACAGAAGCTGCAAAAGAAAAAGCTCGTTACGAAGAAGAAAACAAACTTGTAGAAGCTATCGTTAAGAACACACAAATTGATATTCCCGACGCTCTAATCGAAGATGAACTAGACAGAATGCTAGCAGAGCTAGAAGGACGTATGGGTATGTACGGTCTACGTTTTGAAGACTATCTCAAATACACAGGCACAACCGTAGAAGCATTGAGAAAAGAAAGAAGAGAAGACGCTGTTTCATCAGTTCACTCAAGACTAGTTCTCGAAGCGATTATTAAGAAAGAAAACCTAAACGTTACTCCCGAAGAGTTCAACGCAGAAATTGAAAACCTTGCAAAAGAAGCTAATAAGGAAGTTGAAGAATACAAGAAATCTCTCAACCAACAAATGGCAGCAAGCGTCATGAACAAAATCATGAGCGACAAACTATTCGATTTCTTGCGCAAAAACAACACAATTGCTTAATTGAATTGTAATAAACTTATTGAGGGTAGCATGGTATAGTTATATGCTACCCTTATATTTTCAGTAGGCGTTTCTTTATTAAAGAGCGCGTAAACGTATAAACGCAGACAGTTTGTCAAAAATTAAGGAGAAATATTATGGAAATTAAAAACACAGGTCATACAATACCTTACGTTATCGAACAAACAAGCAAGGGCGAAAAGGCTTATGACCTTTTCTCTAGACTTCTTGAAGATAGAATTATTTTCTTGACAGGGCCTATTGACGATGCAGTTGCAAACCTTGTCGTTGGACAACTTTTGTTCTTAGAAATGAACGACCCAAACAAGGATATATCACTATACATCAACAGCCCCGGTGGAAGCGTAACGGCAGGTATGGCGATTTTCGATACGATTAACTACATTAAATGCGACGTTTCTACCATTTGCGTAGGGCTTGCCGCATCGATGGGCGCATTCCTTCTTGCAGCGGGTACAAAAGGTAAACGTTATGCTCTACCCAATAGTGAAATTATGATTCACCAACCTTTAGGTGGTGCGCAAGGTCAAGCTAGTGATATCGCTATCGTAGCAGAACACATCAATAAGACTAAAGATAAACTTAACCGTATTTTAGCAGAAAAAACCGGTCAACCTTTGAAGAAAATTATCAAAGACACCGACCGTGACAACTATATGAGCGCAGAAGAAGCTCTCAAATATGGTTTGATTGATAAAGTTTATTATAGCCGTAAAGGACAATAGTGAAAATGACTGATTTTAAAATGATAACCTGCTCGTTTTGTGGAAGAAGCGAGGATGAAGTCAATGAAATAATCGCAGGGCAAGGTGGCGCGTTCATTTGTAGTGATTGCGCTAAAAAAGCCGTTGAGATTTTTAAGGCTGCAGAAAAGAAAGCTCCGACTTCCAACGAGATAAACCTTATCCCACCTAAAGAGATAAAGGAACGTCTTGACGACTATATTATCGGTCAAGATAAAGCTAAAAGAATACTTTCAGTAGCAGTTTATAACCATTATAAGAGAGTTATGAACAGTTCGAGCGAAAAGTATAAGGACGTTGTATTAGAGAAGTCTAACATACTTATGTTAGGACCTACAGGTTCGGGTAAAACGCTACTTGCAAGAACTCTTGCAGGTATTTTGAACGTACCATTTGCTATGGCAGACGCTACGGCACTCACGGAAGCCGGTTACGTAGGTGAAGATGTTGAAAACATACTTCTTAAGCTTATTCAAGCTGCAAAAGGCGACGTCAAGCGCGCAGAAAAGGGTATAGTCTATATCGATGAAATCGATAAGATTTGTCGTAAGTCGGAAAACGTAAGTATAACGCGTGACGTTTCCGGCGAAGGAGTACAACAAGCACTACTAAAAATTCTTGAAAGTACGGTTGCTAACGTTCCACCACAAGGTGGAAGAAAACACCCACAACAAGAATTTATTCCTATTGATACAACTAATATTTTGTTTATTTGTGGTGGTGCATTCGTTGGGCTAGAAAAAATCGTTGACAAGAGAAACGATACTTCGGCAATAGGTTTCAATTCACAACTTCGTGAAAAGGACGGAAACTACGTTGAAAGTATGGATGATTTGCAACCCGACGACTTAATTAAGTACGGACTAATTCCCGAGTTTGTAGGAAGAGTTCCCGTAGTTGCAACGTTAGAGCCACTAGATGAAAAAGCACTTATGCGCATACTTCAAGAGCCCAAGAACTCTCTAGTTAGCCAATATAAGAAACTCCTAGATATGGACGGAGTGGAACTTCAATTCGCAGAAGACGCTGTAAAGGCGATTGCGGATAGGGCGATTAAATTGAAAACAGGCGCGAGAGGATTGCGCACAATCGTGGAAAACGCGATTATCGGACTTATGTACGATACGCCTAGCGACAAAACGATTGAAAAAATCATAATAACAGCCGACTGCATAAACAAAAAAGGCGAGCCTATAGTGGTTAGAAAGGAAGCTGTTTAATACAAATTACCAAATTTTTGCACTTGATTTACCCTCTAGACGAGGGTAAACTCAAGTTACGAAGGATAAAAAATGGAACTACAAAGATACAAGGCTATAACAGCCGAAGACGTTATTTTCCCATACAATGAGAAGAGTGTAGAAGTCGATTCAATTGAACAAATCGAGCTCTTTAAGTCTGTCGCAAACAATGGTGGCAGAATGGTTATCGTGCCCAAAAAAGCCGACACAGGAATAGCCGTTTCAGACGTAGGGGTAATCGTAACGATTTCTCAAATAATGAGCCCGTTTCCTAATCTCGCAAAAGTAAACTTAAAAGCAGATGAGGACCGTGTAATTGTTAAAGAAGTATTCGACAATGGAGAAGTTAGCGTTTCGCACGACGTTGTTTACGAAAACGGTGCGGAAATCATAGAATTGCTTGCTCTATTCAAGGAAGCCAGAGATTCTTATGAAGAATTTTGTGATATTCAAGGCTACCCCCGTAGCGCGTTTAGCTTCGATACTTTGAATGAAGATTTAGATGAAATAGTATCTAGCACTCCCGAAATAAACGACCCGTTCAAAATCTTTAGCAGTCTAAACACACACGAAAGATTGTTAGCGTTTTTGGTTGAAATTAAAGCTGCAATAGAAGTAGCGAAAATCGACGAAAGAGTGGCTGAAAAAGTCAAGGCTTCTATAGACCAAAATCAAAGAGAATACTACGTTAGAGAACAAATTCGCGCGCTTTCTGAAGAAATCGGCGAAGAAGACGAGTGCGAACATTATTACGCAAAAATTGATAAACTCAACGTTAGTGACGATGTAAAAGCAAAACTAAAAAGAGAAACAATTCGCCTTAAAAGAACGGCTCCCGCCTCCCCAGAAATGGCACTTATTAAGAACTATCTTGACACGGTTATAGAGCTTCCTTGGGGTGTGTATACTGATGACAATGAAGACTTAAAAGAGGCAGAAAGGGTACTCAATGAAGACCATTTCGGTATCGAAAAGGTAAAAGAGCGTTTAATAGAAGCTCTCGCAGTACGCAAGCTTTCTAAAGAAGGTAGAAGCCCGATTATATGTCTTGTAGGCCCTCCCGGAATAGGTAAAACGTCTATTGCGCAATCTATTGCTCGCGCTATGAATAAGAAGTACGTACGTTTAAGTTTCGGTGGAGTTAGAGATGAAGCTGAAATTCGTGGGCACAGAAAAACTTACATAGGAGCAATGCCCGGTAGAATCGTAACGTCTATCAAGACCGCGGGTAGTATGAATCCGGTTTTCTTAATGGACGAAATTGACAAGATGGCGTCTGACTATAAAGGTGACCCCGCGAGTGCACTTTTAGAAGTACTAGACCCCGAACAAAACGTTAATTTCCGTGACCACTTCTTAGAAGTGCCATTCGATTTATCAAAGGTACTATTCATAACCACGGCGAATACGCTTTCAACGATTTCAAGACCGCTTCTTGATAGAATGGAAATCATTGAAATGACGGGTTACACTGAACTAGAAAAGCTAGAAATCGCCAAGCGTTATCTAGTTAGAAAAGCACTCAAAAATAACGGTGTAAGCAGTGAATGGGTAAGCGTAACCGACGATGCGCTTCTTGATGCAATCAACTTTTATACTAGAGAAAGTGGCGTTCGTGGACTAGAAAAGGCAGTCAACAAAATAATGAGAAAGGTCGCAAGGAAATTTGTTGATAATCCCGAGCGTGAACCAATCGTCGTTGATAGAACAAACTTAATAGACTATCTTGGCGAACCCAAATATCTTCCACATAAAAACGACGTTGCCGACGCAGGCGCAGTTACAGGTCTAGCTTGGACGGAAGTAGGTGGAGAAACTATGCTCATAGAAGTAGCTTACGCAAAAGGTAAAGGCGAAATTCAACTAACCGGTAATCTCGGTGACGTTATGAAAGAGAGCGCGAGAATTGCGATAAGCTATTGCAGAACGCACGAGAAAGAATTGGGAATTGAAGAAGAATTCTTCAAGAAAAACGATATTCATATCCACGCACCCGAAGGCGCTGTACCTAAAGACGGCCCGTCTGCAGGTATAACTATAGCAACTGCTATTGTTTCTGCCGTCACAGGAAGAAAGGTTAAAAATAACGTTGCTATGACTGGTGAACTTACTTTACACGGAAAAGTTCTTCCTATAGGTGGACTTCGTGAAAAATCGATGGCAGCACTTCGTGTAGGAGTTAAGGACGTTTATCTTCCCGAAGAAAATAGAAAGGACTATAAAGAGCTTCCTAAAACCGTTAAGGAAAAAATCGCATTCCACTTCGTTAGCCGTGTAACGGAAGTGTTCGACGGAGTATTGCTATGATAATCAAGAACGCAGAATTCATAACTTCGGTTGGTGCAAAAGCGCAAATGCTTAAGAACACCGTGCCGGAAATCGCAATAGCAGGGCGTTCTAACGTTGGTAAGTCTTCGTTTATCAACTTTATAACGGGCTACGGCAAGCTGGCAAAAACATCAAAAGACCCTGGTAGAACGCGCCTTATCAACTATTTTGGTTGCAATAAGGGAGAATTTATTCTTGTAGACCTACCTGGTTACGGCTTTGCGAGAGTTAGTGATAACGAGAAGCTCAAATGGGGCGAACTAATCGAAGCGTACTTCCAAAAAAGCCCTTCGTTAAGAAACGTATTTTTGCTACTCGATATCAGACGCGATATAAACGATGACGATATAATGATGGTTAACTATTTCTATCATTACAACATTTCTTTCACGGTAATTGCAACTAAAGCCGACAAATTAAGTCGCTCGGCTTGTCTAGCGAGAAAGAGAGAAATCGCTAAACAATTAAAAATAGGCGTGGATAACGTGTTGGTTACCTCATCACTCAAAAAGACTGGCAAAGAAGACGTTCTAACTCGCATAGACAACATAGTCAACGCAGAAATAATCGTCGAAGAAGATGATGAAGAAGAATAAAAACAATAGCTTAAAAGACTAACGAAAAATCGTTAGTCTTTTTTTAAAGTAAAAGGTTGTTATCTAGGATATAGTGGTTGTCTGAACAAACCGTCGCATACGTCTTCCGTGTAAGGTTGACTCAAGGGTAGGTTGGGATAGCCTAGGGATTGGATTAGAACGTCTACGTCTGCGACAACTCTGGTTATCAATGTTACGCAGTAGTCTAGCGTTAGAGTCGTGCCTACGAGTGTGCCCGCGGTGCTAATGATTTTTGCCGTTACTTGAATTTCTGCGGGAATAACCGCACCTTGTGGGACGCGAAGCAAGATATCTTGCGATAGTGATAGGTTAGCAGTACCCACAATCGTTGCGCCCGTTGCATCTAATGCAGTTACGCCGATAGGTACGTTTACTGTGTACTGTACGCGAGAATTACAACTTTCTGGTTGTGGCGTTACGATTAACGAAGTTACCGTAGCATCGCCGTTGCTTTCTGCAGATACGAAGCTAGTAGGGGTGCCTGTTTCGAAGTCTACTGTGAGAGTAGCGCCTTCTTGTGTCGATTGCGATATTGAGGCATCGAACACCCTTTTTACTTGAATACATATTTTTTCTGGTTGCCCGTTACAGGCTGTTAAAAAATTATTTTTATTTGTGCAAGCCATATATTATCTCCTGCTACAATGTATGCAAAGTATTTTTACTGTGTGAAAAAAATTTAAGTTTGTGGACAAACGCTACTATATATGGTAATATATAGATATGAAGATTTACGCAATCAGCGACTTGCATTTATCGTTTTCAGAAACGAAGCCTATGGATATATTCGGTGACGGGTGGAAAAACCACTGGTCACTCATTGTCGAAGATTGGAAAAACAAGGTAACCGATGAAGATATAGTACTTATTGCAGGGGATATTTCTTGGGCGATGACGCTTGAAGAAGCGCAAGCAGACCTAGAGCGTATAGGTGCTTGCAAAGGTAAAATCATTCTCATTCGTGGCAACCACGATTATTGGTGGTCGAGTATGAAAAAAATAAACTCCATACTCCCCGACAATATGGTGTGCTTGCAAAATAACGCCGTCAAAATCGGCAACTACGTATTTTGTGGCAGTAGAGGGTGGACGGTTCCCGAGCTAGG
>JAFXIQ010000048.1 GCA_017533005.1 Clostridia bacterium | reverse complement strand
TTGCGGATATCCGCAGACATAAAGGCGTTTTTTAAAGTTTGGAACATTAAATTACCTCTGCTTTACCGCCTGCTTTTTCAATTTTTTCCGCAGCCGATTTGGTGAATTTTTTAGCTTTAATAGTGAGAGCGACGTTAAGTTCGCCTTCACCCAAAACTTTCAATCCATAGGGCATCATTTTGCCTATGAGACCTGCATTGTAAAGAAGTTCTGCGTCGATAACTGTATCTTTAGCAAAACCATTGAGGTCGCCAACGTTGATTAGAGCGTATTCTGCTTTGAAATGGCTCTTGAAACCTCTCTTAGGAAGTCTTCTAGCTAAAGGCATTTGACCACCTTCGAAACCAGGACGAACGCCACCGCCACTTCTAGCCCATTGACCTTTGTGACCTTTACCACTTGTTTTGCCAAGACCAGAACCGATACCTCTACCTAGTCTTTTTGATGCGGTTGTTGCACCTTCTGCGGGAGCTAATGTGTGTAATTTCATATCGCTTCCTCCTACTTAACTTCTTCAACTTTAACAAGATGGTTGACTTTGAAAATCATACCTCTTATAACGTCGTTGTCTTCATGAATTTTTGATGCGCCGATTTTTTTCAAACCGAGAGCAGCAACGTTTGCCTTTTGGTTTTCTAGGCAACCAATAGTGCTTTTAATAAGTGTTACCTTAATTTGTGCCATTTTGTGTGCCTCCTAACCTAAAATTTCTTCTACACTCTTGCCACGAACTTTAGCGATTTCTTCAGCAGTGCGAAGACCGCGAAGTCCTTCAAGAGTAGCTTTAACGCAGTTAATCTTGTTGTTTGTTCCGATACATTTAGTTCTGATATCTTTGATACCACAAGCTTCTAGAACAATTCTAACAGGGCCACCTGCGATAACACCGGTACCTTCAGTAGCAGGCATCATAAGAACTCTGCCACGGCCGTAAATGCCGGTAGTTGTGTGGGGGATTGTAGTTCCCTTTGTTGATACTGCGAACATAGATTTAGTAGCAGCTTTCGTAGCTTTTTCGATTGCTTCTGGAACTTCAGCTGCTTTACCCATACCTGCACCGACTCTGCCTTTGCCGTCACCGACAACTACTAGAGCGGAGAAGCGCATGTTACGACCACCTTTAACAACCTTGGTAACGCGGTTGACTTCAACGGTCTTTTTGATTAGTTCGTCTTTGGGTTCTCTATTGAATTTACTATTTTCTCTTGCCATGTCAGTATCTCCTAAAACTTAAGTCCGCCCTTTCTAGCGCCATCTGCGAGAGCAGCAACGCGACCTGTGTAAAGGTATCCGCCACGGTCGAAAACAACGTTTTCAACACCTTTTTCGATAGCGCGCTTTGCAATTTCTTCGCCGATGATTGTAGCTTGTTCAACTTTCGTCTTGCCAGCTACTTTTGCTGCGAGTTCTTTTTCTACGGTGCTAGCAGCAACGATAGTTTTGCCAGCGTTATCATCGATAACTTGAGCGTAGATATGAACTGTGGACCTATAAACATTGAGGCGAGGTGCGGTTGCTGTGCCTGCAAGATGGTTACGAATCCTTTGATGTCTTTTTTGTCTTATAGCATTTTTATCTACTTTACTAAACATTCTTATAACCTCCTACTATTTACCAGCTGTCTTGCCTTCTTTACGGATAATAGTTTCATCTTTATAACGAATACCATATCCATGATAAGGTTCAGGTTTACGGATAGCTTTGATTTCAGCAGCGAATTGGCCAACTTTTTCTTTGCTTATACCGCTAACTTTGAGTTCGGTAGGAGCAACAACGTCAACTTTGATTCCCTCGGGAGCGATAACGTCAACAGTGTGGCTGTATCCAACGTTAAGAACGATTTTGTTACCTTGAGCTGTAGCTTTGTAACCAACGCCGTTGATGATAAGAGATTTTTCATAACCCTTTTCAACACCGGTAACCATGTTTTGGATTAGAGCACGGTATAGACCGTGAGCAGCCTTAACTTCTTTAACTTCGCTAGCACGAGTAACAGTGATGATGTTTCCTTCGATTGCTACGCTAATTTTGCTATTTTCGATTGCTTGAGTGAGAGTTCCGAGAGGTCCGGTAACGGTAATGATGCCGTTTTCGAACTTAGCGGTAGTTTTCTCACCAAGTTTAATTGGTAATCTACCTATTCTGGACATAATATACCTCCTACCAGATGTAAGCGAGAACTTCGCCACCTGCGCCTAAAGCGCGAGCTTTTTTGTCTGTCATAACGCCCTTAGAGGTCGAAATGATAGCGATACCCATACCGCCAAGAACTCTGGGAAGAGCGTCGGCTTTAGCATAAACGCGGAGACCGGGTTTGCTGATTTTCTTAAGGCCTTTGATAACTTTGTCTTTGTTATCAGCGTACTTAAGTTCGATATGGATGTTGTCTTGAACTTGACCTTCTGTTTTAACAACGGTTGCGCTCTTAATGAAACCTTCTTCAACAAGGATATCAGCGATAGCAACTTTAATTTTGCTAGCGGGGACGTCCACGAAGTCGTGTTTAGCTGTCAAGCCGTTGCGAATACGGGTTAGCATATCTGCGATGGGGTCTGTCATTGTCATATTCGTATACCTCCTACCAACTTGCTTTGCGAACACCGGGGATTTCACCCTTGTAAGCTAGCTCTCTAAAACAAATTCTGCAAATGCCGTATTTACGAAGAACAGCGTGTGGTCTTCCGCAAATTGAGCATCTGGTATATTCTCTAGTTGAGAATTTTTGCTTTTTTTGTTGTTTATTTTTTAATGCTGTTTTTGCCATATTATCCTCCTAATTACTTCGCAAAGGGCATACCGAGTAGTTTGAGAAGTTCTTTAGCTTCTTCGTCGGTTTTAGCACTTGTGACGAAACAGCAGTCGAAACCTCTAACTTTTTCAATTTGGTCGTATGCGATTTCAGGGAAGATGAGTTGTTCTTTAACACCTAGAGCATAGTTACCTCTACCGTCGAAAGCCTTCGCAGAAATACCTTTGAAGTCACGAACACGTGGAAGAGCGATGCTGATAAGTTTATCAAAGAAGTTCCACATTCTTTCACCGCGAAGAGTAATCATAGCGCCAACTTGTTGACCTTGTCTGATTTTGAAGTTAGCAACAGATTTCTTTGCGTTTGTAACAACTGCCTTTTGACCAGCAATTTTTTCTAATTCTTGAACAGCTAGTTGCATGCTCTTAGCATTTTCCTTAACGTCGCCTAAACGCATGTTAAGAACGATTTTTTCGAGCTTTGGAACTTGCATAACGGTGCTGTAACCGAATGTTTTCATAAGAGCATCAACAACTTCACTCTTATATTTTTCTTTTAGTCTGCTAACTTCCTTAACAGCGGGAGCTGCAGCTTGAACAGATTCTTTTTTAGCCATTTTGTGCCTCCCTATTATTCTGCTGCGTCAGTAGCAGGTTTTGCTTTTTTGCGAGTAGTAGCTTTAGCTTTTGTGGTAGCTTTAGCACTAGCTTTTTTGGTAACGAGTGTTGCACCGCACTTTTTGCAGTAGCGAACTCTCTTGCCGTCTTCCATTCTGTAACCAACTCTTGTGGGTTTGTTACAAGCGGAGCAGATAGGCATAACGTTGCTGATATCGATGCTACCGGGTTGTTTAACTAGTCCACCTTTGTCAGTTGCTTTACGAGCTTTAACAGCTTTGGTATTAACAGTTGCAAGTCCTGCTCCGTCGATAAGTGCACGGCCTTTCTCAGCGTTGATAGCGAGAATTTGAGCTGTCTTGCCTTTGTCTTTACCGGCTATAACCATAACGTAATCGTCTTTTCTTACACTAGTTTTTGCCATGTTTTGCCTCCTAAAGAACTTCGGGAGCTAGAGAAATAATCTTCATATAGTCTTTATCTCTCAATTCTCTTGCGATTGGCCCAAATATACGTGAGCCACGGGGTTGTTTTTGGTTGTCAATAATAACTGCAGCATTGTCGTCGAATTTGATGTAAGTGCCGTCTTTTCTTTGGATACCCTTGTGGGTTCTAACGATAACAGCTTTAACTACGTCACCTTTCTTAACCGTGCCACCGGGTGTAGCGGTCTTAACAGAAGCAACTATAACGTCACCGATGTTAGCACTTCTAACGTAAGAGCCACCCAAGATGCGGATACACATAATTTCTTTAGCACCGCTATTGTCTGCTACTTTTAATCTAGTTTGAGGTTGTATCATGTCTTGCCTCCTTACTTAGCTTTCTCGATAATAGAGACGAGTCTCCAGTTCTTATCCTTTGAAAGAGGTCTTGTTTCCATAACTTCAACCTTGTCACCGATACCACATTGATTTAGTTCATCGTGAGCTTTAAGTGTTTTGGTGCGTTTAATATACTTTTTGTACAAAGGATGTTTGATTTTGGTTTCGACTGCAACGACGATGGTCTTATCCATTTTGTCGCTAGTAACAATGCCGACTCTAGTTTTTCTTAAATTTCTTTCCATTTATAGTTCCTCCTATTACTCGGCCTTGGCTGTCTTTTTAGTTGCTTTCTTCTTCGTTGCTTTAACTGGTTCTTCACTGATTCCCAATTCTCTTTGACGAAGAATAGTCATTGCTCTCGCTATGTCCCTCTTGCAGACTTCAATTTCCTTTGGGTTTGAGAGCTGGTTGATTGCGTTCTTGAAACGAAGATTGAAAAGATTAGCTTTTAGTTCGTTAATCTTGTTTACCAATTCTTCATTTGTCATTTCAAAAAAGTTTTTTGCTTTCATTAGCCTTCACCGCCTTCTCTAATCGTATCAGCTTTCTTGACGAATTTGCATTTAACAGGAAGTTTGTTAGCTGCAAGTCTGAGAGCTTCTCTAGCTACCTCTTCCGAGATACCTGACATTTCGAACATAACTCTATCGGGTTTAACAACTGCTGCCCAATATTCGGGTGTTCCTTTACCGCTACCCATACGAGTTTCAGCGGGTTTTTCTGTGATAGGTTTGTGAGGGAAGATATTAACCCAAACTTGACCACCACGTTTGATGTATCTAGTCATAGCAACACGGGCTGCTTCGATTTGAGCACTGGTAACCCATGCAGGTTCAGTAGCTACAAGACCGTATTCACCATAAGCTATAACGTTACCTCTCATAGCACGACCGGTCATTCTACCGCGTTGTTGCTTTCTTCTTTTAACTCTTTTAGGCATTAACATAATTAGTCATTACCTCCTTTTTTAGCTGCTTTTTGAGCAAAAACTTCACCCTTGTAAATCCAAACCTTAACACCGATAATACCGTATGTTGTGTGAGCTTCTGCGAAACCGTAGTCGATGTCAGCTCTGATGGTTTGTAGTGGGATAGAACCTTCGTGGTAGCATTCTGAACGAGCGATTTCAGCGCCGTCTAGACGACCGGAAACCATAGTTTTGATACCTTTAGCACCAGCTCTCATCGTGCGACCCATAGCGAATTTCATTGCTCTACGGAAAGGTGTTCTCTTTTCTAGTTGAGCAGCAATACCTTCTGCTACTAGTTGGCTGTCGAGGTCAACGTTCTTAACTTCGTGGATATTAACGTTGAAGGTTCTGCCTTCGCCGATAATCTTACGAATAGCTCTGTTGATATCGTCAATGCCTTTACCGTTGTTAGCGGGTTGTTCTGTTGCGTCTTTCTTTTGCATTTTGCCAACTGCAACGCCTACTCTACCGCAGTAAATATCAATCTTGATAGTGTCAGCTGCTCTGTCGATGCAAATCTTAGAAATAGCTGCGTCGTAGTAATTCTTCTTTAGGAAGTTACGGATTTCGTTGTCTTCTTTAAGGAATTTACCGAAGTCTTTTTTATTAGCAAACCATTTACTGCTCCAAGGAGCGATAACGCCTACTCTTAAGCCATGTGGATTAACTTTTTGTCCCATTTTATTCGGTCCTCCTAATTACTTTTGAGCGTCAAGAATGACGGTGATGTGGCTGGTACGCTTTAGGATACGAACGCCTCTACCTTTAGCTCTGGGCATCATGCGTTTCATTGTAAAGCCTTGGTCAGCATAGCAAGCTGCTACGTAAAGAGTGTCTTTGTTCATACCTAGGTTGTTTTCTGCGTTAGCAGCAGCAGAGTTAACAACTTTAAGGATAGGTTCGCAAGAAGACTTGTTCATGCTCTTTAGAAGTGCAACTGCTTGGATATAACTCTTACCACGGATAACGTCTAGGACCGCTCTAACCTTGTAAGGTGAAATTCTTATATTTTTGGCGGTTGCGTGTGGACGCATATCCTTATTTTCTTGTCTTGATTTAGATTTTTCTCTAACTCTTGTTGCCATTTGTGTGCCTCCTACTTCTTACCTGTGGTCTTTGCACCAGCGTGTCCACGGAAAGTTCTTGTGGGAGCGAATTCTCCTAATTTAAGACCAACCATGTCTTCGGTGATATATACAGGAACGTGCTTTCTTCCGTCGTGAACTGCGATTGTGTGACCAACGAATTCAGGGAAGATTGTTGATGAACGAGACCAAGTTTTGACGGGTTTTTTATCGCCAGCTTCGTTCATAGCGACTATTTTTTTCATAAGGCTTTCTGCAACATAAGGGCCTTTTTTTACTGATCTACTCATGTCTAGTCCTCCTAGTTAATGCGCTTAATAATCATCTTGTTAGAACGAGCCTTCTTGTTACGTGTCTTGTAACCAAGAGCGGGCTTGCCCCAAGGTGTAACAGGTGTTGCCATACCGATAGGGCTCTTGCCTTCGCCACCGCCGTGTGGGTGGTCGCAGGGGTTCATAACGACACCGCGAACGGTAGGTTTGATACCCATGTGGCGAGTTCTACCAGCTTTACCGATGCTAACGTTTTCGTGTTCGATGTTACCAACTTGACCAACTGTAGCTTTGCACTTAATGGGAACGTATCTCATTTCGCCTGAAGGCATACGTAGCGTAGCTTTGTTACCTTCTTTAGCCATAAGTTGAGCAGAGCAACCAGCTGAACGAGCGATTTGTCCACCACGTTTGGGTTGAAGTTCGATGTTGTGAACCATAGTACCAACGGGGATATTAGCTAGAGGAAGTGCGTTACCTGCCTTGATGTCAGCGGTTTCACCACTTATAACGGTGTCGCCAACTGAAAGACCAACGGGAGCAAGGATGTATCTCTTTTCGCCGTCTGCGTAGTTGAGAAGAGCGATGTTTGCGCTACGGTTGGGGTCGTATTGAATAGAAGCAACTTTAGCGGGGATGTTATCCTTATTTCTCTTGAAGTCGATAATTCTGTATTTATTTCTGTTACCACCACCGATGTGACGAACGGTGATTCTACCATTGTTGTTACGTCCGCCGCTTCTGCTCTTGCTTACTAACAAGCTTTTTTCTGGTTTTGTGCATGTAATTTCAGCGAAGTCGGAAACGCTCATATTACGGCGTGCGGGGGAGGTAGGTTTATATCTTTTAATAGCCATTGTTTACCCTCCTAATTACGATAAGCTCTCAAAGAACTCGATTGGCTTGCTGTCCTCGGTAAGAGTAACGAAAGCCTTTTTGTAAGAAGCGGTTCTGCCTTGAGTTCTGCCTCTTGTTTTTACTTTACCGTCGTATCTAACGGTGTTAATTTTTGCTACTTTAACGCCAAAGATTTCTTCAACTGCGATTTTGATTTGAGTTTTGGTAGCGTCTTTAGCTACTTTGAAGGTGTATCTTTTAGCTGCGATTCCGTCATAACTTTTTTCGGAAAGGACGGGTTTAATAATGATATCGTAATTACTCATTTCCGTATACCTCCGTTAGTGCTTGAACAGCTGCTTCGGTCATAACGCACTTACCAACTCTAACTACGTCGTAAACGTTGATTAAGCTAGCATCAGTCATTGTGAGAGCTTCGATGTTCTTACCAGCGCGGATGATGTCTTGAGCGTCGCCGTTGAGAACTAGAAGAGCCGTCTTTTCGATTGCTAGGTTCTTTAGGATACCAGCAACGAGTTTAGTCTTTGGTTCAGCGATTTCGAACTTGTCAACAATGATTAGGTCGCCGTCACGAAGTTTTTGGCTTATTGCGCTACGAAGAGCAGCGGTTTTCATTTGTTTGTTGACTTTCTTTGAGAAGTCGCGGGGCTTTGGTGCGAATACAACACCGCCGTGATACCATTGAGGAGCGCGGATGCTACCTTGACGAGCACGACCTGTGCCTTTTTGTCTCCAAGGCTTAATGCCACCGCCACGAACCTCTGTACGGGTAAGTGTGCTCTTAGTGCCTTGTCTCTTGTTAGCTAGTTGAGCAACAACTACTTGATGGATAAGAGCCTCGTTGTAGTCAGCTGCGAATAGCTTTTCGTTGAGTTCGATTGTTTTTACTACTTTACCTTCGGTGTTAATAATATTTGTTTCTAACATGTCCGTATCTCCTTATTAACCCTTTATCCATTTAGAACCACGAGCTTTCTTAACAGTGTCTTTAACGATAACTAGTGAGTTCTTTGCGCCGGGAATACCGCCTGCGATTAGAATGATGTTACGAGCGCCGTCAACCTTAACGATTTCAAGGTTTTGGATGGTGACTTGTTCGTGACCATATTGACCAGGCATCTTTTTGTTTTTGAATACTCTTGATGGACTGCTGTTTGTGCCTAGAGAACCAACGCCTCTGTGATAGCCCGAACCGTGAGCTTTAGGACCGCAATGGGTGTTCCATCTTTGGATTGTACCGGTGTAACCACGACCTCTGGTTGTTCCAACAACGTCAACGTGGTCGCCTACTGCGAATACGTCGCATTTGAATTCTTGACCAACAGTATAAGCTGCGCAATCTTCGAAACGGAATTCTTTAACGTATTTTTTGGGAGCGATACCAGCTTGTTTGAATTGACCGAGCATGGGTTTGTTTACTCTTGCTTCTTTAACGTCGCCGAAAGCAACTTTAACTGCATCGTAACCGTCTTTAGCTTGGGTTTTGATTTGCATAACAGCACAAGGACCAGCTTCAACAACGGTAACAGGGATAACTGTTCCATCGGGCGTAAAGATTTGGCTCATACCAAGTTTTTTACCTAAAATAGCTTTTTTCATCATGAGCCTCCTTATTAAAGCTTGATTTGGATATCTACGCCAGCAGGAAGGTCGAGCTTCATAAGTTGCTCAACGGTCTTTGAAGAGCTGTTGTAAATGTCAATCAAACGTTTGTGTGTGCGTAGTTCAAATTGTTCTCTACTATCTTTATATTTGTGTGGTGAACGAAGAATTGTAACTACTTCTTTTTCTGTGGGTAGTGGGATAGGGCCTGAAATGCTTGCACCGGTGCGCGTAGCTGCGTCAACGATTTTTCCGCAAGAGGCGTCTATCAAATTGTGGTCATAAGCTTTTAGCTTGATTCTAATTTTTTGACCTGCCATGTTTTTTGTGTCCTCCTAAGATAATTGTTCCTAACTCTCACACTTAACCGTGTGTGCCATACCGTTTCATAAATATAAGGCGCAAGCGCCCGAGTTATTAGCAGTATGTCGTTGCTCTCAAGTACCTCAGGAATTGACAATCATTTGAAAGCAATATTCCGTCTACGGTTACTACGATGTTTGTTTGTATTACATAATACTCCCAAACGCAACACGAGAATTATACTCAAAATAAAATATATAGTCAAACAAAAAACGCACAAATTTTAATTTTTTTTATATTTTTTTACCCCCACCACAACATATAGTGTCTGCCGTAAATTCATAACACAACGCGCGAATATATATATTATATATGGAACGCGCACGCGCGCGAGAAAACCATATAAAAAATGTTGAAAATTTCAAAAAAATTCGTATGGCTTTACAAAATAGCCGATATAAGTTATAATCTAACTATCTAGAGCTAGGAGTTTATTATGAAAGACTTTATGAACGTAGATTTCCTATTGAACGGCAACACGACAAAACTTCTATATCAAGAAGTCAGTACGCTTCCTATAATCGACTACCATTGCCATATTGATGCAAAAGAAATCTATGACAACCTAACGTTCGACACCATAACAGAAGCTTGGTTAAAGGCCGACCACTATAAATGGCGCGCTATGCGCAATATGGGCGTAGATGAACGCCTAATAACCGGCGATGCCGAAGATTATGACAAATTTGTAGCTTGGGCTACCATTATGCCCTATTTAGCGGGACATCCCCTATATCACTTCTCGCATATGGAACTCAAGAAGTATATGGGAATAACCACTCCCCTATCCAAAGAAACTGCCGGAGACGTATACCAACGCGCGAACAAAGTACTTCGCAATCTCCCGGTAAGAGAGCTTATCAAAAAGAGCAACGTAGAAGTCGTCGTAACAACCAACGACCCCATAGAAGACCTTCGCTACCACACGCTTCTAAAAGAAGACGGCTATTCGGTTAAGGTACTCCCTGCATTTAGACCTGACAAGGCTCTTAACGTAGAGAAGGACGGTTACGCCGAATATATAGAGAAGTTGGAATCTGTCGTAGGCTTTGCTATTAACGATTTCGCATCACTGAAGCTCGCTCTAGTTAATCGACTCGACTATTTCGTTTCACTCGGTTGTAAAGCGAGCGACCACGGACTAGACAGTATGCCTTTTGCAAGAAACGCAACAACTGAAATTCTCGATAACGCGGTAAAAGCTCGTGCGATAAGTAACGAGTATGTCGACGCGTTTAAAACCGAGCTGTTACTATTCCTAGCTAAAGAATATGTAAAGCGCAACGTCGTAATGGAGCTACACTTTGGTTGCAAGAGAAATCCCAATGCAAAAACTTTCAAGAAGCTTGGCGTAGACACCGGCTTTGACGCTATACTCGGCGCAACTCGTATAGACAACTTGTACCCCCTATTGAACGCTATGGCAGAAGCTGACGCACTACCGAAGACGCTTCTCTTCTCTTTGAATCCTGCCGACAATGCAGAACTCGTTACCATTATGGGTTCTTTCAACGAAGCCCCCTTCAAAGGCAAAGTACAACAAGGCTCGGCCTGGTGGTTCAACGACAACAAAGGTGGTATGGAAAATCAAATCTCCACGTACGCACTCGGTGCACCTATCGACACGTTTATCGGAATGCTAACAGATAGCCGTTCTTTCTTGTCTTACGAACGCCACGACTATTTCAGAAGAATACTCTGCAATTTTTTAGGCTCGCTTGTTGATAACGGCGAATACCCCTTGTCGCAACTCGAATATCTCAAAGAAATTGCCAGAAATATTTGTTACTACAACGCAAAGAACTACTTCAATTTCTAATCTGAAAATTAACGAAAATCAAACCGAAAAGGAGCGAATAAAATCGCTCTTTTTTAATATTGTATATTGACATTACGCACGCGCGTGGGTATAATATAATTGATAATTTTGTGGAGGTTTTTTCAAGTGAAAAAATTAATTGTCATACTTTTATGCGCTGTCTTTTGCGCAACGATGATTGTTTCCGCGAGTGTAGTAGCCACGAACTCTCAAGCGCCTTCCGGCACGATAGTATTTTTGGGCGACTCTATCGCAGAAGGCGTTCTTGGTCCGGCGCCCCTAGGCGAACGCGAGAACTACTGTTACTATGCTATACTTGGCCGTACCAATGGGTTTAGGTACTACAATCGCTCGGTTAGCGGACACCAAACTCACCAATTGATTGATTTACTTTACGAAGAAGATAACGGCGCAACAATGACTGCAACCCACATAAAAGATGCGGACGTATTGCACGTATCCATTCTTGGTAACGACCTTCTCCAAAACAACCTAGGTGAAACTATGCTCAAGTACGCACAAGGCGACACCGTAGTTTTGGAACAAATTCTTGCACAATCTGTTAAGAACTTTGCAAAAATCGTAGAAAGACTTAAGGAATTAAATCCTGATGCTTTACTTATATTCCAAACGGTATACAACCCTGTTTACAACAACACTCCTATTATCGCGCAAGATGTTCTAGAACAAATCTTCGCACTGGGCCGTGACTATGATGATTTACGTATTATGGGCGCAGAAATCTTAACGATGTTAAACAGCATTGTTTACGATTATCTAGACGAGCATCCAGGTGCGTATGTTATTGCAGACGCGTACAAAGTTTTCGGAGAGATTTACGATGCTAATCCCGTTAAAGGTCAAGCGTTGATTTACACAGACGGCGTACATCCTAGCAACTATGGTCACGCAGTTCTTGCAGAAATCACCCAAGAAATCCTTATCGACCACGGATTCGCAAAAGAAGCTCCCGCAATCAACAAATACAAAAAGATTAAGATTGAGCAACTAGAGAGAATGTTCGGTAGCTATGATGCAACGCCAGACACTATCAAAGCCGTCAAAGAAGCAACGACTTTCCGTGAAGTAAGCGATGCATACTTTGATGGAACGAATGGACTTCTACCTATCTATACAAAAGATTAAGGGGGAACTGAAAAATGAAGAAAACGTCAAAAATAATTGCACTTTGTCTTACTTTAATACTTATAGCATCGGTTTTCGCGCTATTTGGTTGCGACAACAATAAAGAATACGTTGTAGAAGAAGAAAAGGTTTTCTATGTAAAAGTTAACGAATTCGACTTCCTTAACCTAGGTCTAGCAGCTCTACTTATCGACAAAGACGCTAGCCAAGTTATTCTACGTCCGGACGGCACTGCAACGCTACGTATCGTTATTCTAAAAGACGTTGTTGGCGCGCTAGGCGGATTAATCACCGACGATATTCTTAAAGGTCTAGACCTTACCCCGCTTGTAAACCAATATGCAGTAAACATTGTTCCGGGCTTTGATATCAATAAACCCAAGGAAACTTTCAAACTTCTAGAAGATTCTATGGGGCTAAAGCTTTACAACGTTGACTTTGACGACCCCAATGTTAAAGCCCTATTTGATACGTTAGCAGGCAAAGGTAGTATCCCTGACGACTTTATGCTCCCCGCACCTATCGGTATCGAATACAACTGCAATTACACAATGGAAGATTTAGTCAGTGAATACACCGGAGAATATACGGCAGTATATATGGGCGACAGAAACAAAGGTGGCGAGTCATATGTAGTTATGACAATGGAAACCAACCCCGAAACCCAAAAAGACGAAGTCTTCTTCGAAATCAAATTCCTTAACGTAACCTTCCGCGCAGTAGAAAGATAATTAACTAAACCTTGTAATAATTTCAAAAAACTCGACTAACAGTCGAGTTTTTCATTATATAGATTAATAATTTCTTTTTTTGCCTTTACTGCATATTGATAAGCGATTTTAGTTCCACTTCTACGCTCTAAATTCGTTAATAAATTACGCTTTGATTTTGAGTTTAACGAAGCGACGTAATTTTTGTTAAAATAAAATACACAATAAGTTGACTTATCAATCATCTCGTAATTTCGTTCTACGTAAGAATATTTACCTGCTTTTTCTATTTTTGTGGGGAAATACGTTTCTTCGTAATATTTCAGCAGATAATTCTCATAATGTTTTTCTATGTATCGATAACTAGACCTAACGTATATTCTTTTAATGTAATCATATTCCTTTTTTAGCTCAGTAACGACTTCCCACGCCAAACTATCAAATTCACTCATACTGCCAAACAGAAACGTTGTTACTCCATTTTTTAATAGAGCGATAATCGTTTCTTTCAGCGAAGATATAAGCTCGTCTGACTTATCTATGGTTTTGTGTCCTATAAAACATACTTTCATATTAAATTATAATCGTGGAACTCCACTAATATTATACTTTAAATATGCGATAAAGTCAATATCGTGGAACTCCACGAGATAATAACTTAAATAATTAATATAATAATTTCGTGGAATACCTATATGGGACTCCACGAAGGTGTGTATGAACGTAAACGATGCAATAATAAAAAGGATTGAAGAAATCTGCAAAGAAAAGAATGTAAACATCTGCGAAGTCACTTTAAATGGTGGCAAATCTCCGTCTGCAATTTACGATTTAATAAAAGGCCGGACTAAATGTTCAAAAGTTTCTACAATTAAAACTTTCTGTCAAGGCGCAGGCGTAACCCTTTCGGAATTTTTCGATAGAGATTACTTTAACGATTTCGAAGAATAAAATATACAAAAAAAAGCTCTCTTGCGAGAGCTTTTTTAATAGCATTTTTATTTTACGCGTTTCTTTGAATGAAGTCTGTAATTATTTCCTTGAATTTTTCGGGATAAACTACCATTGAACGCGCGTGCTTTGTATCTTCAAACGTATGGAATTCCGCGTTTGGATTAGCTTCTTTCAGTACAAGTGCGTTCGAATATACGACTACTTCGTCTATCTTACTATGAATCATAAGGACGGGTTTATCTTTGAGTTTCGCCATGGCTTCGCTCGCGTCACATTCTTTTAGTGGAACGCCGAATATTAATCTAGAAACCACTTTATAGCCGAATTTTCCGAACTTAATTATCCATTCCTTAGGGACGTGTCCTTTGGCAACTTCAGACATGTTAGCGTAGCCACAATACTCGATTAATAGCTTAATACGACTATCTAGCGCAGTAACCATAATCGCAGTAGCCGCTCCCATACTCTCGCCGAACACCGAAAACTCTGCTTCAGGATATAGGTCTTCTAGATAATCTATCCATTTAATAGTATCGTACTTTTCCTTTGCGCCAAAGGTTATAGTGTGTCCTTCGCTCTCACCACTTCTTCTATGGTCGGGCATAAATACGTTATAGCCTAGCTCTAGGAAAGTTTCTAGATACTTCATTTGCGATACGTGACAAGAGTTATGTCCGTGCAAGGATAGCATTATCTTATTGGTATCCGTAGCGCACTTGAAGAACTTTCCGTGCAGTTTGAGTCCGTCATCGCTAGTTATATACATATCTTCGTAAGGGATATCTAACCAACGTTTTTGGAAGCCCTTTTCCGTGATTTCATAATCAAGGAGTTCTTCATATTCACGCTTTTTCGGGCGCATAAGACTGCGTAAAACATAAAAGTTGACGACGAAATACGCCGTCACTAATAATGCTAAAATAAATGAGATTACAAATATAATTATGCGAGCTTCTAGTGTCATATTAAATCTTAATTGCGTTGACTATCTTTTCGATTTCGTCGAGTTTGAGTATGGTGAGTTTAGCTTTACGGAATTTGAATATACCGTCTTCGTTCATCATTTTGAGCATTTCACGCGACATAGACGGACGTGAAACGTTCAAGTATTGAGCCATCTCGTTTCTATCCATACCTAGGTCGATTTCTAGGCTGTTTTGCTCTAAATATTTTTCGTATACGAATTTTGCAATTTTTTGTCTCATACTCTTAACGATGAGATATTCAGTATCCTTGTTAAGCGTAGAAACGCGTTCAGCAAGAAGTGCGAGCATGTTTTCTAGCACTTTTTGGTGTACGGGGCAAGTTTTCGAGCATTGTTTAACGATTGTTGATAGTGTGATATATAGAACGGTTACGTCGTCGCTAGCAACCACCGAATACATCATAGTTTTATCTCCGATATAGCCTTCTACTTCGCCAAACATATCCCCTGCCGTCAAAACTTCACGAGCTTCACGTTCTCCGTTTGATTTTGTAATGAACTTAAGGCAAGTACCTTCTAATATAATACCTATTTCTTCAACGGGGTCGCCTTCTTTACATAGCACTTTACCACGAACAGGTTTAACGATTCTACCCTTAAGGCAGTCGAAAATCGCATTAATTTCCTTGTCGTCAAGGTTTGCAAACAGCTTATTTTTTCTAAATAGCTTAAAAACGTTCATTATAAAACATCTCCCTTAAACTTCTTTGTATCTACAGCTACAAAACTATTTTTATTATACTATTAAATGTAAGGTTTTGCAAGACATTTAAAAGTTTTTATGTTATATTATTAGTAAGAAGAAAAATAAAGGGGTACACAATGGGAAAAGACCAAGCTTTAACGACCTTCAATAATGCAATAAACGCGTTTTATTCATCACGATTAATTATCGTAGACAGAACGATTTCGGCATTTTTATCAGAAATCGTCGCTAATTCAGAGCTTTTTGACGTATTAACGGACTGTACGCGAGCAACGAACTTTCAAGTAGAGTTCAATAAAGCGATTACTCGTGATGATAAGGGCATAAGTTTCGTACCACCACACAACAAACGTCACCTAGTAGCGCTAATCACAGGATTGCTATTCGAATTCGATAAAAAGAGTTTATCGGTTGTAGAATTTGTAACCAAATTTTACCCACAAGAGAGCTCTCACGCATCGTATATGGCGTTTTGTGATAAAATCATCACCCCCTATGCAGAAGCATATAGAAGTATGCTAACGCTTCCCAACGCTATAGAAGAAACCATCGAGAAAGATAAACCCATCGAACTTCTTCCGGGTAAAGTTGCAGAAGACTGTGATTATTGGCTACGTCAAATGCTAGATACTATCGCAGGCGACAACGCAATGGACGAACTCACACGTAGAGAAGGCACCACTCTTGTAAAAGGCTTACTCCACGTATTAGAATCCCTTAACCCACTACTTATCAAATTGGTATGGTTAGGGCTTAAGAACACTTTAGGTAACCAACAATCTGTTTTAAGAGCCCTAAAAGAGGTACAAAGTGTACTTATTAACTATGGAGTAATTGAACCGTAATGTTATTTTTGACTGCATTAAAAAGCGTAGCTTTGCTACTTGCGATGGCTGTGCCGGGGTTTATAATCGGCAAGTTAAAAATGATTGACAAAGAAAAAGCCGTATCGTTTATTTCGGTAATGCTTTTATATGTCACGCAACCATTCGTTACTTTTGATGCATTTTTGAACACCCCTTATAACGTTTCCGTACTTTTCAATTTAGTGATGGTCTTTTTCATAACGGCCATACTTATGATTGCCACTCTTCTTATCGGCAAATTGATTATGACTGGCGTTGGTGGCGATTTAACGGAGCGCGCGCAGTCGGTTTATGCTGGCACGTTCGGCAACGTTGGTTATCTTTGCATTCCGTTTCTACAACTTTTTGCTCCTAACGATAGCGTAATAATATTATACGCAACCAGCGCAATAGTTAGCTTCAACTTATTATCTTGGACGCTAGGCAACTACCTACTGACAGGCGACAAAAAGTATATGAGCCTAAAGAAAGCTATTTTTAATCCCCCTACGCTTTCTTTTATAATCGCGCTACCTTTATTCATTTGCAATATCAACTTCCCACGTTTCAATTTAGTCGGCATACAAAATATGGTAGGTCTATTCGCGGATATGGTAGGTCCCCTTGCGATGACGCTTCTTGGCATAAAGATTTCCGAAACTTCTTTAAAAGAGCTTTTCCTTGACGGCAAAGTTTACGCATCGGCAATCATTAAGTTAATAATTTGTCCTGCGTTATGCGCGCTTTTGATACTAATTTTCGCTAGTTTTACGGACGTTTCTGATATAAAATTGAACTTAGTAGCGTTTTCTGCAATGCCAAGCGCGAACAACGTCATGATGTTTTCCAATAGATGTGGGCTTGATACTAAGTACCCAGCTAAGTTCGTTATGATATCTACGCTACTATCCGTCGTAACCATTCCGTTGACGCTCATGATACTACTCTAATATAAATAATTATTAAAAACAGTTGATAATAAGGCTTAATTGTTATATACTTAAGACACGAATATAAGTATTTACATAGGAGGTATATACTATGAAAATCACTAAAGACATGTTAATTGCAGACGCACTAAAAAAAGGCAACGTACAAGCTATGGCAGACGTTCTATTCGGTTTTGGCATGCATTGTTTAGGATGCGCACTTTCTAGAGGCGAAACCATCGAAGAAGCAGCTATGGTACACGGTGTAGACGTTGACGAAATGGTAGAAGCACTTAACGAAGCTTGCGACTTACCAATGTAATGATATAGCGCAAACAATGGAGTATGGTGTAGTGGTAACACAACGGACTCTGACCCCGTTGTTGTAAGTTCGATTCTTACTACTCCTGCCAAAAATACCTAACTAGTTAGGTATTTTTCATTTGCACGATAAATATTAAGGTTATTATAAATGGAAGAAAGAAGCGTAGTAATGAGAAAACTTGTTGGTTGCGTTAGAAAAGCGCTCACCGACTACAATATGCTTGAAGCAGGTGACCACGTAGCCGTCGGTCTTTCCGGAGGGAAGGATAGTTTAGCGTTACTCACAGCTCTTGCAATTTTCAAGAGATTTTCCCCTATTCCATTCGAATTATCTGCTATAACCATCAGTCTAGGGCTCAAAGAAACCGACCCCAAAGAAGTTCAAGCGCTTATAGACTACTGCAAGGAGCTAGGCGTACCCTACTATATAGAAGAAACCCAAATAGCCCAAATCCTTTTTGAAGAAAGAAAGGAGAAAAACCCTTGCAGTTTATGCTCAAAAATGCGTAGAGGCGCGCTGAACACCAAGTGCAAAGAAATCGGCGCAAACAAACTCGCATTAGGACACAATTCGGAAGATTTACTCGAAACCTTCTTGCTATCGTTCATATACGAAGGTAGATTATCGACCTTCCAACCCGTATCGCACATGGAAAGAAGCGACATAACGCTTATACGCCCCTTCATTTACGCACGAGAAGGCGACATAAAAGGCGTATGCAACAGGTTGAATTTACCCATACTACATAACCCTTGCCCGATGAATCATGTAACGCAAAGGGAATATATGAAAAATTTAACAATGTCTATTTGCAAAGATATACCTTTTGCGAAGGATAGGATGTTTTCTGCAATCACAAACCCCGAGCGCTATAATTTATTCCCGAATAAAGCCACGAAAAAGGACGACTAATCAATGAAAGATAAAGGTAAGCTTAAAGCTAAACTTAAACTTATACTTGAACTATTCTTAACGTTTTTAAGAATAGGTGCTTTCACGTTCGGTGGTGGCTACGCTATGATAAGCCTTGTAGAGCGCGACGTAGTTGACAAAAAGAAGTGGTTAACTTCCAAGGAAATGCTCGATATAATAGCGATTGCAGAATCAACGCCGGGCGCAATAGCATTGAATACGGCAACTTTCGTAGGTGCTAAAGTCGCCGGTATATTCGGTTCTATTGTGGCAACTTTCGCAGTATTGTTTCCATCAACCATAATAATAACGCTTATTTCAGGAGTTATAAACGAGTTTGGCGACAATCAATATGTAAAATGGGCTTTTATGGGCATAAGAGCAGCCGTTTGCGCGCTGATATTGAACGCCGTAATCAAAATGAGCAAATTCCTAAAAGGCGAAAAACGTATAGTTATATACGCAGTTATGGCGGTTAGCTTAACGCTTGCATTATTAAACGAATTCGAAGTCATCAAATTCGACGTTATCTATATAATTTTGATGTCAGCCGTATTTGGCATCGTATGGGGTATAATAAACAGAAAAATCGCCAAGAAAAAAGGTGCAACGCAAGAAGAAGTTAAAGAAGAAACTTCTGAAAACGTAGAAGAACCCCCTATCGCTACGGAAAGCACGGAAGAACCCGAAATCAATGAGGAGGTAGATGAAAATGCCGATAATCATTGATTTAATGCTCTCTTTCTTTAAAATAGGCTTATTCACCATCGGTGGTGGATACGCAATGATACCACTTATTGCAGAAACAACTATAGGTAAAGGTTGGATAAGCGAAGAGATGCTTATCAATTTCATAGCCATAGCTGAGTCTACGCCGGGGCCGTTTGCCGTCAATATGGCAACTTTTATCGGGTATCAAATGGCAGGCGTGCTAGGCGTGTTTTTCGCAGTATTAGGCCTTGCGCTACCGTCCTTTATCATAATACTAATTATCTATTACTTCTCCAAGAAGTTTATGAATAATGTTTTCGTGCAAGACGCTTTCACTACACTCCGTCCCACGGTTTCAATGCTCATATTTACGGCATTTATTAGCGTATTCGTCGCAACGATACTCCCGACCGACGGCGCTACGGGAGAAACAACCTTTAATTGGTTTGGCATAATACTCTTTGCCGTGTGCTTTGCTTGTATGCGTATATTCAAAAAACTTCACCCCATCATTTTGATAATTTTATCAGCAGGAATAGGCATTCTCTTCTACGGTTTCATACTGTAGCATTGAATTTCACGCTACTTAAAAAGCCCACGAAAATGTGGGCTTTTCTATTTCGGTTTTTATTTGTTTCCATCAGCTAAATAGCCGTGTGGGCTAACTATTTGACCATTTTCAGATACCGAAAAGTGCAAGTGTGCTCCATCATTCATTTCGCTTGTAGCGCTCGTTGATAGTAGTCCCAGAGTGGTTCCTTGTGCAACTACTTGACCAACGCTAACCGTGGGGTCAGACAAGGAAGAATACTCGCTAACGAGTCCGTTTCCGTGGTTGATTTTTATAACCGTGCCGTTCAATGCGTCATAAGTTACGCTTTCAACTGTACCTGCATAAACGGCTACTGCGACAGCGCCCTCTTCTCCTGCAAAATCAATACCGTTGTGTACTTGATATTGTTTGAGCGTCGAAGAATATACTAGCGTATCCATTGTATAGTCTTTTATAATCGAGCCTTGAGCAACGGGCGAGATAAACACAATAGGTGTTGGTGTAGGTTCTTCGGGCGTGTCTACGACAGGTGTATCAGGAACAGGGTCTACGACGGGTGTATCGTCTACCGGTGGAAGAACGATGGTATCACTTGGCGTGCTATCCGTTGGGGCCTTCTTATCGCTTGCAACGACGGCAACCGTAATCATTGCGCCAATAGCTAACACCGAAACCCCCATAATTATGAAATACATATTCTTTTTAAAGAATGTTTTGAGCTTTTGCAAATTCAATTTTTTTTGCATATATAACCTCCGCGTTTTGTTACCGAAATTATTGCTTAAAAAATTTTTCTTATACCTAAAATCCAAAAATAATTTAAAAATAAGGGGCGCGACTCCACGTCGCGCCCCATCAATCGGATACTTTTATTTAATTATTTAATTTGTTGGAAGCATAATTCAAGAGCTTCATCTTTAACTTTAATTTTTTCGTTTTTATTGAAGAGCATACCTATAGGTGTTACGATTAGCGATAATATCATACAAATAACGCCTATAACGGGTGATTTTTTAATACCTAGAGAAATCAACTCACCTAAGCTATTTCCACCGTATATCGCACCGAAAACGAATATTAATACAATCGTTGTAACTAATGTCACGCCGATAGAAAGGAATGCTCCTACCTTGTTTGCCTTTTTAGAATACAAGCCGTAAATATACGGGCCAAGGAAGCAACCTGCGAGCGTACCCCAAGATAGTGACATAAGCGTTACAATAGCATCTACTTCAAGAATAGCAAGAATTGCAGAAACCAATACGAAGATTATGCAAAGTATGCTAACTAGCTTTTTAATGTGCGCATCGCTCGCGTCTTTTTTAATGAATCCTTTGTAAACGTCCACGCCTAGTGAAGATGCAGAAACCAATGCTAGTGATGACAAAGTCGACATACTTGCAGCAAGAACAAGGATGCAAATAAATCCGAGAACTGCGTATCCCATAAGTTCGTTAGAAAGTAGCATATTAGGAATGATGTTAGCCGTTCCTTCTGCGGGCATTTCGGGGAAAAAGAGTCGTGATAAACTTCCGTTGAAGTACGCGCCACCGCCTACTACTAAAGCGAATATGGTAGAAATAACCGTTCCTTGAACTATAGCGCGGTTGTTTCTAATGGCGAAGAATTTTTGGATAGATTGAGGAACCGCCCAAATACCAACGGAAGTCAAAAGCATATTGGTAATGAGTGTCATAAGTGGCGAATCGAACCAGAATCCCGAACTCTTTGCCGATGGGAAGAATCCGTAACCGCTTTCAATAAGTTTGTTAAGTCCTTCTACTCCGTTTACCTTTGAAGAAGCGAGCATAAGCGCAATCATCAAGATAACGCCAATCAACATAATGATACCTTGAACGAAGTTGGAAACAGCATTCGCGAAGTATCCACCAACGAACAAATAAGCGCCTGCGATAACAGCCATAATGACCACGCACCAAACGAAATCTAAACCGAAAACAGCTTCTGAAATATACGCAATACCTTGATAAACAGAAGTTGAATAAGGAATTAAGAATATGAAGATAATAATAGCAGAAACGAGTTTCAAACTACTTGAAGAATATCTTTTTTCTAGGAATTCAGGAAGTGTTTTTGCATCAAGCGATTGACTCATCGCGCGTGTTCTTTTAGCGAGCACTAACCAAGCGAGTAGCGAACCGACGAGCGCGTTAGCTAGTCCTATCCAGAAAGCCGATAGTCCTAGGCTCATACCGAATGTTCCCGCGTAGCCTATAAAGACAACGCCCGAGAAATAAGTGGTGCCATAACCGAAAGCACTCATCCAACCGCCGATACCACGGTCCCCTAGTAAAAATCCATTTAACGATTTAGCTTTTTTAGCGGATAACACGCTAACGACAATCATCGAAGCAATGAAAATCGCAAGAATTAAATACGCCGACCATCTTTCGTTAACAGCAGAAATCAACATTTTTAAACTCCAAAAAATTATTGCTTTGTTTATTATACACCATACGCGTGCGTGTGGCTAACGAAACAAGGCATAAATTTACAAAAAAGTAAAAAATATAAAACTTCCTAACACACCAAAACCGACTGATATAGCCACAAAAATCCTAGCACAAAATACTTGACTGCTAGGATTTTCCATATCACGATTGGTCGGTAACATAAACGTTAAGTATTAACGACGGAGAAACGAGCAATACGCGGAAACGCCACGCTTTGAGCTAGGAGTTTACTTGAGCGTATGTGACTGAGTGGATTAGGTTTTTGAGAAAGTAGTGCGAAGTTTAGCCGTTAAGTATTAACGGTGGAGAAACAAGTAGAACGAAAAAACAGCCCGACGGGCAAGGGGAGTTTACTATGTCGTAAATGACCCGAAGCCCTAGGGCTGTTTTTGAAGTTATACGAAGTTTATCCGCCGTTAATAGTGCCGGTTAAAGCATCTTGAATCATAACCCAATACCCTTCGCCGATGGTTTCTGGGAGTGGTAAAAATTCACAAAGCTCTTGCGCTTCTTTGGGAGGCTTGATACCTTCTATACCGGGGACGCCATAACCGATATGGGTTATTTTTTGGTTATCCCTTAATACACCAATTATGTAGTAGTCTTCTTGGTCGTAGTAGACTTTTACCCAGGTACTATCCGGGATAAGTTTTTCAACGCGCTCTTCTCGTGGATTTACGGTTAAGATTTCATCGAGCCTACTTTTAACTTGTTCATAGAAGTTTTCACTCTTATTTTTTAGGATAGGTTTTATATCGTCGATTATTTCGTTATTTTCTTCAATAATAATAGTTTCAGGCACTTCAATCTCTATTTCGGGAGCCGAAACTTCTTCTTCAACGATTTCTTTAGGCGAGTGTAGTTCTTTTATATAAGCGAGAATTTCTGACTTATTTACTAGCATTTTATTGCCACCTACAGCGAATATTTCGCTGTTTTTATTGACTACAATAATGCCTACGTCATCGCGCACGGTGAATTCAAACGGTAAATCAATCTCGGTTCTTTGCGTATTGATTTTAAAGTTAATTTGCTTAATATTAGTTAGTCGTATACCACAAAAAAGCTCTTCTTTAATCGGTGAATTTAAGATGACTTTTGCACCGGCAGAGCTACCTACACGAACGATACTAACGTAACCGTTAGCCCCGTCGCCTGTCAAAACAATAGTTTTTTTAACGAGCATTTTACCTCACGTTAAATAATATGAGGTTAAAAAAATATTATGAAAGTAAATCGTAAATCTTATCTGCTATTAGGATATATTCACTAACGCCAAGCACTTCTCCCCTAATCGTTTCGGAGAATCCACAGTCTGTCAGAATGCTTTTTGCAACTTCTTTTGAAATTGCAGGAAAACTCGCTTGAATATTATTAACGAGAGTCTTTCTTCTCATTCTAAATCCTGCGTGCATAAGGTTGACTAGCGTTTTTTTATCTTTATAAGTGTAACGTGAATCATCTATGGCGATATGCACAACTGCGCTATCGACTTTAGGAATGGGGTGGAACATTCTTTTATCAACAGTACGCGTTTTCTTTGCTACGCCACGAAGCGCGACTGCAAGAGTAATTGCGCCATAGTCTTCGGTATTCGGACGCGCAACTAACCTATCGGCGACTTCTTCTTGTACCATAACGGTAATCGACTTTACTTTCAAGTCACTCTCTATGAATCGCATAATGAGTGGAGTTGTTATATAATAAGGGATATTGGCAACGACTTTAAATTCTCTATCCCCTACTATTTCAACGAATTCAGCATCGCTCATTTTAAGGATATCTTTAAAAATACAAGTGATATTTTCACGTCCCGCGAGGGTTTCTTCAAGAATTGGCTTAAGTGTGGTATCGACGTCGAAGGTAAAAACTTCTTTTGCGCTATCAGAAATCGCCGCCGTTAAAGTCCCTGCTCCCGTACCGATTTCGACAACGACGTCATCGCTTGTGACTTCGGAATCTCTAACCACGGCACGAAGCAACGAAACTTCGGTAATGAAGTTTTGTCCTAATTGTTTTTTGAAGTGGAATTCATTTTTAAGAAGTATATCTTTAATTTCCATAATTTACCTTGAATTTGACGCCGAATGCGATTTATAATAACAATATACAAAAGATAAATTTCTTTGAGGCACAAAAGAAGATAGCCACCTTAACAAGGTGGCATTTTCTTATTCTATGAACGCTCTTACGCGAAGCTCAACGCCAACTGCATCGGCAATTTCTTTAGCTTTTGCGATTTCCTCTTCGCCTATTACGTCTACGATTGAGAACTTAACGTTTTCTACGTATTTTTTACATTCCTTCGCGAAATCAATGAGCGCATAAAACGCCTTTTCGCCGAATTCGCTATGGCAAAGTGCTTGATATTTTTTAGCATCGGTTGCATTGAGAGAAATGCTAACGGTGTCTAGTTTTCCCTTGAACTTTTCAGCGATGTTATAGCCCATAATTAGCGAACCTTGACCGTTGGTATTTAGTCTTGTTTTTTTACCAATGGAGTGGAAATAGTCGCACAACTCGAGCATAACGTCTAGCTTGTAAGTGGGCTCGCCGTAGCCACAGAAAACGATTTCTTTTGCGCTGTCTACGTCCACCTTATCGAGAGAATTTATAACTTCTTGAACGTTAGGTTCGTTGTCTAGCCACAAGCTGTATTCTTTATAGCTATCGGTTACGCGCACGCAAAATTCACAAGCATTACTGCACTTGTTAGTTAGGTTAATATATACGATGTCGTCTATTCTATAAGAGTAAGTGTTCATTATTCTATCCTAAAAACGCGTTTCGCGTTTTGTGTTGTAATTGTTTCTATATCTTCGTTACGCCACTCGCATATTTTATCCCTAACGAGCGCAACGTATTCAGGGTAATTGGTCTTTCCACGGAAAGGCACCGGAGTCATATACGGGCAGTCGGTTTCAAGAAGCAACCTATCAATCGGCACAGCCTTGACGATATCATCTTTTTTCGCGTTTTTGAAGGTAATCGCCCCACCGAAAGCTATATGCAATCCCAAGTCGAGAAATCCCCCTAACATCTCTTTGCTACTCTGATAGCAGTGCATAACGCCACCGTTTTTTAGTAGGTTTTTATGAGATTTAAGAATTTCATAAGCTAGCCCATAAGCATCTCTCACGTGGAAAATGACAGGAAGTTTCAAGGTGTCTGCAAGCTCTAATTGTTCGATAAAAACTCGCTCTTGAATATCTCTTTCAGATAGGTCGTAATAGAAATCAAGTCCTATCTCGCCATAAGCTTTTACCTTCTTATTTTCAGCAAGCTTAACGAATAAATCGTAGTCTTTTTTTGTCGCGCTCTTGCTGTCGTGTGGGTGTATACCTATACTAGCATACACGTTATCGTAGAGCGTGCTTTGCTCTACTGCTATGATAGAAGACGGCGTATCGTAGCCCACGTTCATAATGTGCGACAAACCTTTATCGCTCATTTGGGAAACTATACTCTCGATTTCGGGAGCCAGTCTATTATCATTTAAGTGCGCGTGCGTATCGAACAACATTACGAAATCTTGCTACCTGACGGCATAACTTTTTCGGGGGTAAGAAGCACGACGTTGCCGTCATTATCTTCTGCGCATAGTAGCATACCTTCGCTAATAGTTCCGCATAGTTTAGCGGGAGCGAGGTTCGTTACTACTACAACGTTCTTACCAACCATTTCTTCGGGGGTATAGTATTTAGCAATACCGGACAAAATGGTGCGAGTCTCACTACCGATTTCTACGGTTGATTTTAGTAGCTTATTGCTCTTTGGTAGTTTTTCACAGGCTAGAATTTTACCGACTTTGAGTTCCACTTTTGCGAAGTCGCCTATGGTTATTTCAGGTTTCTTTTCTTCTGGAGCTTCTTCTTTAACGGGAGCTACTTTAGGCTTGCGAGCTTCGTACATAGCTTCTACTTTTTCAGCGATTTCTTTAGCGTCAAGACGAGCAAAAAGCTTGTCGGGATTGTTCATAACTTTGGTGCCGTTTTGAATTAAACCGAACTTGTCTAGGTCAGCAAATTCTCTTCCTTGAACGCCGAATTGAGCATAAACTTTTTGTGCCGTTTCGGGCATCAAACTCTCAATGATAGTCGTACCTATGATAATGGTTTCAGCTAGGTTGTAAAGAACTGTAGCTAGTCTATCTTTCTTTGATTCGTCCTTTGCTAGAGCCCAAGGCATCGTCTCGTCTATATATTTATTTGCTCTACGGAATACGTGGAACAATTCGTCAATAGCGTCTGCAACTCGGAATTCTTCTACTTTCTTTTCTACCTTTGCGAAAGCACTCGTAGCAGTTTCAATCAAGTCGCTATCAATTTCTTCACTAACGCCTTTATTCTCGATAACGCCGTCGAAATACTTGTTAAGCATAGCAATAGTTCTACTTACGAGGTTGCCGTAAACGTTAGCGAGTTCGCCGTTTATGGTTTCAGTAACCATATCCCAGCTAATTAGTCCGTCGTTGTCATAGGGCATTTGTGTTAGCAAGAAGTATCTAACAGCGTCAACTCCGTAGAAAGAAGCGAGGTCGTCAGCATAGATAACGTTACCTTTCGACTTGCTCATTTTACCGCCGTCTTGAAGTAGCCAAGGATGACCAAATACTTTTTTAGGTAAAGGAAGCCCTAGTGCCATCAAGAAAATCGGCCAGTAGATGGTGTGGAATCTAACGATGTCCTTACCGATGATGTGTACGTCTGCGGGCCAAATCTTGTTATAAAGTTCACTGTTATTACCGTCAGCATCGTAACCGATACCAGTGATGTAGTTAGTTAGCGCATCTAGCCAAACGTAAACGACGTGTTTATTATCAAAGTCCACGGGGATACCCCATTTGAAAGTCGAACGAGAAACGCACAAATCTTGAAGACCGGGTTTCAAGAAGTTGTTAACCATTTCATTTTTACGAGAAACGGGCGCGATAAATTTGGGGTGTTCTTCGTAGTAAGCGAGAAGCTTATCTGCATACTTGCTCATTTTGAAGAAATAGGCTTCTTCTTCAGCGAGTTTAACTTCTCTACCGCAATCGGGGCACTTGCCGTCAACCAGCTGACTTTCCGTCCAGAAAGATTCGCAAGGGGTGCAGTACCAACCCTTGTAAGAGCCCTTGTAAATATCTCCTTGTTCGTAGAGTTTCTTAAAAATCTTTTGAACTTGTTTTTCGTGATAAGGGTCGGTTGTTCTTATGAAGTTATCATAAGTCGTACCCATTAAGTCCCAAATTCTTTTAATTTCACCGGCGACTTGGTCGACGTAAGCTTTAGGTGAAATTCCGGCGTCTTGTGCTTTTAGCTCAATTTTTTCGCCGTGTTCGTCGGTGCCGGTTTGAAAATAAACGTCATAGCCTTGTTTTCTTTTGAATCTTACCAAAAAATCGGATAGCACGATTTCGTAGGTGTTACCGATGTGTGGTTTAGCCGAAGTGTAAGCTATTGCAGTGGTTATATAATATTTGGGTTTAGTAGCCATGTTATTACTCCTAAATAATTTATAGAGTAATAATAACACTTAATAATGTAAAAAGTCCACCGTTTGAATGGTTTAAGCCATTAAATTTTGGCAACAATATCATAATGAACGGAATAATAATGAATGGAGAGCAAGTGAACGTAAAAAGGGGCGAGTTATATTACGCAGATTTATCACCGGTAATAGGAAGCGAACAAGGCGGACTGCGTCCGGTATTAGTGGTGCAAAACGATATTGGGAATCGATATTCTCCCACCATAATCGTGTCCGCAGTAACCTCACAGATGAACAAAGCCCGACTCCCTACACACATAGAGTTAAGCGCAAGCACAGGACTCACAAAAAACTCCGTCGTACTCCTTGAGCAAATACGCACCATAGACAAAACTAGGCTCAAAGGTAAAATTGGCGAAATCAACGACGACACCATGAAGCGCGTCAATAACGCCCTACTAATTTCACTAGGATTCTTCGCATAAAAAGCACGCTATGTTAGCGTGCTTTTTATTTATTTTACATTATTTTGGTAGCTACTGCTACAGAAATATACTAATTATCGCTTTCTTCTTTTATTTTTGAAATCGCTGTTTTTATGTCGTCGTAATTAAATCCTCTCATTACGAGCCTACGCATAAGTCGCTCATAAGTTTTCTCGTCAGACAGGTCTTTCCCTTTAATAAATTTTCTTGCAACGCTTATAGCACACTCGGTTTCGTCTTCTCTTTCAGCGAGTGTTTCACCGATAATATCTTCGCTCACACCCTTCATTTTAAGTTCGTTTTTTAGCCTATAGTTGCCGGTAGCGCTCGCGCGAGTATCAACGTAGTATTTAGCGAAATTTTCATCGGAAATATATCCGTATGCTTTTGCCGTGTCTATCGCGTAGTCCACACTTTCTTTTAGATATCCCTTTTGATATAATTTCTCGCGACATTGTTTTTCGGTTTTCGGTGCACGAGCAAGCACGTCGAAGACGTATTTCTTCGCGTTAAGTTTATCGCTTTCTTTATAAAATTCCATATACTCTTCGCTCGATATCTCGCCTTCCTTTAGCTTAAATTTCGCCACGGCTTCTAGATTTGCTTTTTTATAAATCTCGCCGTTTACCGTGATATCCGCGGAATTTCTATTGACCTTAATTTTTTCAATAATAACCATATTAAGATTATATCACTTTGGTGCTTAAATTTCAATATGTCTAAAATAAATTAGCAACTAAAACACTGTTGCAATTTTAACTTTAATATGATAATATTAATATAATATCAAAAGGGTAAACCCCATATAATAAAAGGAGACAAATATGAAAAAAGTTCTATCAATAGTAGCAGTTCTCGCACTTATTAGCGTACTAGCAATGGCACTCGTTGGTTGTGTTCCTTCAGACCCCGCTAAAGCAGAAGCTAACCTAAAAGATGCTGGTTACGAAGTTATGGTAACTAAAGCTTCTGACGGTACTGGCGCTCAACTAGGTCTTAACGCAGTAGCAGACGGATGCGTTACAATGGTAACAGCTATGAAAGCAACAATCTCAAACAGTGATGCTGATTTCGACGGCGTAGTTATTTACTATTTCAACGACAGCGCAAAAGCAAAAGCTTTCTACGAAAAACAAAAAGCTGAATACGACGAACTCAGCGACGAAGAAAAAGAAGGTATGAAAGTCGGTAAATCCGGTAAAGTTGTTTACGCTGGCACAGAAGACGCAATCAAAGCAGCTAAATAATTAATTACTTAACAATTAAAAAACAGCCCGATGGGCTGTTTTTTATTGTCTTTTTTGTTGTTTCGAATGTCAATTAGTTAACTCTAACAATCCATCCGAATGGGTCTTCGTATCTTCCGTATTGAATACCGGTTAGACGGTCGTATAGGAAAGAAGTGATTTCGCCCATTTCGCCACCGTTGATGATAACGTCTTCACCGTGAATGTTAAGAGTTCCAACAGGGCTTATAACTGCAGCCGTTCCGGAACCAAAAGCTTCATTAAAGGTACCCTTTTCGATGTTTTCTTGAATTTCATCTAGAGATACGCGAGTTTCTTCAACGGGCTTTCCGTAGTATTTTAAGAGCTTGATAACGCTGTCGCGAGTGATACCGGGAAGAATTGAGCCGACTAGTTCGGGAGTCTTTACAACGCCGTCGAATACGAAGAACATATTCATTGCGCCAACTTCTTCGATATATTTCTTTTCTTGAGCATCTAGCCAAAGAACTTGTTCGTAACCTTTCTTGTTTGCGATATCGCCGGCAAGAAGTGAAGTTGCATAGTTACCCATACATTTTGCTTCGCCGGTACCACCTAGAGGTGCGCGAACGTATTTATCTTCAACCATAATTTTCGTGGGTTTCATACCTGATGCGTAGTAGCTTCCTACAGGGCTCAAGATGATGAAGAATTTGTAGTTGTGTGCTGGGTGAACGCCTAGCATAGCGTCGTAAGCTATCATTGTAGGACGGATATAAAGAGCCGTACCGGGTTCTGTTGGAATCCAATCTTGGTCGACAAGAACTAGTTCTTTAAGAGCTTCTACAACCTTGTCAACGTCTAGTTCAGGCATACAAAGTCTTGTAGCACTTCTGTTCATTCTCTTGAAGTTATCATAAGGACGGAACATAGTGATTTTGCCGTTAGCATCTTTATAAGCCTTTAGACCTTCGAAGATACCTTGACCATAGTGAAGAACACAAGTTGAAGGGTCCATTTGGAAAGGTCCATAAGGGATAATTTCGGGCTCTTGCCAAGCGCCATCTTTGTAGTCCATTACTAGCATATGGTCGGTAAAGTACTTTCCGAAACCGAGTTTAGAAAAATCGGGTTTAACCTTTTTGTTTGCTGTCAATGTAATTTTCATACTACTACCTCTTATACGTAATATATTTATATTCTTTATTCTCGAGCGAACTACGTCCACTCGTAATTTCTCTAATAAGCGTTTCGAGCCTACTCTCGTAATCTTCGGGACAAGCGAGCGTTATCGTTACGTTTTCGCCGTATTGGATATCCATAATCTTACTTTCGAGAGCCTCAACTCGTTGATTGAAGTATTTATACTCGTTATACGTTAGCGTAAACTCCGTAACTAGCGAACGTATTTTCGTAACTACTTCGGCGATTTTTACTGCATCAGCTACCGCCTTTGAGTATGCGCTCACGAGTCCACCGGCGCCGAGTTTAATACCACCGAAATACCTAGTAACGACTGCAGTTAGCCCGTACAAACCTTGCTTATTCAATACGTTATACATTGGTTGACCTGCAGTTCCACCGGGCTCTCCGTCGTCGGAGAACTTCTGTTCATTGGTATAAGGAGCCCCGATTATAGCGTAACAATTATGCGTCGCGTCAGCGTGCTTTTTACGAATTTTGGCGACGAACGCGAGTCCTTCTTCAATGCTTTCCGACGGCGCAAGGTAACAAATAAACTTGCTACGGTTTATCTCAAAGGCGCTCTCGTATTCGCTTTCTATCGTCAAATATTCTTGCACTTTACTTTACGCTTACTTTAATGTGTGCCTTTTTACCTTTGTGAATAACGAAACCGCTAGCGAGTTTTTCGCTGGGGATTACAGCGTTAATATCGGTAATTTTATCGTCGTCAACGCGGATACCGCCACCATCGATTAAGCGTTTTGCTTCGCCCTTGCTGGGTGCGAGTTTCAAGGTTACTAGAACGTCAATAACCTTGTCGACACCTGCGGGGATTGTAGCTTCTGGCATAGTTCCGCCACCGCCGAAAGCGCCACGAGCTTGTTCCATAGCAAGACGTGCGTCTTCTTCGCCGTGAACGATTTTGGTAACTTCGAATGCTAGGCGTTCTTTAGCCTTGTTAATTCTTCCGTCGAACTTCTTAATACCGTCGACTACTTCGTAGCAAGTGCAAAGCTCGCTAATTTCGTCTAGTGGTAGGAAAGTTAGGAATTTCATACAATTTTCCACGTCGTTATCGTCAACGTTACGGAAATATTGGAAGAAATCGTATGGGGAAGTTTTTTCTTTATCTAGCCAAAGTGCGCCTTTCATAGTTTTGCCCATCTTCTTACCTTCAGAAGTGAGAAGAAGTGAGAACGTCATAGCGAAAGCGTCTTTACCTTCTTTACGTCTGATAAGGTCAGCGCCTGCTAGGATATTAGACCATTGGTCGTCGCCACCGCATTCTAGCTTACAGCCGTAGTCTTTGAATAGGACGTAGAAGTCGTAAGCTTGCATAAGCATATAGTTAAATTCTAGGAATGTCAAACCTTTTTCCATTCTTGACTTATAGCATTCAGCGGTTAACATTTTGTTAACCGAGAAGTTAGAGCCTACTTCGCGCAAGAAGTCGACGTAGTTAAGTTTAAGTAGCCAATCTGCGTTATTAACCATAATGGCAGCGTTTTCGCCTTCGAACGAGAAGAATCTAGACATTTGTTTTTTGAAGCAGTTAACGTTGTGTTCAATGGTTTCTTTTGTCATCATTGAGCGCATATCCGTTCTACCGGAAGGGTCACCTACCATACCGGTACCACCGCCGAGAAGCACGACGGGTTTATGACCTGCTTTTTGCATATGGCTCATAGCCATAAGTACTAGGAAGTGACCGACGTGCAAGCTATCAGCAGTGGGGTCGAAACCGACGTAGAAAGAAACGGATTCTTTACCTAATAGCTCATACAAATCATCTTCATAAACGGTTTGTTTAATAAATCCTCTCTCACGAAGAGTATCCATAACGTTTTTTGTCATATTTATAACCTCTTTACGGTAAATTAATCATAGAAGTAGCCTATTATAATGCTATAGAAAGAGTTTACCACAACCGAACTGATATTGCAAACAATACGCCTTAAATAAAATAAAATATATAATAACACTTTCTAAAAAGATAATTACACACGATGCGCTCCTAACGAAAAACTTGCCTTTCCGGCAAGTTTTGTTTTACATCGTTCTTTCGTTAAATGAAGAGAGCTTACTCTTCCTATTCGCTACTGCTATCAACTGCCACAATAGAACGAACAGCGCGAAAGCTATTACAAATATCACCAAAACGCTTAACGGGAAAATCTGATAAGCCAAGAATTTATCTACAATGGAGCCCATATTAGGTAGAAGCTGATTCATTATGAAGCCGATAATCAGACCGATAATACCACCGGAAAGCGCCACGATAACACCTTCGCCGAACGCAAAGGCCATATAATCTTTCGACGACATACCTGATAGTTTGTATAGGTTAATTTCGCGTTTTCTATCGAAAACCGTAACAATCGAAAGGTTTACAAGTCCCATAAATCCCACGACGTAGACGGCTATTTGCAAGAATGTTAGAAGAAGTCCTATACCGCTCAAGTTCTTTGTCGTTGCATAAGCCCATTCATCGAAGGTAAGCGCGTAGCAATTCTTATATTTAAGAGCTTCCACTCCGTTACGAAGTGAAATAAACGCATCGTTGACGTCTACGTCATCTGCTTTTTGGATAAGATAAATGGAATAACCCGAGTATTTTTCAATAGCCGAGTGCTTCGCATAAGCAATCCTATCGTACTCCGTAACCGAGTAATCTACGCCTACAATCTTGAATTCCACTTCTTCATATTGGAAGTCCAGAGAATCGACCTTTGTCCTAATGGTATCGCCCACCTTCCACCTATAGCGAAGTAGCATATCTTGCGAAACAACTAGAGCATTGGGGGTGTTGTTCCATTCACTTTCGAAACCTTCCGACAAACCACCCGAAGAACAATGAGCTAGTGTTTGATAATCGCTAACGCCGTAAATGGTCCACTCGTCGTCTTCGGTGCCGGGCATAATGAAGTCTTTAGAATTAAAATATCCACTATCACTTATTCCGTCTATACTTTTTATGTACTCGTTAACCCCGTCGTAGCCTTTATCACTAGGTTCTTGGTTTAATAACACAGTATATTCAGCGTCATATCTCGAACGGAAAGGTACGGTTGCAGCTTTAACCAAATCTACTACTTCGACGACCAAGAAAGAGAACGCGATTACAACCGCAAGAAGTATAGTAACCGTATGCATTGCGCCGTTTCTTTCTACCGTCCTACCTGCTAGAGAAAAAGCTCCCGCCGGTTTAATCTTTTTCATCAAAAAGCTAACGCCCTTTATCGTATAGTAAATAGCGCAATAAACCCAGGCAATCATTATGATAAGCAGTACTACGCTCATAACGAGAACAGCCGTTCCCGACATAAATTTATAGCCTATCGTAGTACCTACAAGCACTATCGTAATCGCAACGAAAACCCATACGTTTACAGGCTTTGCAACCTTTTGTGAGCTCGAAGTTAATTCTCTTACCGATTTTCTACTTACCTTAATTATAGGACCCACTGCAGCGCAAATGGTTACCAAAATTGCACAAATGAAAGCAACTATATATTTCCATATAGCGTAGTTAATAGCGTTGTGAACGAGTGGTAAAATCTTATAAACTGCTATACCCATAAGCGCTCTTCCTAACGCTAGTCCCATAACTCCGCCGATAACTGCATAGAACACGACTTCGAGTAGCATAATGAAAGTAATTTGTGTAGGCGTAGCGCCTGCAGACTTAAACACGACCATCTCGTTCATACGGTTTCTAGCGATGATTAAATACGCCGTGAATAGAATAATCATCATCATTGCGACAAGGAAAATCAAGCCGATAATAAGCAGTGACGTGTTATTGCGGACTATGTCCATAACGTCGCTTTCGCGATTGCCTTCTCCTACGTCTACCGATGGGAATTCTTCTTGGAAAATCTTTTCATACTTATCATATAGATTAGGCGAAGTGAAATTTATATACGCTGCCGTTATTTGTCCGCTAGCGCCTACTGCTTCGTAATCTACAAGTACGTTTATATCCGCGTTAGAGCCGAAAATGCCTTCATTTTTAGCGATGTATTTAACAAGAAGTTGTGTATACTTATTGTGAGTAGGTAGATATATTTCGATTAAATCTCCCACTTTTATGTCGGCGTTTTTAGCGAACGTTTCGCCCACGATGACATTATTATACGCCCCGCTTTCCGGGTAATAAACGTCGGGGTTTGGCGTTTTTTCATTGAACTCATCTATATACTTTAAGGTATGCTCTGCCAAGTATTTCGACATATCCGTAGCTTCAACTAGCACAACGCGAGAAACCTCGTCGGTCTTAAGTATGGAGCTAAATTTTGAGAAGGTATAGTAATTTTTGATATCACCTTCTTCCAAGCATCTTTCTAGTCTAGACTGCGAGAAAAACTCCATAGAATCCGTGTTGGAGCCGAGAAGCATATCTGCTCCTTGCGCGACACGGTCGTTTTCGTTCATATTGATATTATAGAAAACGTCGAACATAGTTAGCGCAACGAACAGCATAGCAGTAACTACCATAACCGTAATTATGATTATGGCAACCTGTCCTTTGTTGCTATCCGAGCTTCTAATCGTATGTCGTAAAAGTGTTCCCATTAGATAATTTTACCGTCTTTAATCGTAATGATTTTATTGCCGTATTCGGCGTATGAAGTACTGTGCGTTACTTGGATAATGGTAGTACCGATGTTTTGGTTAATACTCTTGAGTAGCTCCATAATTTCCACACCGGTTTTACTGTCAAGGTTTCCCGTAGGTTCGTCAAGGAAAATAATTTCTGGCGAGAAAATCAGTCCCCTAGCAATTGCTACTCTTTGTTGTTCACCACCGGAAAGTTTAGATGGTAATCTGTCTGCATATTGACTGATACCCACTCTTTCCATAATTTTATCTATTTCTATCTCTTGTTCTTTAGTAACTTTACCACCTAAAATAAGTGGTAGCATAATATTTTCGCGAACGGTTAGATATGGTGCAAGGTTAAAGAATTGGAACACGAAGCCCACCTTTGTTCTACGAAGAACTGCGAGCTCTTTTTCACTCATTTCCGTAATATCTTTACCGTCAATCGTAACGCTACCCGAACTAGGCCTATCGATACCACCCATAATAGTGAGTAACGTAGACTTACCCGAGCCCGATTGTCCTACGATAGACACGAAATCGCCTTTTTCGATATCAACGCTTACGTTGTCAAGGACTTTAACGCCCTCAACGAAACTTTTAGAAACGTTCTTGACCGATAATATCACCATAATATACTCCTTTAGATTGTCGGGAAAAGCTCTTCCGTAATGTTGAGCTCTTCAGCAATTCTCACGTAAGCCGTTATTATCCACGTTAATGCGTAAACGCTTGCCGTGCCCTTCAAATCTATATTCGTCTCGTCGTAGAACGCGAGATGTGCTTTTAAGTCGTTAATCTTGTCGCTAGTTAGTAGCAAAACTCCATCCGTATCTTTAATATCCTTATAGTCGTTTGCGACAGCCAAAGTATGCGCAATATAATTTGCAGTTTCTTCGGTTATTTCTTGTTCACGCTCAAGGAACTTGTCTGCAGGGATTCCACCGTTTAAATTCTCTAATTGTAGTCTAAAAGAAACCAACTTAGCCGTTAACGTATCGGTATTTTTAATTGTTGTACTTTTAGAAAAAGCATATTCCAAACCTTGTTTTGCCGACCTAGCGAGAGAAATCATAGAATAAGCGCGATGCGCCATAGGATTCGCCGTATTTTCATCGGTAGCCCAAGAAATAGCCTCAAAAGCCTTATTCTCAATATTAACTGCCATTTCACTCAAGAAATAAACTGCAAATTCAGTAACGTCACGGATATCTTTAATTAAACCGTTAATCGCGTCAAGGCCACCTAGTAAAGCCACTACGTCAACACCGATTTGGTCTTTCATATCTTCATAGCCGTCGGGGATAATGATTTCTCTATCCAAGCCTAGTGCCGATAATACGTTCTTGATTCCGTTGTCGCTATCTACTAGCATCTTTAAACCGATGCCGAGCTCATAAATCATTTCGCCTACGTAACGCGCTTCCCAAGTCGAGCCACCCGTAGTGAAAAACTCGCCAACGAGTTGTAATCCGGTTACTGCTTCAATAAATAAGGATACGAATTTGCTCTCTTCTTCGCTGTTATCCTCGCTACCCATAAGCGCAAAAATAAGCTTGCCCATATCGGTAGAAGTAAGCGCAGTATTTTCTATAATATCTTGTACTACGGCTCCGTAATTTATTTTTGTAAAAATATCAAGAATGTGGTTTTCAGGCGCCCAAGTTACCTTTTTAAGGGTACCCGTTTGTTCATCAAACTCCAAATCGCAGAAGAACAAAATAACCGAGCCAAAGCCGTCGACTTCACCTTTATTTTCTCCGTCTGGGGAAACTGAACTTATTAGATATTCAGTCAAATCAATGGCCTTTTCCGCAGTTATTTCCGCACTCATAAGATAGTTCATTAACGGGTCGGCGAGAATTCTTGCCGATTCTATTTCAAATCCGAAAAATAGTGATAGGTATTTTCTTAAATTATTTGTAAAAAGCGTTCTCGTTTCGGGGCTGTACCTAACGGGAATCTCTTCGAAAAAGTCTTCATTAGTGATGTTACCTTTTGCAGGAGTACCTTTTTTCGTAGATATGACGATAGAAGTCGTAACGAGAGCAACGGTGACGAGAACAGCCACCGCAATCATCATATTTTTCATGGTAAAAATCTTCTTTAAAGTCGTCATGGTACGATTATACTACATTTTATTAATAAACGCAAGACAAGTTAAGTGTTATTTATGTGAACAATCGCGCGCGATTACTTGATTTATGGAGCTATTCGTGATATTCTTTATAATAATAAAAATTTAGTAGGTAACTAAAATGGCAAAAGAATACAATTTTAAAGCAGTAGAAAAGAAGTGGCAAGATTATTGGTACAACGAAAAGGTATTTGAGAAGTACGATTATTCGAAGCCTAAGTTTTACGGACTAATCGAGTTCCCGTACCCAAGCGGAGCAGGCCTACACGTTGGTCACATAAGAGCGTTTTCATCTATGGAAGTTATTGCTCGTAAAAAGCGTCTAGAAGGCTACAACGTACTATTTCCTATCGGATACGATGCGTTTGGACTTCCCACGGAAAACTACGCTATGCAAACCAAGCAACATCCTAGACTTGTTACAGACAAGAACATAGTTAAGTTTGAAGAACAACTCAAAAAAATCGGTTATTCATTCTGCTGGGATAGAACGATTGATACCACCCAACCCGACTACTACAAGTGGACTCAATGGGTATTTTTACAAATGTTCAAAAAAGGTCTTGCATACAAATCGACCACACAAGTCAACTTCTGTCCTGTTTGTAAGGTTGTTCTTGCTAACGAAGAGAGCCAAGGCGGAATTTGCGATAGATGTGGCGCAGAAGTCGTTCAAAAAGAAAAGGACGTATGGTTCTTGCGCATAAGAAAATATGCTGACAGATTGTTGAGTGGACTAGAAGGCCTACAATTCCCTGAACGCATTAAAATCGAACAACAAAATTGGATAGGCAAATCTACCGGTGCAGACGTTACGTTCGAAGTAAAAGTTGGCGACGGCAAATATCCTCTAGTAGTTTATACAACGCGTCCGGACACCATCTACGGTGCAACTTTCCTAGTAGTATCGCCCGAACACCCCCTACTAAAAGAACACTTTGACGTTGTTGAGAATAAAGAAGAAGTTACCGCTTATCAAGAACAAGCCAAACTCAAAAAAGAGTTCGACCGCGTTCAAATGAACAAAGACAAGACTGGTATAAAAATTGAAGGTATGGTAGCCATTAATCCTATTACGGGAGCCGAAATTCCCCTATTTACTGCCGACTACGTTATGATGAATTACGGTACTGGCGCAATAATGGCAGTTCCCGCACACGATAAGCGCGACTGGGATTTTGCTAAGAAATTCAACCTACCTATCGTAGAAGTCATTAAGAGTGACGTTGATGTTCAAGTCGAACCATATTGTGCTAAAGAAGGTGCAGGAATTATGGTTAACTCTCCGCTAGTTAACGGACTAACGGTTAAACCTGCTATCAAGAAGATGATAGAAGAAATGGAGAAACTTGGTGTAGGTCACGCAAAGACCGACTACAAGATGAAAGACTGGGCATTCAACAGACAAAGATATTGGGGCGAGCCGATTCCTATTATCAACTGCCCGCATTGTGGTCAAGTTCCTATGAAGGAAGAAGACTTACCACTAGTACTTCCTGATTTAGAAGACTTCTCCCCTACCGATGATGCATCTTCACCACTTTCCAAGTGCACCGAATGGGTAAACACCACGTGTCCTATTTGTGGCGCACCTGCAACTAGAGAAACCGATACTATGCCACAATGGGCTGGTTCTAGCTGGTATTTCTTACGCTATATGAGTCCTAACGATAACGAGCATATCGTAACGCCCGAAGCGTACAAATATTGGGGACAAGTCGACTGGTACAACGGTGGTATGGAACACGTTACACGCCACTTGATTTATTCAAGATTTTGGAATCAATTTCTTAAAGATATAGGCGCAATCACACACGACGAGCCCTATCTACGCCGTTCAACGCAAGGTTTGATACTTGGTTCAGACGGTGAGAAGATGAGCAAGTCAAAGGGTAACGTAGTTAACCCCGACGACGTTGTTAATGCATATGGCGCAGACGTATTACGTTTGTTCATATTGTTCATCGGTGATTACGAAAAGCCCGCACCTTGGTCTTCAGATGGAATTAAGGGTTCTGCAAGATTTATGAACAGATTTTGGAATTTGCAAGATATGCTTGTTGACGAATGCGACACAAGCGACTTGAACCTTGACGCACTAATTAAGAAAGTCAACGATGACTACGAAGCTTGCAAGTTTAACACTGCTATTGCGTTTGTAATGACGGCACTAAACACTATTTACGCACGTGGCAAAGTTAGCAAGAAAGAACTCAACACAATTTGTTTGTTGTTAAATCCTGTTGTTCCACATATGACGAGCGAAATGTACGAAATCGTCAACGACGGAGCTAAGATTAACGAGCAAAAATTCCCCGTATACGACCCAGCTAAGCTAATTGCAGACGTAGTAGAAATCCCCGTACAAATAATGGGTAAAGTACGTGGAAGAGTTACGGTACCTGCAGGCTCACAAGAAGACGCAGTAATGGAAAAGGTAAAAGAACTCGGACTACTCGACGGCAAACAAATTATAAAAGTCATTTACGTCAAGGATAAAATTATCAATATTGTAGCTAAATAATGAATTTTCTTAATTTTTATATAGCAAAATAGGAATATAGATAATAAATACTTGCAAAAAATAAACTAAAAGTTTATTATATATACGAAAACACTTGTTTAACAAACGGTGGACATAAAAAAACAAAAATAAATCTTTCGGAGGATTATAATATGGCAAATAACGTAAGAGTTGCTATCAACGGATTCGGCAGAATCGGTCGTCTAGCTTTCAGACAAATGTTCGGTGCAGAAGGATATGAAGTTGTTGCTATCAACGACCTCACAAGCCCAAAAATGCTTGCTCATCTTCTAAAATACGACAGCACGCAAGGCAACTATGCTAACTCACACAAAGTTGAAGCTACTGACAGCTCAATCATCGTTGATGGAAAAGAAATCACCATCTACGCAAAAGCTAACGCAGCAGAACTTCCTTGGGGCGAGCTAAAAGTTGACGTAGTTCTAGAATGCACAGGTTTCTACACCTCAAAAGCAAAAGCACAAGCACACATCGACGCTGGCGCAAGAAAAGTTGTTATTTCAGCACCTGCAGGTAACGACCTACCCACAATCGTCTTCAACGTAAACCACAACACACTTAAACCTGAAGACAACATCATTTCAGCAGCATCTTGCACAACCAACTGCCTAGCACCTATGGCAAAAGCTCTTAACGATTTGGCACCTATCAAATCAGGTATCATGACAACCGTTCACGCATACACCGGTGACCAAATGCCTCTAGACGGCCCACAAAGAAAGGGTGACCTACGTCGTAGTAGAGCATGTGCATGCAACATCGTTCCTAACAGCACTGGCGCAGCAAAAGCTATCGGTCTAGTTATCCCCGAACTAAACGGTAAACTAATCGGTTCAGCACAACGCGTTCCCACTCCTACTGGTTCAACAACAATCCTAGTAGCAGTTGTAGAAGGCACTGTAACGAAAGACCAAATCAACGCAGCTATGAAAGCAGCAGCAACCGAATCATACGCATACAATGAAGACGAAATCGTATCTTCAGACATCATCGGTAGCACCTACGGTTCAATCTTCGATGCAACCCAAACTATGGTTATCAACATGGGCGACAGCACCCAAGTTCAAGTTGTATCATGGTATGACAACGAAAACAGCTACACCAGCCAAATGGTTCGCACAATCAAATACTTCAGCGAACTAAAATAATTTAGGTTATACTAAACAAAAGCCACTCGCAAGAGTGGCTTTTCTATTGCAAAAATCGGCTTTGAATATATAATTTACCCCCCTATCAACTCAACACCTATCACATCGCCTGCTTTACCCATTATGCCAAGTCCCTCGCCGTATGTCACTACTTTAGCCTATACTGATGTAACCCGCACGGCTTTAGCCTACACTTTTAGCTCATACTTTTTAATAACGTCACACGCTCGGCTTTAGCCTACGTAGCCCACAGCTCCAGTATATCAAACCAAATGCCGCTCGGCTTTAGCCTATATGATTACGCACCCCATCGCCGTCAGGCGATTGGGTGCGTATTGTAGGGGTGGGTGGTCGGGGG
>JAFXIQ010000047.1 GCA_017533005.1 Clostridia bacterium | reverse complement strand
GCTTGTAACTCGCAAGAGTTGTATAGTATTATAATATAAATAATTAAAATGGAGAAGGACTATGGCAAAAGAAAAAACTACAGTCAACCCCAAAGACGAAAAGATAAGCGACATCATTCCAAATAGTGAAAAAGTCGCATATGGCGTAGGCGCATTGATGGACGGCGGTGGCGTTGCATTGATGTCATGCGTTATGGTCAAGTATATGACCAACCTTGGTATCGCAATGGGCGTTGCATCTACTATTTTTATGATTGCTAAATTGTGGGACGCTATTACCGACCCATTGATGGGATTCATAACAGACAATACGCGTAGCAAACATGGTAGAAGAAAACCGTACCTATTCTGGGGTGGTATTTCACTACTATTTGCGATTTTCCTACTATTTGCTCCTATTAGAGAATGGGGTATGGGTGTAGGTGGCGCTATTGCTTACATAATCGTTTTCTACTTGGTATGGAATACTTGTTCAACCGTAACGCAAGTTCCTTACTGCTCGTTAGCTAGTGATATTTCTCCCAACCATAACGAAAGAAACTGGGCAAATACCTTCAAGCTAGTTTTCTCGGCAGCATCAGCAGGTTTGTCTTACGTTATTCCGTTGTTCTTACTAGAAGCAACCCAACCTAGCGCAGATGGCACCCCCGCAGCATTAACGATGACACAATTCTGGCTCATTATTTCTACTGTATTCGGCGTGTTGTTCGGTGGTGGTTTGGTTATATCGGGTATCTTCGTAAAAGAAAGAATCAATCCCGATATGGATGCCCCTGTAGAAAAGTTCAATCTCAAGAGATTCCTAGAAAGCTATGCTATTCCATTCAGAAATAAATCTTTCCGTTGGCATATCACAATGTATGCTACAGCATTTATGTGTGCTGATATGATTTCTGCTCTAGCAGTTTACTACGCAACAGACGTTTGGGCAGGAAAATATCTAGACCTTGGCTTTATGGAACTCAAGTTCTCGTCAATGCTAATCGTTGCACCTTTGATGGTTATGGCTGTTGTGGCATTCCCCATCGTTCGTACTTTGATGGTTAAGAAGGATAAGCAATTTGCTTTCCGTGTAGGTTTACCATTCTATATTATCGGTGGTATCATGCTAGCGATTATGGACCCATCTTGGACACCACCTATAGTTGTTCCTATTGTAGCAGCTATTATGGGCCTTGGTTTCGGTGGCGCACAAATGATGCCTTGGATTATCTTCCCCGACACCGTTGACGTAGCAGAAATGGCTACAGGCGAAAGACCTACCGGTACTTATTCCGGCATCATGACGCTTATTAGAAAGGTCGCCGGTGCTTTAGGCGTAGGTATGGTTGGTTGGGTTATCGATGCTTGTGGATATCAAGAAGCAAAAGAAGGCGTTACGGAATATATTCCACAAACTCCCGAAGCGCTCCTTGCTATCAAACTTGTTCTAGGTATTTCAGTTGCAGTATTTATTACGATTGCATTCATTGCTTCTTTCCGTTACAAAGTTAACGACAAAAAACTCGATAGAGCAAGATACTTCATTGACAAAGTTAAAGAAGAAGGCGTTGACAGCTTAACTGAAGAAGAAAAAGCAGAAAGAAACGCACTCATAAAAGAACTCTACGGCAAAGTTAAAGAAGAAGGCGTTGAACCCGTTGTTGAAGAAGTTATCTTAGAAGAAGTAGCGGCAGAGGACGCTGAATAAGGAGTGACTTATGATTAAACATATCGTGCTATTTAAGTTAAAAGACAAATCGCCCGAGAATCTTGCAAAGACCAAAGAAATACTACTTTCTATGGACGGCAACGTACCCCTTCTTCGCAGTATAGAAGTAGGCTTGGACTTTTTGCATTCGGGACGTAGCTTCGACGTTGCGCTAATCACAACGCTTGACAGCAGAGAAGCGCTCGATGCATATCAAGTAGACCCGTATCACGTATCGGTTGTCAAAAAGCATATGCACGCAGTAAGGGAAGATTCGGTAGCAATCGATTTCGAAATTTAGAGGTGAAAAATGGCTAACGTTTATAAGGTAGATATTTGTGGATACAATGCAGAGCTTCCTATTATTGATATAGGTAACGGCATAAATATTGCATTCTTCAACTTGCATGGAGCGCAAGAAATGACCGAGCACTGTGCTAAGCACGTAGCAAAACTTGTAGAAGGCGCAGACGTTGTTCTTACTGCAGAAAGCAAAGGTTTACAGCTCGCTCACTGCGTAGCAAGAAACTTGGGACACAAGTACTATGCAGTTGCAAGGAAGAGCCTAAAACTTTACATGAAAGACGGTATTTCCGCAACGGTTAAGTCGATAACTACAAAGAACGTACAAACGTTGTATCTATCACAACACGACACTGACTTATTGAGAGGCAAGAAGGTTGCGATTGTAGACGACGTTATTTCCACGGGTGGTAGCTTGTTAGGGCTAGAAGAGCTAGTCAAAATAGCAGGTGGAGAAATCTATTGCAAAGCATTCGTACTTGCAGAAGGTGATGCGGCGAATAGAGAAGACGTAAAGTTTTTAGCAACCATTCCGCTACTATAGTCAACAAACTCGTTAAGAGAAAACAAAAGGTGGTAAACTCATACCACCTTTTTGAAATAATAATCGTTCAAGGTATATATGGCAATAGAAGTACAAGTCCTAGGCTCTGGGAGTAAAGGGAATACGACTTTAATAAAAAACGGCGACACAAAAATCCTACTAGACTGTGGGCTAAACGTTCGTGTAATTATCGAGCGTTTAAAAGCCGTAGGAATCACTTTGAACGAAATATCTGCAGTATGTATAACTCACGAACATACCGACCATATAGCGTCGGCAAGCGAGCTGGGTGACGCGTATAATATTCCCGTATACGCGAACAAACTAACCGCACAAGCTATTAAGAGAAGGGTGGGTGTTAAGAACGTAATCGAGTACGGAACGCCCACGGATAGCTTCGGCATAGGTAGTATAGATATTACGCCGTTTGCGATTTCGCACGATGCCGTTTGTCCGGTCGGATATAAATTTATGGATAGAGATAGTAGCTTTTTATATGCTACCGACCTGGGTTACGTAAACGAAGACGTTATGCGACTTTCGCAGGGCGCAGATGTAGTAATGATAGAGAGTAATCACGATAGAAATATGCTCATAAACGGGCACTATCCACAATACTTAAAGGAAAGAATACTCTCTAACAAAGGACATTTATCAAACGAAACGTGTGCGATGACAATACAAAAAATGCTAGAAAGGGGAACTAAATCGTTTATTCTAGGACACATAAGCGAAGAAAACAATCTACCAGAGCTAGCGTTTTGGCAAACGACTACGGCGCTAGATAAGATAGGCGCATCGATAGATAAGGACTACAAACTTGTTGTTTCTATGCAACGCGAAGTTAGTGAAAGGGTAAAGGCAAAATGAAAAGAGAACTCAACCTAAAAGACGCTATATTTATATACGGTATATCCCTTGTGGGTATGCTTATTTTTAGCGTTGTATCGGCAATGGTGCCGGAAGGAAACTTGCAAATTTACCTTTCTTATTTGTTTCCACAGATAGCGTATATCGTAGCAACCGTTGTTTACGTTAAAGCGAGAAAAGTAGCGTTTTTTGGGAATGAAATTTTCAGTTATAGAGTTAACCCTTTGGGAATACTGTTAACGCTACCCATACTCGTAGGTGTTTTTTGTCAAGACCTAATTATTGCACAGGCTTTCTCGTGGCTAGTTGAGTTAACGGGAGTAACGCCTAGTATTATTATGCCTACAATGAATAATGCGAAAGAAATTATCATAGCGATAATTTTGCTTTGCGTTTTGCCTGCGATAGGTGAAGAAATGCTTTACAGGGGTGTATTTTTGCACTCTATGAAGAGATACGGAGCGACTTTTGCAGTAGTAGTTAGTGGAATAATTTTTGCACTAACGCACTTTAACGTTGCGCAAATAGTTCATCAATGTATTTTAGGAATGATACTCTCATACGTAACGCTAGTTAGTGGTAGGTTAATTTATGCGATAGTTATACACTTCGTAAATAACCTTGTCGCGATAATTCTACCTATAGTGATACCTAGCTATAATAATTTAGCAACGTTGAATACGACTAGCGTGCTAATAATGCTCGCGATGATGGTTGCGGGAATCATTATACTTTATCCCTCGCTTTTCGGTTTTGTGAAAATCGCGGGAAGAAGAGAGTTTAGCCGTAGAGAATGCAACTTTTTTACGCTTTTTAGTAAAAACGCGCGCGCGTTGTGGTATAATAATATGAATGAATGTGAAGAAGAGCTCGCTTTGCCCGCTAAAGTAGCCCTAAAACAACCTATTTTTATAGGATTTATGGTGTTTTTGGTGGTAATGTCAGTGGCTTCTTTCGCGCTAGAAATGATGGTAATTTAGAAAGGAGTTAATATGAGTAAAACCTTCAAAAAGGGCGGAGTATTCCTATTTACGGTGCTCTCGTTACCGATAGTGAGAATAATATTCGGCTTTTTGAATTTGCCGGATAATATTATTTCGTGGCTATTTTCTTTTGTATTCCAAGCATTATTTATGGGACTATTTCCTTTCTTGTTGTATAAAGCTCTCGTACAAAAGGACAATAAACTTATTCTTAAGGAATTCAGGGTAGCGACGCCACTTTCGATATCGGCAGTGCTTCTCGCTATTCCCATAGGATTGCTCGTTTATATACAAAATATAGGCTCGTCGGTTATTTGGTCGACGCTTATGACGCTCATAGGTTTTACCTACTCTAGTGGCGTAGGCGTAATTTACTCATCAACGGAAGTCCTTATATTAGAAATAATCACTTCGGCAGTTTTACCTGCTATTTTCGAAGAATTTATTGATAGAGGATTGTTGCTATCGGTATTTGAAGATAACAAGAACGAGAAGTTCAAAATGTTCTTTTTGGGCATATTTTTCGGGCTTTTGCACCAAAATGCACCACAACTAGGCCCAACGGCAGTTGTTGGAGTAATACTCGTATATATGGCGATGAAGTGCAACAGTATCATTCCCGGAATGATAGTGCATTTTATGAACAATTTCTTCATAACTATAGCTGATTACGGTACGCAAAAGGGAGTGCTTTTCGGTGATATTTACGAAGCGTTCACTAATTTCTACTTGAGCAATTGGATAGTGTTAATCGCAGTATACGCTATCGCGTGGTGGCTACTCGTTATGCTCTTGAAATACTTCAAGCGCGTTACGGAAGAGAAGACGAAAGAGCCCGAAAAACTGGTTGTTGTTGAGCCGGAAAGGCCTTCTATATACGAAATTTATGGTTATCCAACGCCGTCGGGGAATTACGTTTATCCACGTCCAATGCCTATGAAAGAAGAAGAATTTTATGCGCCAATGGAAGAAAAACCCAAGTTTTTCTCATATTCATTGGTTTGGATAGGTTGGCTCGCGAGCCTTGCAACAACGATAATGACCTTTATTTGGGGGTTCATTAAATGATTAAAATCAACATTGTTGCCGTTGGAAAAGTCAAAGAAAAGTTTTTTCGCGACGCGATAGACGAATACCTTAAGCGTAGCGGTAAATATGCAGAAGTGTCCGTAATCGAAGCGCCCGAAGGCGTAGATGAAGGCGATAGCGTGCGCCTCGCTAGAGCAGAGAGTGACGGCATAATCAAAAGGCTAAAAGGTTTCGTGGTGCTACTCGACCTCAAAGGTAAAGCGATTTCAAGCGAAGAAATTGCATCACTTATTCAAGAAAGAAGCATCGCGGGAGTGTCGGAATTCACTTTCGTAATAGGTGGCTCAAGGGGCGTTTCGCAAGAAGTTAAGGATAAAACTGACGTTATGATTAACTTTGGTAAAGTTACGTATCCACATCAGCTTATGCGCGTTATAGTCAGCGAACAAATTTATAGAGCGCTAACCATTATAAATAAAGCTTCGTATCACAAGTAACGATAGCAAAGCGTATATTTGAATATGCGCGAATACAACGAATTAATAAACCATTGTTATTTAACAGGCGGGAAAGTGTCGTATATAGGCGAAACTCACGCCGGATATAAAATTCCTATGGTAACGAAAGGGGCGGGCGACGTAGGAGTGCTTATTATAGGTGGTATTCACGCCCGCGAGTATATAACGAGCTTTTTACTATTAAGATTGCTTGCAGAGTATCACGGCGAAGTGCGTGTGGACGTAATACCTATGCTTAACTTTGACGGATATCTTTTGTCGAAAAAGGGAGTGGACGTATTCCCTATGAAACTAAAAGATAGGCAAGCGCTATACGTAATGAACGGTGGTAAAAGCGACTTTTCGCTATGGAAAGCGAATATTCGAGGCGTGGACTTAAATACGAACTTTCCTGCAAAATGGGGAGAAGGCGAGTATAACGTCTTTACGCCGAGTAGCGAAAACTACGTAGGAGTGGCTCCGTTATCAGAGCTAGAAACACAAGCAGTTTATAAGCTTATGAAATCTTCAGAATACGCACTCGTGGTGTGCTATCACTCCAAAGGCGAAGAAGTTTATTGGGGATTTCAAAAGGATATTAGATATAAAAAGTATGCGCGAGCAGTCGCGAACAAGCTCAATTATAAACTAAAAGAGACCCCTCGTTCAACGGGGGGAATTAAGGACGTATGGACGTTAGAAACGGGGCGATTAGGGCTTACGATAGAAGTCGGTAATGATAAATTTACGCACCCGTATCCTATGCGCGAACTTGATAATCTCGTTCGGCAACACGAAGGAATAATAGACTACTATACAAGGATAGCTAAAGAGTTATGGAAGACGTACGGTTCATGAAAGAAGCCTTGAAAGAGGCTAAAAAAGCGCTTTTGACAGACGACGTGCCTATAGGTGCAGTCGTAGTTAAAGATGGCGTAATCATAGCTCGTGCGCATAATGAAAAGGAAAAAAGGAACGATGCAACTGCGCATGCAGAAGTGCTCGCAATTAGAAAAGCTACAAAAAAACTCAATAATTGGTGGCTAGAAGACGTCACTATATACGTAACGCTCGAGCCGTGTGCGATGTGTATGGGTGCGATGATAAACTCGCGTATTGGGCGCCTTGTTTTTGGAGCTTGGGATGCTAAAGGTGGTTGTTGTGGTTCGGTTTGCGACCTTAACAAAGACTATAAATTCAACCATAAATTCGAGACGCTAGGTGGCGTTATGCAAGATGAATGTGGAAAAATCATAACGGATTTTTTCAAGGAGAAAAGGAAGAAATGATAATAATAGTTGGACTAGGAAACCCTACGGAAGAATATGCAAAGACATTCCATAATATGGGGTATATGGCAATAGATGCGCTCGCTGATAAACTCGGTAAAAAAATCAAAAAGGCGGAGTGCGATTCGTTGACGGTTACCTTTTCTCGTAACGGCGAAAAGGTGGTATTGGCTAAGCCTTTAACCTATATGAACTTATCGGGGAAGGCAGTGAAGAGCCTTATCGCAAAGTACAAGGCAACTCCGGAAGAAGTGGTAATTCTATACGATGATATCGATATCGATAGGTATACTTTGCGCGCTCGTGTGAGTGGTAGCGCAGGTACGCATAACGGAATGCGAGATATTATCTCAACATTAGGGACAACAGGCGTTAAGCGCGTGCGTATCGGTATAGGCAGAGAAGGGTATGATTTAAAGGATTATGTCTTGTCAAAGATTAAATCGGAAGACGAAGGAGAATTCAAAAAGGTATTCGACAAACTCTCCGATGCACTCAATGCGTATTTGAAAAACGCAGATTTTGAAGCGCTTATGCGCGCGATAAATTAAGTATTGACTACTAAAAATATATTTAGTATAATCAAAGGATAAAGGAAGATTGGAGAACGGTATGAAAAAAGTTGCGTTCACGTTTATATTGATAGTTGTTTTAGCGAGCACGCTCGCACTTTATGCGTGTGACAAAGAGCCTAATACGACACCGAGCATTCCGGAATTTTCGAAAACTTATACCATAGAATACGAGCTTAACGGTGGTGAGAATAGTGCATTGAACCCCACGACGTTTACGGCGGGAACAGACACTATAGTTTTTGAAAACCCCACCTATATTGTAAACGGACTCCCTGCATTCAACTTTATGGGGTGGTATGATAACGCAGAATTTAAAGGCAAAAAGGTTACTGCGCTAGAAAAAGGAAGCATAAACAATCGCAAGTACTATGCTAAGTGGAAAGCCGTTGATTACACGCTAACGTACGATACTAACGGTGGAATTAACAACATGGATAATCCCGATAGATACAACTATACCACAGAAACATTCGACCTAGGCGCTCCCATAAAATCGGGATATAAATTTTTAGGTTGGTACGAAGACGCGAACTTCGAAACCACGCCTATTGTAACAATTCAACAAGGAAGCGTTGGCGAACACAGCGTATATGCTCGTTGGGGAATGCTTTATGCGATAAACTATGAGCTAGACGGTGGCGTTTGTGAAGATGTTATAATTGAGTACTGCACGGAAGAAGCTCCTTTAGCACTACCTATCCCCACCAAGGAAGGTATGGAATTTGCAGGTTGGTATACGAACTCCGGGTTTAGTGGCGAAGCCGTTACGGAAATAGTTGCAGGTTCCGTAGGTAACCTAACCTTCTACGCTAAATGGAATTAAATTGATTAGAAATATAGCTCTTGCAAATGTAGGTTCTCATAAGTAAGTTCTCGCTCTTCTTGTAGCGTTCACGACAGTCCGTTGAGATGCATTTGCGGAGAGAAGGAAAAGATTAACCCCGACAGATTTTTAGGTCTGTCGGGGTTTGTTTTACTGTTTGATAAATTGGAATTTGACGAAATGGTTGTTATTTCAGGATTAATTCGCTGTGAATTGGATAAGTCGTTTTATCTTTCACTGTTATTTCTCTTAATACCTTACAAGGAACACCAACAGCCACTACGTTACCGGGTATAGATTTTGTAACGACGCTTCCCGCTCCTATTACAGTATTGTCACCGATTTCTACTCCTGCAAGAAGGGTGCAGCCGGCACCTATCCATACGTTATTTCCTATCTTTATCGGCTTTGCTATCTCTACACCCGCTTTTCTCATTTCGGGATCAATGGCGTGTTCCGCCGTTGTAAAGCAACAGTTAGGCGCAATAAATACGTTATCTCCAAAGCTAACGCCGGCGCCGTCCTGAATAATCAAATTGTGATTAGCATAAAAACTATCGCCGATAGTTATGTGATAACCATAATCACACCAAAACGGCGGTACAATCATTACGTCTTTTCCCATCTTCCCCAAAAGCTTTTGAAGTATTAACTGCTGTGCTTCATAATCGTTGGGGCAAAGCTGGTTATAACGGTAGCACATTTCTTTTGTTTTACGTATTTCTTCTTCATAGGCGGGATTGTAACAACCTTGAAAAAAACAATGATGGGGAATGATGGGTTTATCACTCATAATTGATATTCTCCGTCAAATTCTTATTTACCTTACTAATTTATCGCGGTATCGCCAGTTTTGTCTTTGTATTACAAAGGCAAAACGCTTAGCTAATACCACTAAGGGCGCTCTTTTTTAACTAACCTATAAACTTTTTGAACAGTTTAAAAACGAATGGGTTGACGTGAGCTTTGATAGGCTCGGTATTACCTACAGATGATTGAACGGCTTTTTCAACTAGGTCGGGAACGATTGCCGTTAGCATGTTTATTCCACAATCAACTTCGCCTGATGCCATAACGAAAATCGCATCGCCATCGAAACGTGTGTGCGCGGGGCTCAATGCTCTAGCGTATCCGTCGTGAGCAATATCGGCTATGATGTTCGCTTCAACCTTTGTTAAGCGTGCGTTTGTTATGACACAAGCTATCGTCGTGTTGCTGTTTTTGAGAGAAGTGCCACCTGCTGATAATAGGCGCTTGCTGTCTAGATACGAGCCGTCGGGACCTTTTAGGCCGGCGAGAATTTCTCCGTTTTTTACGATATCGCCTATAGCGTTAACGCCAACGATAACAGCGACTTCTAGGTTGTTAAAAACATAAGTTTGGATACCCAAAGTAGTTTTTACTGCGCTATCCATTCCCAACATTTTTGCTACTGTTGCGCCGGTTGCAACACCGATTTCGCCTTTTTCGAAGTTCGCAACTTTTGCGTTTTTACAAGCTTCGTAGCCGGCTTTTTTATCGGGGTATGCAAAGTTTTTATATTCCAAGTCGTATAGTGATGCACCGACCACGATGGGGACGTTATATTTGCCTGCGTTATAGCCTTTTTTGTTTTCGGTTAGGTATTCCATAACGCCACAGCTAGCTTCTAAACCGTATGCCGAGCCACCTGATAATACGACTGCGTTAACTTGTTCTACGGTTTTTTCGCTCTTTAATAGGTCGGTTTCTCTTGTGGCAGGGGAGGAGCCTCTAACCGAAACGCCTCCTACTGCGCCGTCTTCTGCGAGAATGACGGTAACGCCGGTGCCGTTTTCTGTGTCACTATAATGCCCAATTTTGAACTTATCTAACATTTTTACTCCATTTTTTAATTCTTAAAGTTATATTTATTACTATAAGTATAGCACATAGGTTGATTTTTGTTAAGAATTATGTCAAAATAATTGTATGAAACTAGAACTTCTTGCGCCTGCGGGCAGTCTTAACAAATTAAAAGTAGCATTTAGATACGGTGCAGACGCCGTATACGTTGGTGGTAAAAAGTTTTCTTTGCGTGCATATGCAGGGAACTTCGAGCTAGATGAACTCGCCGAAGGCGTAAAATACGCTCACGACCGAGGCAAAAAACTCTACGTTACCGTCAATATCTTCCCAAAAAATTCGGACTTTGAAGAGGCGGAACGTTACTTCAAGTACTTACAAGATATCGGCGTGGATGCAGTACTTATAACCGACCCTGGTTTCTTTTCGCTATGTAAGAGAGTAGCGCCCAACCTACCCATACATATTTCTACACAAGCTAACAACCTTAACAAATACACCGTTGAATTTTGGAAAAACCAAGGCGCAGAGCGCGTGGTGCTTGCTAGAGAATTGCGACTAGAGGAAGTAAAAGAAATTCACGAATTCACCCCTGACGTTGAGCTAGAAGCCTTCGTTCACGGAGCCATGTGTATTTCCTATAGTGGTAGATGTTTGTTAAGCAATTACTTGTCGACTCGTGACGGCAATCGTGGCGAATGCGTACAGTCTTGTAGATGGAAATATAAGATTACCGAGTCTTCTAGAGAAGGCAATCCTTTAGAAATGGAAGAAGACGACCGTGGTACTTATATTTTGAATAGCAAGGATTTGAATATGCTCACGCATATTGATAAACTTGTCGATAGCGGTATTATTTCTTTCAAGATAGAAGGCAGAATGAAAAGTGAATATTACCTTGCAACCGTCATAAACGCTTATCGCAGAGCTATCGACGAATACGTTCTACATGGTAAGATAGAAAATTTAGAAACCTATCTCGGCGAGCTAAATAAAATCACGCACAGAACTTATACGGAAGCCTATTCGTTTGGCAAAAACGATAGCACCGTGAGCTATAGTGATGACCAAGACGGTGGCACCCACGAATTCATAGCTTACGTTATGGACTACGAAAACGGCGTTGCAAAAATAGAAATGCGTAATAGATTTTATAAGGGCGATACGCTTGAAATACTTTCCCCAAACGCTAGTTTCAATAAAAAGTTCGTTGTCGATAAGGTTGTAAACGAAAAGGGCGACGTTGTAGAAGACGCTAAGTTCGTACAAGAAATTTTATATATGGACGTTCCGTTCGAAGTGCAAGAGGGCGACATTTTGCGTCGTGCTAGAAAATGATAGAAATCCTTGCTCCTGCATCTAGAGAAACTTTTAAAACCGCCATAGACAATGGCGCAGATGCCGTTTATTTGGGGCTTCAAGAGTTTTCTGCGAGAAAAGGAGCAGATAATTTTGATAGAGAAGAGTTAGAAAAAGCGTGTTACTACGCACATCTTTTTGGTGTAAAAGTATATTGTGCTCTCAACACTATCGTAAAAGATAGTGAGCTTGAGAGCTTTTTTACTGCCGTAAAGACTGCGTGGGAAGCGCAAGTAGATGCTATAATCATACAAGATATAATGCTAGGCGCGTACGTCAAGAGTAAAGCTCCAGAAATCGTTTTGCACCTATCTACACAAGCAGGAGTATGCACGGTTGATGGTGCGAAATTCGCAAAGGAAAAGGGCTTTTCTAGAGTGGTACTCGCTCGCGAAACCCCGATAAAAACGATAGAAGAAATCGCTAAAATTATCGAGTGCGAAGTCTTTATTCAAGGCGCGCTTTGTTCGTCGTTTTCGGGTGGCTGTTATATGTCGAGTTTGGCAGGTGGAAACAGCGGAAATCGTGGTCTATGCAAACAGCCGTGTAGAAAGGCGTACACACTAGACGACGGGGAAGAATGCTATCCCATTTCAACGTCCGATTTATGTGTTGGAGAAGAAATATTTAAACTAATAAACATAGGCGTAACTTCTTTTAAAATCGAAGGTAGAATGAGAAGAAAAGAGTACGTTGCGGCTAGCGTAAGATACTATAGAAACTTAATAGAAAAAGCTGTAGATGATAGTAATTTGAAGAGCGATTTGATGCGTGCATATAATCGCGGAAACTACACCAAAGGGTTAGCGTTCGGGCAAGACAAGACGTTCTTAACGCCACTCGTTCAAAACCATATCGGGGAGAATATTGGTAAAGTTAGTCGCGTTATGGGTAGCCGTATAGAAGTTAAAAGTAGCCTAAAACCAAGAGTTGGCGACGGATTTAAGTTTTTAAGAAACGGTCGTGAAGTAGGTGGAACGGAGTATAGAGAAGAGAATTTAACCAAGACGGGATTTGTTTTAACCACTAATCAAGACGTAAAAGCAAACGACTTGGTAATGCTCACAACGGACGTAGAACTTCAAGAAAGACTAGAAAAAGTCACGAGAAAAATCGACTTTTCGGCGTGTGTTTTCGGAGCTACGAATATGCCACTTACAATACTTTTGGAAGCGAATGGAAGGCAAGCTATAGTATATTCAGAAGAGCTTCTTGACGGAGCAAAAAGCCACGCTTTAACCGAGAGTGAACTCATCGACAACTTGAATAAAGTAGATGATTTACCGTTCAATTTAACAGCGCTAGAGTACAGAGAAAAGAGTGCTGTTTTTATAAGAAAATCTTCGCTTAACGCGCTACGTAGACGTGCGTTAAAGGAGCTTGCCGATAATCTAGTCGGGCACGAAAAACGAGAAGTGTATATCGACTACGATACGCCTTTAGATAAAGATAACAGTGACGTTGAAACGCTTCGAGAAAAGGTGGTTATTACTGCGAAGACCACGCAGGTGAAAGATGCCGATATAGTTATTTATGCGCCGGAGAATTACGATGTAAACAATGTGGGACTAAAGGAATTTTTAGATAGCAATAAGGGCGTAGAGAAATATTTATACGTACCCGCGTTTTTGACAAAGGACGACGAGCAAGTTATTAGTGAATGCGTTAATGTTTTCGACGGCGTTTATGCCGATGGTATTTCGGGCGTCGCGATTGCAGAGCGTTACGACAAGCCGTTGTTCGTTGGTACGGGGCTTAACGTTTTCAATACGATTACGGCTTCACTATGGAGTGAGCGTGCATCGAGAATAGCCTTATCCGTTGAACTCACAAATGGCGAAGCGAATAAGATTCAAAGAGCGTTACCCAACGCGAAACTTTTTGCAATCAATGAAGGCGACTTAAAGGTAATGACGTTATGTTATTGTCCGTACGGACACGACTGCGCGCGTTGTAAAGGTAAGAGCGTTGCTCGACTAACGGACTATGCGGGAAGAGCCTTCGTAATACGCAGAGTGCGCCCACGCCAATGCCAATTCGAGATTTATAACAATACCCCACTAAAAGCAGATTACGATGTAAATCCAATAAGGGTGGAAATCTTGAGTAGAGAAGACTACGCTTGCAACGCGCAAGGTGCTTATACGAAAGGGCACGCACATAACCCCACGAAGTAAACTTTTAAATACGTTAGGATAAAGCCAAGGAGCATACAAATGATAGAGAACAAGTACGAAATCATCGTTAATAAAGATACGCAAGTCTTTACAAGATTTCCCTTTGAAATTCCCGAAGGAATTGAGAAAATGGAAGTCGAATATTCTTATTCCCCAGAGCGTCCGGAAACCGGCACTTGGCGAAATCAAATCAACCTTGCAATTCTTGACAATGAAGGCAACGACGTTGGAACTCGTGGCTCACAGATTCGTAAGCTTACGATATCTCCTAATTATTCCACAGATGGTTTCGACCGTAGGGTGCTTGTTCCCGGAACGTGGTATGCAGTTATAGGTATAGGCAGAATTCTAACCGATGAAGTAAGCGTAGAGTTAACAGTTCGATTGTATGAAAAAGAAGCACGTTGGAGAGCAGGTGACACGCACGTGCATTCCGTACACAGCGACGGCAAATATAGATACGAAGAACTAGCAAAAAAAGCCGTGAAAAACGGACTAGAGTATCTATTCATAACCGACCATAATAGAACCGTTATAGGGGAGCTTCCCAGTGAAAAAGGGCTAACTATGGTGGACGGAATAGAGATTACCTATGATAACGGACATTCCAACTTTTGGGGGCTTAAAAAGCCGTTTTCGGGAACCTATGCCGTGAATACATTTGAAGAATGGTGCGAGCTCAGAGAGCAAGCAGAAAAGAATGGCGCATTGATTTCTATCAATCATCCTAACTGTATGAAATGCCCTTGGCGTTGGCAAAAAGAAGGCTTCAACCTTAACTCTGTAGAAGCATGGAGTGGCCCTATGCGCCCCGATAATCTACGCGCAATAGAGTGGTGGGATAACGAGCTCAAAAAGGGAAGAAAACTACCTATGGTAGGTGGTAGCGACTATCATAGAGATTACGTTGTTACCAACTTTTTAGGACTTCCTGCAACGTATATTTATAGCGAAGGCGCATCTAAAGAAGACCTGCTAGAAGGAATTAGAAAAGGTCGCACGTCGGTTAGTGAGCGAGCAAACGACACCTTTATAAGTATTGAGAGCGATGGTAAAATGATTGGCGATACGCTTGAGTTTACCGGTGCAAATACGGCAACTATAACCGTCAAAAAGCTTCACAAAGGTCACACGTTAAGAGTTATTGATAACGACGGTGTAGTGCTTGAATACAAGGCGAAAAAGGGTGGAGATTATACCTTCGACGTCGACGTAAGAAGAGCGGGCTACTTGCGAGCAGAAGTTACGTATAAGCCTAATTTTATTCATAAATTTATTCTAGACGTAATGCTGTCAATAATGCTACCGGGACAAGGATTTAAGAAGCTACCACCGTTAGTCTACGCCTTATGTTCGCCTATTTATTTTGATTAAAAGACAATAAAAAAAGCAACTCTCAACGAGTTGCTTTTTCTTTGTTTTGTTTGATATTAGCCACCGAATACAGCCATCAAAATACCTGCTGCAACAGCGCTACCGATAACGCCTGCGACGTTGGGACCCATAGCGTGCATGAGCATATAGTTTTCGGGGTTAGCTTTAAGACCTTCCGTATGAGCAACACGTGCTGCCATAGGAACTGCAGAAACGCCTGCCGAACCGATAAGCGGGTTGATTTTGCCCTTTGTTAACCAGCACATAAGTTTTCCGAATAGAAGACCACCGGTCGTTGACAAGCAGAATGCGAATAGACCGAGAACAACGATTAGGATGGTGTCTAGTTTTAGGAAGGTGGAAGCTTGTGCCGTTGCACCTACGGAAATTCCTAGGAACAACGTAACGATGTTCATTAGTGCGTTTTGAGCGGTGTCGTTTAGTCTTTCTGCAACACCACATTCTTTTAGCAAGTTACCGAACATTAAGCAACCGAGTAGTGGAGCGACTGATGGGAGTAGTAGGCAAGCGAAAATCGTAACCATGATGGGGAAAACGATTTTTTCACGCTTAGAAACTTCTCTCGTAGCTTCCATCTTAATCAT
>JAFXIQ010000046.1 GCA_017533005.1 Clostridia bacterium | reverse complement strand
GAAAGTAGCGCAAACGATATCGCTACCGTTACAATACCCATACCACCGATTTGGATTAAAATCAATATTATTATTTGCCCAAAAATCGTCCAATGCGTTGCCGTATCAAAAACAACGAGTCCCGTCACGCATACGGCTGACGTTGACGTAAACAAAGAATCAATAAAGGAAGTCCATTCGCTCGATTTACTTGATATAGGAAGGCAAAGCAAAAATGCTCCAATAAAAATTACTGCTGCAAAACCGAGTAAAATAATATGAAAGGAAGATAATTTGAATTTTGTTTTAACTTCCATAAACGCACCTCTAGAATATCTTTCTTCGCTAATTATTGTACTATATTTTTTATAAAGAATACGTTATGATTTTTCTCGTCGGCATTAAGATTGTATAAAGAAAACTCTCGCCATTTAATAACGAGAGTTAAACAAAAAAATCAGACCCCGTAATGGAATCCGATTTTTCTCCGCTTGAAAGTGCAATTATATAATGTTTATAAAAATCCCTATGGGATAAGCACTTTATCCGTTGCCTTTTCTTTTTAATAAGACATAAAGGGATAATTTACGACAGTTTTACATCAGCTTAATTTGTTAGAATTAGGTGAGGGTTTTATGAATGGAAGGCGTATCGTTTTTACTAGCGGAAAAGGGGGCGTAGGGAAGTCTACGGTTGTTGCTAACGTGGGAGTGGAACTCGCTATAAGGGGCGAACGAGTGGTGCTTGTTGACGCGGATATCGGGCTCAATAACCTTGACGTTGCGCTAGGGCTAGAGAAGAAAGTTAAATACGATTTAATGGAAGTAGCGCTCGGTAAAGTGCGACTAAAAGACGCGCTCGTGCGTGATGATTATATAGACACGTTATACCTGCTTCCGTCACCGAAAGGAATAGGCCTAGACAAGTTAAATAGCACGAAATTTATGAAAGTTATAGACGAGCTTGCCGACGTTTTCGACTACGTTCTTATTGATTGCCCTGCGGGAATAGACGGGGGATTTCATAGGGCTGTGTCGGCGGCAAAAGAAGCTATCATAGTAACCACTCCGCATATAAGCGCAGTTAGAGATGCTGATAAAGTATGCGCTTTGCTATCTACCTATTCAATTAAAAACCTTCGACTAGTAGTCAACCGCGTGCGATTAGATTTGGTGAAAAAAGGGGAAACCTTAACTCCTGAAAGTATATCTAGACTCATGCGTGTTGCACTCGTTGGAGTGGTACCTGAAGATGATGACATTACCTTATTTACTTTAGCGAATACTTCTAAAAGAAACCTTGCTCGTCGCGCGTATATTTCGCTAGTTGACTACATAATGGGGCGTACGAAAGACGTATACGACTTCACCCAAAAAAGAAGGTGGTTATTGTGAAAAAGATAATAAAAAAAGATGAATTATATAAGAGATTTGAGAACGCGCTTTGCGACGCGAAAAGCATTCCAGAAGGAGCTATATCTTTGATTGGCTCTGATATAGAAAGTGTCATTTCAGCGTACTTTATTGTAAATAAAGGTTGCCTAAACATAGATATTGGTGTAAATTCGCGTGGAGAATACGAAGGTAAAATCGAGTTCACTGCCGATAGGTTTCTTGGAGCAAAAACTTTGTAGACGTATTTGATATAACGCTTTCTATAGTGCTAGTTAAGGGGTAACGTAAGCATAATTCCGACAGGTCTTTTTCGCTTATTTTTGCAAGCTCTTTTAGCTCGTCATCTAGCACTACGAAGCTCACTATTTTATTTGATTTTATATGTTTTAGAAGGCGCATTAGCGCTAAATTTTTGCTGACATAAAGAGTGGCTTTTTCTATAGGGTGAGTGGTGTCTTTTAGGAAAGGTACGCATTCTGCGATATGTAAATAACGCTCTTTTTCAGTACCGTTTATCGATGATGATAGTAGCATTACGCTTATAACGCCGAGCGTATAATTTACGCTGTAGAAAAGACTAATTACGTATAGGGTTAAAAATGCGCACGATAGCACTATCCCCATTATTCTTAACACACGCAGTGTGCGCGAAGGGTGCTTTGATATTGCTAAAATCATTCGAGCACCATCCAATGGATAGCACGGCAAAAGGTTGAACGTCGCAATAGCTATATTCGCTCTAAAGAAGTTCAAAGTATAGGCGTAACACTCGGGGAAAAGCCACCAACAAGCGACAGTTAGTATCGCAAGAAATACATTAAACAACGGGCCTGCCACTGCCACGATAAGGGCATCGTATTTGGCTATTTTTTCGGCGCCATACAATACGGCTCCGTATGGCATAAGCGTTAAGTTTTTAAGTACGTAACCTTGTGACTTCGCTACGTGTGCATGTGCATATTCGTGCATAATTACCGCGCAAAGTGCACATATGAACATACTATACTTTTCGGAGATTACGAGCACTATGGCAAATAACCAAAAACTCCAATGGAACTTCACTCTAGGCATAATAAAACATATTCTGTACCTTTTAAAAAATTCACTCTTGATTATATCTATTATATATGATATAATAATTTGAGTAAGAAAAATACGGAGGATATCCAAATGATAGAGAGCAAACTTTACATAAAATATCGTGTTAACGGAAAGGTTTACGTAGAAGACCTTTATCAAAACGAGCACTACTATATCGAAGGTACCGTTACCGATGACGGCGTTAAGCTTCTTTTAACCCCTAAAGTAAAAATGGAACTTATTGATTTCGAGCTTCGTTATACCCACAACACTGAACCCGGCGAAAGATTCTTCGTTAACGGATATCAAGCTTGGACTACAAGTAAAGAAATGGTTATCGACGATAAACAAAAAGGTCTCGGCGTAATCACACACTTCGTTCCTACAGCTGCTAAACTCGCTGCACTTACAGGCGACTATTACTTCGGCGATTATTCAAGAAAAGCAGGCGTTTTCCATAGCTTCACTTATACCTACTTCCGTAATGAAACAAAAGTGGAATTCTACGGCTCACTTAATGAAAGAACGGGCTTCACAATCTTCAAATGTGATATGAAAAAAGGCACCTTCGCAGTTCGTAAGGAACTAGAAGGCGTTGTTATTGATAAACAATACGAAATTATTAACGTTGTTAAAATCGTCGGAAATTACGACGAAGTATTCGATAAGTACTTCGAAATGCTCAACATTCAAAAACCACGTATCGACCATCTAGCAGGATATACTAGCTGGTATAACTACTTCCAAAAAATCGACGAAAATATCATCCTTCGCGACCTAGAAGGTATCGATAGGGCAAAGGACGAAGTTAATATCTTCCAAATCGACGACGGTTATGAAACTTTCGTTGGTGACTGGCTAGACTACTGCGATAAATTCCCGAACGGTATGAAATATATCGCTGATAAAATCCACGAAAAGGGTGTGCTCGCAGGTATTTGGATTGCACCTTTGAGCGTTCAAAAAGTTAGCCGTACCGCTAAAGAACATCCAGATTGGCTCATCAAGGACGCAAACGGCAAACCCGAAATCGGCGTATTCGCTTGGGGCGGTGCTTACACACTAGATATTTATAACGAAGAAGCTCGTGAATATATCAAACATTTCTTCGACGTAATTCTAAACGAATGGGGATTCGATATGGTTAAACTCGACTTCCTATACAGTCAATGTATTCACCCAAGAAACGGTAAGAGCCGTGGTCAACTTATGGCAGAAGCTATGGACTTCCTACGTGAATGCGTGGGCGATAAGCTCTTCCTTGGCTGTGGCGTTCCTCTAGGTTCGGCTTTCGGCGTGGTTGATGCTTGCCGTATCAGCTGTGACGTTGACCTAAAATACAAGGGTAAATTCTACAACGGTCTTGCTCTAAACAACGAGCTACCTTCTGCTCAAAACGCTATCAACAACACGATTTTCCGTAGACACTTGAATGGTAGAGCATTCGTAAATGACCCCGACGTATTCTTCCTACGTGACTTCAACCTAGTATTTACCGATGAGCAAAAAGAACTACTAGCAGACGTTAACCACCTATTCGGCAACGTGCTATTCGTTAGTGACGATATGGGTAAATACGACGACAAGGCTCTTGAAATAGCAAAGAGAAGCTTCACTAAATCTAACGCTATGATTATATCTGCAGAGTACGTTGATGATGAGTATATCGTTATTAAATACCTTGACGAAGGTGTTAAAAAGACTCTCGCGTTCAACATCAAGACCGGCGAAAGAGCTAAATAATCTAACCTAAAATATAGAAGGCTCCCGTTGAGGGAGCCTTCTTTTTTATACGCGTGTAGTGAATAATTAAGGCTACGTAACATAGAATAAAGGTATATGCCTAGATACTATATTACGTTACCGAATAAGGAAAAATCTATCAAAAATTATATCCTAGAAAGGTTGTCTATATATCCTAATATCACCATAAAAAACTCCGAAACACCGAGCTTTTTTTGCGTAGAAATTACAAGCGAAATGGCGTGTGTGCGAAAAATTATCGTGAGTATTATCGCGTCTAGCATAACATTGTTTTACAAATATAGGGTGCTTAAAAACTCAATAATGGTTGCCGAAACCGTTGGTATTGAGTTTTATGCGCTTATAGGAGCCTTGCTCGGAGTGGAGCTAGACGACGAGATGAGAGGGATAGAAAAGTCGCTTATAAATTTCACCACGTTCGATATTGAAGGAATATGGAATTTCCGTATTAACGAGATGATTGACAGTTGGAAAGCGTTAGCTAGTTTAGCACGCAAACTTCTTGAAAATTGTGAAACTGAAGAGGACGTTTACGAGCTTACGGCCTTTCTTGTTAACCTTGATAAATCTACTCCACCTAAAGTAAGAATTGAATGCGAGCCTTTAGAAATCTTCGTGGACGACGTGAAACTAAAGATAGCTTCACTTACGGAAAATGCTAACTATAATTTGGTTATGAACATTATGCGCGAGCGACCACTCAGCATAATCGTGAGAGATACGGAAAGCTTGGATTTGGAATTTTTAGACGCCATTAGGAAGCTAGGCACTCGCTAGTATTTACACTCTACCGAATCGGTAGGGTTTTTTATTTTTATAATATACTTTATATTTTATTGTATACACAATATATTGACTTTTATTATATAATTTGGTACAATATGTTGTAATGAGAATTGTCACTCAGGAGGAATTTTATGATTATGATTTTTGAACAAAGGAGAATTTATGGCTGATAATTATAAAGCGAAAAATATCGTTGTTCTAGAGGGACTAGACGCTGTTAGATTGCGCCCCGGTATGTACATCGGCACTACCGGTATTAAAGGTCTTCATCACATCTTATGGGAAATAGTTGATAACGCAATGGACGAGGCTGCTAACGGCTACGCAGATACTTTGCGTATTACCATAAACGTAGACGGCTCTGCTACCGTTGAAGATAATGGTAGAGGTATCCCTGTTGATATTCACCCCGTTCACAAAAAGAGCGGTGTCGAACTCGTTTATACCGTGCTTCACGCCGGTGGTAAGTTCGATAACGAAGAATATAAGTTCAGCGGTGGTTTGCACGGCGTAGGCGCGTCGGTTACTAACGCGCTTTCCGAATGGTGTAAAGTAGAAGTTTTCAAGGATAAAAAAGAATACTGCCAAGAATTCCATTCCGTTATGGTTAACGGTAAAATGCGCAGTGGTATTCCCGTAGGCCCTTTGAAACAAGTGGGAAATACCAAAAAACGCGGTACGAAAGTTACTTTCTTCCCCGATGCAAAGGTTTTTGAAACCATAATTTTCGATAGAAATACCATTAAAAACAGACTTCAAGAGCTAGCTTACTTAAACAAGGGCGTTAAAATTATTTTCACGGATGAACGCGAACTAGACGACGAAGGCAACGTTTACTCGAGAGAATTTTTCTATAAGGGTGGTCTTGTCGACTTCGTTAAGAAAGTCAATGAGAAAAAAGAAAAAAAGATAGAAAAAGTTATTTATATCGAAGCAAAACAAGACAACTTCGAATTGGAACTCGCTATTCAATACACGAATTCCGAAGTTGAAAACGTAATTTCTTTCGTTAACAACATTCCTACAATCGAAGGTGGTACGCACGAAACCGGTTTCAAGCAAGCTTTTACGAGATGTATGAATGATTACGTCAAAAAGAACAATCTTCGTAAGGCTAAAGACCCTGCGCTTATCGGCGATGACTTCCGTGAGGGTATGACGGCGATTTTGAGCATCAAAATGCAAAATATCCAATTCGAAGGGCAAACCAAGACTAAACTTGGTAACCCCGAAGTAAAGGGTATTGTAGAAAGTATAGTCGGCGAAAAGCTAGGGGAATATTTATCAGAAAATAAAAACAAAGACATCGCAACACACATAGTTAAAGTGGGTGTTGACGCAAGTAAAGTTCGCGATGCGCAAAAGAAAGCAAAAGACGCGCAACGCTCAAAAAACGCGACCACAAGCCAAGCGCTCATTAGCAGTAAATTCGCTGCGTGCTCGGGAAGAAAAGCTGAAAAGAACGAGCTCTTCATTGTAGAGGGCGACTCGGCAGGCGGTTCTGCTAAACAAGGTAGAGATAGGAGCTTCCAAGCAGTTTTACCACTTCGTGGTAAGCCAAAGAACACCGAAGGCGTTAAGAAGTTTGAAGTTATTAAAAATGAAGAATTTAACACGCTAATTTATGCGCTAGGAACCGACTTCGATAAAGATTTCAATATCAAAAACTTGAAATACGACAAGATTATTATCCTTGCCGACGCGGACCACGACGGCGAACATATTCGTTCGTTGCTTTTGACGTTCTTCTATAGACATATGCGCCCGCTTATAAGCGAAGGTCACGTATATTTCGGTATGCCACCACTATACAAAATCGAAAAGAAGGGCGAAATTAAGTACGCTTACAATGATATCGAGCTAGAAAAAATGCTCGCAGAAATAAAAGGCTCTTATTCCTTGCAACGCTATAAAGGTCTAGGTGAAATGAATCCCGAGCAACTATGGGAAACCACGCTCAACCCTAAGACACGCACGCTCGCGCGCATAACGGTTGACGACGTCGTTGAAGCCGATAATATAATTTCGATACTTATGGGCAAAGACCCTGCGCCACGTAAGGAGTTTATTAACGAGAACGCTAGATTTAACAAAGAAGATACCTTTGTTACGAAATTTGGGGGATAAGTAGATGGCTAAACAAATTGCTTTTGATATAAACGAAAATATTATTGAAACTCCTCTTGAACAAGCGCTTCCTGCATCGATGATGATTTATTCCGAGCACGTCATTCTCGAAAGAGCTATTCCGAGAGTAGAAGACGGCTTGAAGCCCGTTCAAAGAAGAATACTTTATACGCTATACACCTTAGGTATGAAACCCAACACGCCTTACAAAAAATCAGCGCGTGTAGTCGGTGAATGTCTAGGTAAATACCACCCACACGGCGATAGCTCCGTTTACGAAGCTATGGTACGTATGGCTCAAGATTTCTCGGTACGTATGCCTTTAGTCGATGGTCACGGCAACTTCGGTTCAATAGACGGAGACCCTGCGGCTGCTATGCGTTACACCGAAGTCAGAATGCAACCTATTGCGCTCGAACTTCTACGTGACATAGATAAAAACACCGTCAGAATGAACAAGAACTTCGATGATACGCTCGACGAACCCGACGTTTTGCCCGGAAGATTCCCGAATATTCTCGTCAACGGCGCGTCCGGTATCGCGATAGGTCTTGCAACGGAAATACCTTCTCACAATCTTACTGAAGTTATCGACGGCTGTATCGCACTCATTGACGAGCCGAGAATGAAGCTTCCGGAACTTCTACAAATAATAAAGGGCCCCGATTTCCCAACGGGGGGATTTTTGGTTGCAGGCGAAGATATGTTGAACGCCTATGAAACCGGTAGGGGTAAATTCGTACTTCGCGGTAAAGTGGAAATCGAAAACACCGATAGAGATACGCAAAATATCGTTATTACGGAGCTCCCTTACGGCGTAAATAAGGTTACTATTACCGAGAGAATTTATTCGCTTAAAGATACGAAGAAAGAGATTTTCGGTGGTATTGTGGAAGTTACCGACGAGTCTGACAGAAACGGCATGCGCGTTGTTATTAGACTCAAAAAAGGCGAAGACGCAGTTAAAATACTTAACGAGTTGTATGCGAAGACCGACCTTCAATGCAACTACAATATGAACATGGTAGCAGTTGCAGCGGGTAAACCCAAACTATTCGGGCTCATTCCGATGCTTAAATACTACCTTGACTACCAAAAACAAGTTATCGTCAAGAGAACGCAATACGACTTGTCAGCAGCAAAAAAACGTGAGCATATCGTCGATGGATACGTCATTATTATGCCAAATATCGACGAAGTCATTGCTATTATCAAGAACGCACCGACAAGGGCAGAGGCTAAAGTCGGACTTCGTGAGAGATTTGAATTATCCGACGCGCAAGCAGAAGCAATCCTTACATTGCAACTAGGTAGCATTAACAAACTTGACGTTAAGAAATTCGAGAACGAACTCGCTGAGTTAAGAAAACAAATTGCTAAATATAATAAGATTTTGAGCTCTTCTAAGGAGCAATACGCCGTAGTTCGTAGTGAGCTCGAAGAAATTCGCGACAAATATAAATCAAAGCGTAGAACCACCATTATCGGTAGCCTTGAAGAAGTAGACGTCAAACCTTTCGACCCCACTAAACGTACTGCAAAGCGTTGCGTGGTAACCATTGACACCGAAGGTGCAATTAAGTTGATTTCTAGCAGAAGTTATCTTGCTGCAAACCGTGACGCAGAAGCTAACGGACTAGCAGGACTCGTTACGAATATTGCTCAAGTTGAACCCGAACATCTTGCAATCGTTTTCGGTAGTGAAGGTAATGCGTATAGGCTAAACACAAACGCTATCAAGGATAAACTATGGAAAGAAGTAGGCGAAAAGCTATCAACGCTCTTCCCTGCAACCGAAGCTAAAAAGGAAAAGGCAGTGTTTACCTTGTCGTTTGCTCCCGATGAAGCAGGGGATAAAGAAGTCTTCATTTATACCGAGCAAGGTATGATTAAGAGAACGCTTCTCAAGAACTATATAGTAAGCAAAGACATCTATCAAGTTATGAAACTCGCTGACGGTGACCACGTTATCGGTGGCGAAATAGTAGACCCGAATTCCACCGTTTACTTCGTAACGAGCGATGGTCAATGCGTTAACGCAATGACTGATGAAGTACCATTGCAAGGAAGAATTGCCGGTGGCGTTATCGGTATCAACGTAAACGACGGCGCAAAAGTAGTTTATGCAGGTCAATCGTTTACCGAACGTAGCATAGACGAAAACGGCAACGAAGTATATCTACCTATTGGTGAAATTGCTCTCATTACCAACAAGGGCGTTGGTAAAAAAGTTATTGTAGGCGAGTTTAGTCCTATGAAGAGAGGTAGAAAAGGCCTACGAATCATTGATATTTACAACACTAACGCACACGTCGCGTTTGCTACGATGTCGATAGACAGCTACAACATCGCGGTCATAGACAGCGAATACGAGATTAGCGTTATAGATTCTGAAAGTATCTACGAAGAAAAGAAAGATACCAAAGGTAAGCCCATCATAAGGGGTAAGAAAATCGTTAAGATAGTACGTCATTTCGAGGAAATTTAATGGCTAAAATAATCGGTGTACAAAAAAGGGGGCTTGCCGACAAGGCGGGTATAAAAAAAGGCGACGAGTTGGTCGCCATCAACCACAAGCCCTTAATAGATATTCTCGACCTAGCTTATGCTGAAGGTCAGGATAGGTGCGTTTTGACGGTTATGCGCGATGGTAAAAATATCGACTTTACCATTAAGAAAAAGTATTTCGATGATGAAATTGGCATTGACGTTGGAGATTCTTTAGAAATAAACTGCCCGATAAACTGCCACAATAACTGTGTTTTTTGCTTCGTAGCGCAACTTCCAAAAGGAATGCGAAACACGCTATACGTAAAAGACGACGACTACAGATTGTCGTTTGCTAGTGGCTCGTATATCACTTGCACAAACCTTAAAGACAGCGAAATTGAGCGTATAATTGAGTATAAATTATCGCCTTTATACATATCAGTCCACGCAACGGATGAAGAAACTAGGCTTAAATTGCTCGGCGTGAAAAGGTCGAGAAATCAGCTCGAACTAATTAAGAAATTCGCTGATAACGGTATTAAAATGCACACTCAAATCGTGCTCGTCCCTGAATGGAACGACGGAGAAATTTTAAAGAAGTCTTTGCGTGACCTACGCGATATAGGCGAAAACCTTATGAGTGTTGCAGTCGTACCCGTAGGGCTTACTGGGCACAGAGAAGGGCTCACTGCGCTACGACTAAATACCAAAGAAGAAGCTAGTCG
>JAFXIQ010000045.1 GCA_017533005.1 Clostridia bacterium | reverse complement strand
GGGAATTTAATACCGACTTTATCTTGGTCGTAAGGGTCTGTTACGACGCTAACGCCGGTAGATTCGGTGAGTTTGAATGAGCTGTGGCCCAACCATTCGATTTTCATATATATCTCCTATGTGGTAAATTAATTAGCGATGCAATTCAAAATTAAACGATGAGTTTTAGATTTTTTATTATCATGACTCATGAAGCAATCGGCTTCTATGTAGAAGCCATTATCAAGTATTTCTATTGTAAGCCCTTCTTCTAAAATTGTCAAGTTGAAATGTGGGAGTCTTAAAGAGCCTTGTCCCCTACCGCGGAAAGTATCGAGGGTAAAAAATTCATTTTTTAGGTCGGGGGAATCGAGAATGATATCGCTATCGACGACGCGCCAAACGCTAACTTTTGAAGGAGTGACGTTGATAGCTACACCCACCAATGCATCGGCGTAATCGATTTTGAAATTAGCATTGTAGCTATTTTCGCATCTTTCGGCCGAGCAAATAGTGTTGAAATATAATTTTATATCACCTTCGGTGTATAAAGTGAGTCTCGCGTCCATTATTTTGCGAGAAGTTCGTGGATTCTATCAGCGCAAGCAAGAAGAGGTGAAACCGACTTGTTTTGGTTGCAGGAAGAAATGATGTAAGAAATATACTTACTGCAGTCAGCGCAAAGGAACCATTCACGGTCTTTGAGGTCTTCATTGATATAGGTTAAGTTTGTACCGATAACCGATGTAAATAGACCTTCTTTATAAGCAGCGTCGAATTTAGCTAGGCCTTCCGTGAAGAGCGTATAAGTAGCCGTCAAGAAAATCTTACCACAGCCCTTTTCTTTTAGTTCACGGCAAAGACGAAGAACGGAGTCACCGGTTGCGATGATATCATCAGCGACTAAGATATCCTTACCCTTAACGTCAACGCCGATATATTCGTGAGCGACGATGGGGTTTCTGCCGTTAATGATTTGAGTATAGTCACGACGTTTGTAGAACATACCTAAGTCAACACCTAGAACGGAAGCGTAGTAGATATTACGGTTCATAGCGCCTTCGTCCGGAGAAACAATCATAAAGTCTTTAGAGTCGAAGCTCAAATCAGGATATTTAGCAACTAAAGCCTTCATAATTTGGTACGTTGCGAAGAAGTTATCGAATCCCATAAGTGGAACGGCGTTTTGAACTCTCGGGTCGTGTGCGTCGAAAGTAACGATGTCTTTAACACCCATAGCGTATAGTTCTTGTAGCATTTGAGCGCAGTCAAGGCTTTCTCTTGAATTTCTTCTATGTTGTCTACCGCCGTAAAGCATAGGCATAATAACGGTAATACGTTCAGCCTTACCACCTAGAGCGCTGATAAGTCTCTTAAGGTCTGCGAAGTGGTCGTCTGGAGACATGCAATTTTCTCTTCCGAAAAGATTGTACTTGCAGTTATAGTTACCAACGTCGATAATGATGTAAATATCAACGCCTCTAACGCTATCGTTAACGATACCCTTACCGTCACCGGTGGTGAATCTAGGGCAAGCTGAATCTATGATAAAGGTATCTTTTTTGAATTTAACGTTTTTATTGCCTACGTCGCGGTTATACCAATAAACTAGATAGTCGTCGATTTTTTTGCCTAATTCTCTTGCGCTTTCGTGAACGATAAGACCTAGAGGGGCAACTGGTGATGCATTTTCAAAAACTTGTGTAAAAAATGTGGGCATTAAATTCCTCCGTGCGCTATACAAACGCGCTTTGTTATCGAGTATATTGTATCATACAATTTTCAATAACACAAACGGAATGCACGACATTATAAAATAAATGTGTTATTTTAATGAAATCAAAAAGTGCTTTATCTAGGAAAAAAACCAATAAAAAAATCCTAGCGTTTGCTAGGATTTTTCGTTTGATTTTACGGAATTACGATTGAATGAATTTTGAACCACTGCTATTCGTGTCGTCATCACGATTTTCATCGTTTATTCCTGCGAATTGCGAGTTGTATAGTTCGTAATAGAAGCCCTTCTTCTCCATAAGCTCTTCGTGGTTACCTTGTTCAACGACGTCGCCGTGGTTCATAACGAGAATTACTTGAGCGTGCTTAATCGTGGATAGACGGTGTGCAATAACGAAGCTCGTCTTACCTTCCATCATAGCGAGCATTGCGCTTTGAATGTATTTTTCGGTTCTCGTATCAACCGAGCTTGTTGCTTCGTCAAGAATGATAATTCTCGGGCTCTTTAATATCGCACGTGCAATCGTAAGTAGTTGCTTTTGACCTGCGCTTATGTTGGACGCGTCCTCGTTAATAACAGTATCGTATCCGTTCTCCATCGTTTCTATGAACGAATGTGCATACGCTTCTTTTGCAGCAGCGACAATTTGTTCTCTAGTTGCATTCGGGCAACCATAAGCGATATTATCGGCAACCGTACCATTGAATAGCCAAGTATCTTGTAGAACCATTCCGTATAGACTACGTAGGTCGTTTCTCGGGTAATCTCTTATGTCAACGCCGTCAATCTTAATGCTACCGCCGTCTAGCTCGTAGAAGCGCATTAATAGGTTAACGAGTGTGGTTTTACCTGCGCCCGTAGGACCAACGATTGCTATGCTGTCACCAGCTTTAACGTGTAGCGACAAGTCTGTAATAAGTGGTTTTTCTTTGACGTATGAGAACTTAACGTGTTCCATATCAACTTCACCTTGAACAGCTGCTAGATTTACTTGTGCAGTGCCGTCTGGTACCATCTCTTCTATGTCAAATACTTCGAATACACGTTCAGCTGCAGCAACCGAAGATTGAATGGTATTAGCGATGTTAGAAATGTTTTCAATAGGTTGTGCGAAGTTTTTAGTATAGGTTAGTAGTGCTTGAATATCACCTATGGTAATAATACCACTACCTGCACGAAGTCCACCGCCTACGCACATACAAACGTAGCATAGGTTGTCTACGAACTTAATAGCGGGAAGTACTACGCCTGCCAAGAATTGTGAACGTCTTGTAGCTTTCTTTAGTTCTTTATTAATCTTTTCGTAGTCTTCGATACTTTCTTCTTCGTGGTTGTAGAGTTTAATAACTCTATGACCGGTGTACATTTCTTCGATGTGACCGTTAAGTTCACCTATTCTTTGTTGTTGGCGAGAGAATTCAATTTGTGATTTCTTAACGATAACAGAAGAAACTAGCAACAAGCAAGGAAGGCTAACGATAGCGATGATTGATAATAGCCAGTCTATTCTAATCATCATAACCATAATACCTACGACCGTCATAACACCCGTTATAATTTGGTTAATGCTATCTTGAAGCGTTAGAGAAATCATTTCGATATCGATGGTAAATCTCGATAGAATGTCGCCTAGAGGCGTTCCATCGAAGTATGATAGCGGAACTTTGTCTAGTTTTCTCTTAACGTCTTCACGCATACGGCGAACGACCTTTTGGCTCATAATAGCAGCAATCATACCACTAGTGAACGATAGTAAAGCGTTCAAGACGTATAGTGCAGCACACGTCCACAAAACCGGAGCTATGTAGGTGTATAGTTGGTTAGTACCTTCAGGCGAAATATCCGTGAAGTATTGAATACTATCAACTAGGCAGTCCGTAACTTTTTTCATAATATCCGGAACCCAAATACCGAACCAAGCACCGGCTGCAGCGACTAGCATCATAGCGAGTAGCATTGGGTATTGAGGTTTAAGATATTTAATCAAACGGACGACCGTTCCCTTGAAGTTCTTCGCCTTATCAACTTCGGTAATTTCAGGGCCACCTACGCCTAGAGCCTTACCTAGGTCTAAACCGGCGGGTTGAGCTTGTTGAGCTTTTTTCAATGATTCGTCACTCATAGTCCAAGTTCCTCCTCGCTCATTTGTGATAGCGCAATATCACGATATAGTTTGCATTCTTTAATCAAATATTCGTGTTTGCCTTGGCCAACAATCTTACCTTCGTCAAGAACGATGATGTTGTCGGCATCCATAATAGTACCTATTCTTTGTGCAACTATGATAGTCGCGCTGTCTTTAGTAATCTTCTTTAACGCAGCTCTTAAGTTCTTATCCGTTCTAAAGTCAAGTGCCGAGAAGCTGTCGTCGAAAATAAGCACTTCGGGTTTTCTAATGATAGCACGTGCAATAGCAAGTCTTTGTTTTTGACCACCAGAGAAGTTGCCACCACCTTGTTCAACACGGGTTTCGATACCGTTTTCTTTGTCGCGAACGAAGGTATCGCTTTGTGCTATTTCTAGTGCTTCCCAAATTTCTTCATTTGTAGCGTCTTCTTTACCGTAGCAAAGGTTATCTCTAATAGTTCCCGAGAAAAGCACCGAACGTTGTGGAACGAAGCCAATCTTTTCACGGAGTTCTTTAATAGGAATTTCTTTAACGTTTACGCCGTCTACGAGAACTTCGCCTTCCATAACGTCGTAGAAACGCGGGATAAGGTTGATTACTGCACTCTTACCGGAGCCCGTACCACCTACTATCGCAGTAACTTCGCCCTTTCTTGCTGTGAAGTCGATATCCGTCAAAATATTCTTTTCAGCTTTTTCGGAGAATTTGAAGTTTACGTTTCTAAATTCAACCGTACCTACTGCGGTATAATTCGTATTAGGTGTATCGGAATCGGTTAAGGATAGTTCGGTTTCTAGTACTTCGTTTATACGTTTTGCCGATGCAATAGCTCTAGGAATGAGTAGGATAACCGTAGCAACCATAACTAACGCGAGCATGATTTGCGTCATATATTGGATAACTGCCATCATATCGCCGACATTAACGTCACCCTTATCAACGGTACCTGCTATTTGTTGGCTAGCACGCCAAACGACACCGACCATCGAGCAGTTCATAACGACGGAAATTAGTGGAGCAAGAACTGCACACCACTTGTTAACTACGACTGCAGTCTTCGTTAAGCTTTCGTTGACTTCGTCGAACTTTTCGTTTTCGGTAGCTTGTTTGTTAAATGCACGTACGACGCGGATACCCGTGAGTCCTTCACGCGCAACTAACGTTAGTCTGTCGACTTTTTGTTGGATAACTTGGAATAACGGATAAACTACTTTACCTGCTACTAGTGAAGCAATAATCAAAATTGGCAAGTCGTAGAAGATAACCGACGTCATATAGAACGACTTCTCTGCCGACATTATGAAGCCACCAATTAGCGTAATCGGTGCGATTAGTCCGGTTCTTAACGTCATCAAGGTTACGTGCTGAATTTGGTTGATATCGTTCGTTGAACGCGTAATCAAACTTGCCGTTGAGAAGTGGTCTATTTCTGCAATAGAGAAGGTTTCTACCTTGCCGAAAACCAAACTTCTGACTTTTGCAGCGAATTCCGATGCCAGCTTTGCGCTGAAGAATGCAGCAGCTATTGCGCAGGTACAAGCACATACCGTGAGCAATAACATATAACCACCACGCGTAAGAATGAATGTCATATCGCTCGTTTGTTTGGTTTCTCCGTTAGGTAGCATAACGTCTTTAGCCGTCTTGAAGCTTACGACTTTTCCGGTTTCTTTTTGCGTACCCGTTGGGGATAAAGTTAGGTAGTTACCTAGCTTAATCCAGAATTTCTTCCAACCGCTTTCAAGAATTTCTTTCTTGCTTGCAATATCGCCTTCGCCTGCAGTGTAATACTGGTCTATACGTTTTTCAATGGCTTTTGCAGAACGGTTTTTGTATTTTAGTAGGTCTTCTAGAAGTATGAGTTCGTCGTCGCTCTCATACCAAATTATCATATTTTCGATTTGAACGCTTAACTCGGTAATCTTTTCTTCGGAGAACTTTTTCTTGTTGTCCGTAAGGAGTTCTTTAATCAAGATATTGGAGTTATAGGAGTTAGCAATTTGTTGTGCTCTTTGGTCGGTGATACCGAGGTTTGTTGCACCGTTAGCGTCTGCCGGCCACTTATCCCCTACGAATTTATATGAGAAACCAAGAACGTTGTTACAAATAATGGTTTCGTAGTCGGGTAGCTCGTCGGGTCTTCCGGTAAAGCTTTCTTTTGCCGTTTCGACTTCATTTTCGTCTTCGTCGGAATAAACGTAGCGTAATTTATTTTGTTCGATTGCTTGACCGTATTCATCGGTAGCAATTCTATTGCCGTCTTTGTCAATCGGAATAGGAGCGAGATTTCCGTATCTCGAATGTTTCATACAATCGATACAAGCCGTCAAAATTTTACGGTTGTTCTTGTTCGACATTGCATCTTCTTCTTCGTTATTGTCAACGTCTAAAAGAGTGTTGATTGTGATATGGTCGTCATCTGTTGAGGAAATTTCTATAGATTCACTGCTTAAAACCGCATTGTTTACGGGGTCAACGTCGCAGATAATGAGCGAGTTGATAACTCTAATAACTTGAATTTTTTCTTCAAGGCTTAAGTCGTTAAATTCACGACCTTCCGCTTGATAAGGTTTTAATCCGTCCACAAAAGGAGTTATAACCGTATCAAAAAGTTGTTTGCTGTCTTTAATTGGAATATCACGGAAGTTAATACCCAAATCTGGGATGCCCTCGTTTTCCTCGATAACGGCACGCAAATCATAGGTAGAAAAGCCGTCTTTCATTTCAAAGACAGGAATTTTGTCCGAATCGTAGCCTTTGAGCGTTTTTTCAGAATCAACGCCACTAATGCTACTTGGCTTATCCATCTCTTCATGCTTGTAGAGTGGTTCGTAATCGATAAAGATACCTTCGTCAATAATTTCCGACATCTTTTGTGGGAGATACAATTCGGAGATAGCTTGACCGGTAACTAATACGATTATGAGCACTAACATCCAAGCTATAGGTTTGATGTTTTTAAGAAGTTTAATCATTCCTCTTCCTCGTAAAAGTTAAGCTTTATTGCACGCCAAAAAAGCGCACAAAGTCATCTTTACTACTATATCACACTATTGTGTGATAGTCAACACCAAGGCTGATTTTATTTTTAAATAAAATACTCAAAAATATAGAAATGCGCAAATTACTTATATAATATTTTATTCACACGATTTTTATTATATAAAATTTTGCTCGCGATTTTCTTATTATATAAAATTTTAATCGAGCGCCCGCCTGCGCGCGCGTGCAATTTAAAGAAAAGTAGGCACAGGTGCCTACTTTTCTTTAAATTGCTATAAATTTTTAATCTTTTCAGGTTAATAAATTCTAGTGAATTTTAACCGAAATTTTCTATTTGATTATAGCTTCATCCCAGCATTCAGGAGCTTCAAGTCCCATTAGTTTTGCAACGGTTGAAGCAACGTTAGATAGTCCGAATTTACCATCTTTTATCTCTACGTCTGCGCCGTAGATGATAAATGGAACGGGGTTAAGGCTGTGAGCCGTTCTAACTGCTAATGCGCCCTTCTTGTTTTTCTCGAGCATTTCGTCTGCGTTACCGTGGTCTGCGGTGATTACGAGAACGGCGTTGTTCTTGTCGATAACGGGTAGTAGTCTTCCTAGTGCTAGGTCAACTGCTTCTACTGCTATGACGGTTGCTTCGTAGCTACCAGTATGTCCTACCATATCGCCATTTGGATAATTGCAACGGATAAATCCGTATTTATTGCTTTCAACTGCTTCTATAACTGCATCGGTAACTTCTGCGCTCTTCATCCAAGGTCTTTCATCGTAAGAAACCTTATCTGATGGGATTTCCATAAAAGTTTCGAGCGTTTCGCTGAACTTTTCACTTCTGTTTCCGTTCCAGAAATAGGTTACGTGCCCATATTTTTGAGTTTCGGATACTGCGAATTGATTTACGCCGTTTTTGACTAGGAATTCACTCAAAGTATTGGTAATGCAAGGTGGTTCAACAAGGAATTTTTCGGGAATATTAAGGTCTCCGTCGTATTGAAGCATACCTGCATACATAACTTTAGGCATATTTCCCCTATCGAAAGCCGTAAATTCTTTTGCATCGAAAGCTTCTGAAATTTCAATAGCTCTATCGCCACGGAAATTGAATAGAATTACGGAGTCGCCGTCCTTCATTGCGCCTACGGGGGCACCGTTTTCAGCGATAACGAAAGCACCTAAATCTTGGTCGATAATACCGGGGGTTTCTTGTCTAAAGGTTTCGATTGCTTCGGTTGCTGAAGTGAATTGTCTACCTTCACCGTAAACGTGGGTGTAGAAGCCTTTTTAACCATATCCCAGTTAGCTTTGTAACGGTCCATAGTTATCTTCATTCTGCCACCGCCTGATGCGATTTTTGCATCGAAAGTAGCATCGTTTAGCTCTTTCAACGCGTTCTCGAGCATTTCTACGTAAACGAGAGCTGAAGTTGCAGGAACGTCTCTTCCGTCGAGAAGAACGTGAGCGCGAGCACTCTTAACACCTGCTTCTTTTGCGCCCTTAATTAGAGCGATAAGGTGGCTTATATTGGAGTGTACGTTGCCGTCTGAAAGTAGACCGATAAAGTGCATCGTTGAATCGTTAGCTAGGCAGTTAGCACTTAAGTCTTTCCAAGTTTTGCTGTCGAAAAGCTTGCCTGAAACTATGTTTTCGTTAACTAGCTTGGCGCCTTGTGAATAAACTTGACCACAACCTAGAGCGTTATGACCAACTTCGCTGTTACCCATATCGTCGTCGGAAGGTAGTCCTACTGCCGTGCCGTGAGCTTTCAAATAAGTGTGTGGGCATTCTTTGAGAAGTTTGTCAAGGTTAGGGGTACGAGAATCGGCAACGGCGTCGCCTATACCCGTAGACGTTTTGCCTATACCGTCCATTACTACTAAAACTATTTGTCTATCCATATTATTTACCTTTAATCACACGAAACGGAAGGGTTGTAGCCCTTCCGTTAGCGAATATATTCAATTAATTATTTGTTGTAGTGAACAACTGCTGCGAAGTCAGGAGCTTTCAAAGATGCGCCACCGATTAGGCCACCGTCGATTTCGGGCATAGCCATGAGTTCTGATGCGTTCTTTGCGTTCATTGAGCCACCGTATTGGATACGTAGTGCGTTAGCTGCGGTCTTGCCGTATAGTTTACGAACTGCTTTACGGATAATAGCGATTGTGTCGTTAGCTTCTTGAGCGGTTGCAGTTTTGCCTGTGCCGATAGCCCATACGGGTTCGTAAGCAACAACGATTTTCTTAAGGTCAGCTTTTTCGATACCTTCTAGACCACCGTTAATTTGACGGATAACTACTTCTGCAGTCTTGCCAGATTCTCTTTCTTCTAGAGTTTCGCCTACGCAAAGGATAACTTTAAGTCCGCCGAGTAGAGCAGCTTTTGTACGAGCGTTAACAGATGCATCGGTTTCTCCGAAATATTGTCTTCTTTCGCTGTGACCAATGATAACGTATTCAACTTTGAGTTCTTTAAGCATTTCTGCACTTATTTCACCTGTAAATGCGCCTTTGGGTGCCCAGTGAACGTTTTGTGCGCCAAGTTTGATGTTTGTGCCACGAATAGCTTTGCGAGCTACTTCAATGTCGGTGAAAGGAACGCAAATAACTACTTCACAAGTAGCGTCTGCTACTAGAGGAGCTAGGTCTTTGATAAGAGCCTTGGTTCCAGCTTGTGTGTTGTTCATTTTCCAGTTTCCTGCGATAATATCTCTTTTCATTTTTATTTCTCCTTTTATCTTTTTTGTATTATAGGAAATTATTTGTTGTTTAAGCAATCGACACCGGGAAGAACTTTGCCCTCTAGGAATTCGAGAGATGCTCCACCACCGGTTGAAATGTGGCTCATCTTGTCTGCAAAACCGAGTTGTGCTACTGCTGCTGCGCTGTCGCCACCACCGATAATGGTCGTAGCATCGGTTGCTGCAAGAGCTCTAGCAACGGCTTTTGTACCTTCTGCAAATGCTGCGAATTCGAATACGCCCATAGGTCCGTTCCAAATAACCGTCTTTGCCGACTTAACTGCGTCTGCAAATAGCTCTTGTGATTTAGGACCAATGTCAAGACCTTGCCAACCTGCGGGGAAGTCTACGTTACCAATAACTTGGGTGTTAGCGTCTTCTGCAAATTTGTCTGCAAGAACTGTATCGATAGGAAGAAGCATCTTAACGCCTTTTGCCTCTGCCTTTGCAAGAAGTTCTTTTGCTAGGTCGACTTTATCTAGTTCTACTAGGCTGTCTGCTACTTTTCTGCCTTGTGCTACGAAGAAGGTATATGCCATACCACCACCGATAATTAGAGTGTCAACTTTGTCGATAAGGTTGTTGATAACGCCAATCTTGTCGCTAACTTTTGCACCACCTAGGATTGCAACGAAAGGTCTGTCGGGGTTCTCTAGTGCGCCACCCATAACGTCGAGTTCTTTGCCAATTAGGAAACCTGCAACTGCAACGGGAGCGTATCCGTATAGAGCTACACCTGCTGTGGTTGCGTGTGCACGGTGAGCTGTTCCGAATGCGTCGTTAACGTATACTTCACAGAAATCTGCAAGAGCTTTACAAAGAGCTTCACTGTTCTTTTCTTCGCCTGCATCGAAACGAGTATTTTCAAGAAGAACAACTTCTCCGTCTTTCATAGCTGCAACTTTTGCGTGTGCATCTTCGCCAACGATATCGGTTGCAAAAGTAACTTTTCCACCTAGTAGTTCGTTGAGTCTATCTGCAACGGGCTTCAAAGTAAATTTAGCTTGGTCGCCTTTTGCTTTTTCTAGAAGTTTAGCTGTTTCTGCTGCTTGTTCTTCTGCGGGAAGAGCTGCAACTGCTTTCTTTTCTTTTTTGGTTAGACCGAAACCTTCTGTGAAGATGTTGTGGGGTTTACCCATGTGTGAACATAGAATAACCTTTGCGCCTTGTTCCATAAGGTATTTGATTGTGGGAAGAGCGCCGTTAATACGGTTTTCGTCGGTGATAACGCCATTCTTCATGGGAACGTTCAAGTCTACGCGAACTAAACATTTTTTGCCTTTTACATTGACATCTTTGATTGTTTTTTTGTTCATTTTGTTCTCCTATTATATTAAGATAAAATAAATTTTTGCCTTTTAATGGTAAATCCATCTCGATTATTATAACACTTTAAGTGCTTAATAGCAATATAAAATATAATATTTTTTTCGATTTTTTACGAAAAACTACGAAAAACTTACCCATTCAAAAAATATAAGCACTCGTACTCGAGTGCTCTCAATGCTTATTCTATCAATGATAAAGATAAAATATCGTCAAGGTTTTTGGCTTGAAAGGCTTTTAGCTTGACATCTTTGCCGTTTCTTATGCCTTTCATATAAAAAGCGATATGTTTTTTCATATTATTAACGGCAATTCGCTCAGGCATAACTTTAGCAAGCATCAAGGCTTGCTCTTTCAGCAATTCAAGCACTTGCACTGCCGAGCTCTCGTCACGAAGCTCTGCAAAAACGTACGGTCTGCCGAGAGCTCCCCTTGCGATGGCTATGCCGTCGCAACCGGTGACTTCAAACATTCTACTCGCGCTCTCTTTGTCTACGACGTCTCCATTACCTACAACGGGAATTTTTACGCTATCCTTAACCTTTTTAATTATATTCAAATCAGCTTTTCCCGTATAGAACATATCTCTCGTTCTACCGTGAACGGTTACCATACTCGCGCCACCTTCTTCTATCGCGCAAGCAACTTCTACTGCGTTAACGCTATCCTTGTTGAACCCTGCGCGAATTTTCGCAGTTATAACCCTTCCTTCGCTCGCTTCTACTGCCGTTTCTATGACTTTTTTGACTAAATCAGGCTCCTTCATCATCGCAGAGCCTTCTCCGTTACCTACGATTTTCGGCACCGGACAGCCAAAATTAAAATCGATAATATCAAACTCTTTTAGGGCTTCATGTTTAATTGCTCTAGCGATAAATTCGGGCTCTCTACCAAAAAGTTGAACCGCTTTAATATCTTCTCTATCGTCTGTCACGAGAAGCGCTTTCGTATTCTCACTACCGTAACATAGGCCTTTTGCAGAAACCATTTCGGTGAAACATAATCCTGCACCATAGCGATAGCACAAAACGCGCATAGCGACGTCGCTATACCCTGCTATTGCCGGCAAAAAATAATTGGACTTTGTTTCTAAATTACCGATTTTCATTAGTTTTCAAATTTTTTAGCTTCTTGATACAATTCTTCCATTCGGTCGATATTCTCTTTGCAAAGAACTAAACCGATTTCTTTAGCTTTACTCTCTACGTACTTAAATCTATTAGCAAATCTATTAGTGCTACCTGAAAGCGCAAGCTCGGGGTCGATATCTAGCATTCTCAATACGTTTACTACTGCAAATAGTAAGTCGCCGGCTTCTTTTTCTCTCTCGATATCGGTAGCAGCTTCGTGAAGCTCGTTGAGCTCCTCAAAAATCTTCTTCTCCGCGTCTTCTACATTCGCGAAATCGAATCCCGTTTTCTTAATGATTTTTTGTACTTTGTTAGCTTTCATTAGCGCACCAAAAGTAACAGGTACGCTGTCGATTTTATCTGCAATAGATTTTTGCGACTTTTCAACGGCTTTAGCTTGTTCCCAAAACTTAAGTGCGTCTTCGGGATTGTTTGCTTTGTTTGCGCCGAAAATATGCGTATGTCTGGATACTAGTTTGTAGCAAATTCCATTCAATACGTCTATAGGCGTGAAAAATCCTTCTTCTTCTGCGATAGATGCGTGGAATAAACCTTGCAATAAAACGTCGCCACTCTCTTCTACCATTTTTTCACGGTCTTTTAAGTCGACAGCCTCTGCCAATTCATAAGCTTCTTCTATAGCATTATTTCTTATGCTTTCGTTGGTTTGCGCTCTATCCCAAGGACAACCGTCAGGGTCACGAAGTCTACGAATGATTTCTAATAAATCTCCAAACGTGAAAGATTTTCTCTCTGTAAAACTAGCGGGATTTACGGTGATTTTTTGTGCTTTTTCTATATCTTTAACGGCGATTTCTTCCAATTTACCATCATTCTCAACTACAACCTTTTCTTCTTCTCCAAAGTTGAAAATAAGCTTTTCTTTGACTGCTTTTAAGCTTTCTTCATCAATTTTATCAATGATAATTGCTAGGTTTCTTTCAAAATTTGCGACTTTGCGCATTAAAAAGTCTTGTGCTTCTAAATATGTATAAGATGCCATTAAGATTTTCTCCTTATTCGTCTTCTTATCGTGGCGATTTTCTTGCCCATTGGCAATGAAACGACTTCTTCTTCCGTAAAAACGTTGCTCATTACGACCGTAAAAAGATAGCCCACTCCGAATACCGCTATCGCGCTCATCGTTAGCCATATCGCGCCTACTCTACTAACGGCGTAAATCATTATACCCATTATACCACTAACAAGCGCGATAACGCTAGTATTTTTAACAAGCTCTTGCGCTCTTCCCATAATTTGCGTGATAGAAACTAGGTTCAAAAGGCTTCCTAGTGCATAACTCACAACCGATGAGTATGCAACGCCGTCTATACCGAAAATAAACAGCATAATCACATCGCAAATAACCTTGCAAATACCCGTCACTACGGTATTTTTTAGGGCTAATTTCGTAAAATTCAAACCTTGTAAAACCGACGTTGAAATTTGATTTACCGATAAAAAAATTACAGTTATCGAAGATATTCGCAATAATCTAGTTGCAACAGACAATTCCATACGAGATAAATTGGAGTATAGTAAACCTAACAGACTATCGGGCGCTACAAAAAACAGTACCGCAAACGGTACGCCTATTATCAACGATATTTTTATCGCGGTAGTGGTCTTTTTTTTGATGGAATATAGGTCGTGAGAAGCTTTGCTCTGTGATAAATGCGGGACTACCGCCACTCCTAACGACAAGCCTATAACAATAGGTAAGTTTATCAGCGAGCTAACGCAACCACTATACAGACCGTAATAGGAAGTTGCGAGCCCCGTTTGTATACTTCTCGACAGTATATTTACGACGGCAAAACTATCTATCATTTGCGTAAGTGGGAAAACGATACCACCTATGGTTATCGGCAAAGAGATATTTAAGATTTCTTTGTATTTTTCTTTAGAAGCTTTGAAATCAAGTGATAAATTTAACGGTGGGTTGGCTTTTCTATACATTATATATAACGTAAAAAATGCCATGGCTTCGCCAATAGTTACCCCTAACAAGCCCCCTGCTACTGCCCATTTCACTCCGTATCTCATAAGAAAATAGGATAAAGAAAGCCCCACTACGAGCTTTATAACTGCTTCTATTATTTGCGAAAGTGCTGTAGGAAACATATTAGCCGTGCCTTGAAAATAACCTTTCATTACCGAAAGTCCACTAACGAAAAGTATACTAGGCGCAATAATAACGTAGCCTATACTAGTGTCCTGACTTCCTTGCAATCTGCCTATCGCTCCAGACAGTAAAATAAGCACCAATGTAAGCGCTACCCCCACCATTAATAATGCTGAAAGTGCGGATGAAAGTAGCTCGCGAGCGTCTTCCTTTTCGCCACCTGCGAGTTTATCCGAAACAAGCATAGAAATCGCAATAGGAAGTGCTCCCGACGACACTGATAATATCAAAGAATACACGGGGAAAATAAGCTGATAAACACCCATTCCTTCTGCACCTAGCACGTTGGTTAGTGGTATTCTGTACAGTGCGCCTATTATTTTCGCAACAATAGTTGCTACCATAATTATGGTAGCACCACCTATAAAACTACGCTTTTTCGTGGACATTATAGCCTTTTTGCAAGAAAACAGGATGCCGTTTCTGCAGTTTTTACCGATAGCTCGTTGAGCATCCTTTTGCTAACCACTATCACGGCTCCCATTACGTCACCATTCACAACTATCGGCGAAAGTACCATCCCACCAACTTCGCTGACATCTTCGCCAAATAACGACGTGACTTCTATGCCGTTAAGCGACTTTATACGCCTTTCTTCTAATAGCCTTTCGCCCTTAACCGTGTAGTGCGCGCCGACTTTGTATTGCTTGAAATCGCCTGCCACAGCAAGGATTTTTTCTTTGTCCGTGATTATCGCGGTGAGCCCTGTCGATAAATAAATGCTTTTGACGTAATCAACGTTGAAATCTACCATTTCTTTGACAGCAGAAAACTTCTTCAAAACAAGTGCGTCTTCCGTGGTGAAAACTTCTAGCTCCTCGCCTTCCTTAATTCGCATCGTTCTTCTGATTTCTTTCGGGATTACTACCCTGCCTAATTCGTCTATTCTTCTTACTATTCCTGTTGAACGCATATTTTTCCTTAATTTAGTACTGCTAGTATCCGTAATTGCACATTATTTATACATTGGGTATTTAACTTTTGCGACAAAAAATTTAAAATGTATTTGTATGAACTCGCTCACACGTGTGCGCATATCATAAATAGGTATTGACATTTATGTTAAAATATAATTAAGCCAATATCGAAAAGGAGGTTCGTATGAAGCTGACGTTTCTAGGCGCTGCTAGGGAAGTCACCGGTAGCTGTTACTTGATTGAATACTCAAATAAGAAGATTTTAGTGGACTGTGGTATGGAACAGGGTCCTAATATGTATGAAAATCGCGACTTGCCCGTATCGGCAAGCCAAATAGACGCGGTGTTTTTAACGCACGCCCATATAGACCACAGCGGTAATTTGCCGTTACTATACAAGAGAGGTTTTCGTGGTAAAATCTATCTCACTCGCGCCTCTCGCGACCTATGCAAAATCATGCTACTCGATAGCGCGCATATCCAAGAATTCGAGGCACAATGGCGCAATAAAAAAGCAAAACGCGGGTCTATAGATAGATATAATCCCGTATACACCAAACAAGATGCAGAAGGCGCGATTAAATTGTTCAAAGCGTGCGATTACGATACCCAAATTAATGTATACGATGACCTAAAAGTACGTTTCGTGGACGCAGGGCATTTATTGGGCTCATCGGGCGTCGAACTTGTTATTACCGAAAATAACCAGACAAGAACCATCGTTTTTTCGGGCGATATAGGAAATCCTAACAAGCCTATTATTCGCAATCCGTCTTACTTCAAAAATGCCGATTACGCGATTATGGAAAGTACTTACGGCGATAGGCTTCACGGCGACGACCCCGACTACGTGGGACAACTAGAAGTCATTTTGAAAAGAACTTTCGCAAGAAACGGTACCGTCGTTATACCGACTTTTGCCGTTGGCAGAATGCAAGAGCTTCTGTACTTTATGCGACTCATTAAAGCTCGTGGCAATCTAGGCGAATTCAACGATTTCCGTGTGTTTGTAGACAGCCCTCTCGCTGTTGAAGCAACTAAGGTTTTCCGCACAAACTTATCCTACTGCTTCGACGACGAAACGAGAGAACTGCTCGATAAGGGTATCAATCCTCTTGACTTTGAAGGGCTACATACTTCGGTTACGAGTGAAGACAGCCGTGCAATTAACGCAGATAGAAACTACAAAGTCGTGCTATCAGCATCGGGAATGTGCGAAGCCGGGCGCATAAGACATCACTTGAAACATAACCTTTGGAATAAAAATAACACCATAGTTTTCGTGGGATATCAGGTTGACGGTACGCTGGGTAGAACGCTTCTTGACGGCGCGAAAAGCGTTAAATTGTTCGGCGAATACGTTAGCGTTAAGGCTGAAATAGTTGAAATGCAAGGGACTTCTTCGCACTCGGATATGAACGGACTACTTAAGTGGGCGAGTTCTTTTGAAAATAAACCTACTAGACTATTCGTAACACACGGCGAAGATAGAGTAGCCGAGTATTTCGCAAATAAACTCTTCGAAACGCAAAGACAGCGCGCTCTTGCTCCTTACAACGGCGCTGAATGGGATTTGATAAACGACGAGTGCATTTTCGAGGGCAATAAAACACCTATCAAAAAGCAACAAAAGGACGGTGGAACGCTCGTTCCCAAGGGTAAAATTAACTCGGTTTACGCAAGACTATTACACGCTTACAACTCCCTTGCCGTGGTCGTTAAGGGCGTTGAAGGTAGAACAAATAGAGATTTGACTAGGTTCTCGGAAGACATCGAAAGTTTAATTAAAAAATGGGAAAACTAATACCTACATAATAAATATTTAAATATACCCTATTCTACGCTTGTACGACGCGATTTTTTTTGGTATAATCTAAAAGAATACTATACTAGGAGATTATTTATGGACAGTAGAAAACACGCAGAAGACGCTATGACTCTAGTCAAAAAGATTTGTGACCAAGGGCCAAGACTTCCCGGCTCGGAAGAAGAAAAAAAAGCATCTAAAGCTCTCCAACAAGAAATTATCGAAAAAACCGGTCTTACCCCTACTACCGAAAAGTTCCTTTATGCTCCCGAAGCAAGTATCGGAGCTATCAATAAATTGGGTTGGGCAGGTCTTTTCTGCACATTCCTTTTCCTTCTAGGTGGACTAGGATTTACAATGGTAGCTTTTATTGGCTATCTAGCAATACTCGCTTTCCTACTAGTACAAATTATCCGTTACACCGGATTTTTCGATTCGCTATTCAAACACGCAACTAGCGAAAATATCATAACTGAACTCGAACCACAAAGCGGTAAAGTAGATTACACCATTTATCTTGGTGCTCACTACGACAGCTCTTGGAACTGGAAACATTCGGCAAGAAATCCTAACACGGCTATCATAAAAACCGCTTTCGGCGTGGTTTGCCTATTCGTTATGATTGTTATGAGCTTATTGAAGATACTAACCTACTTCCCTGTATTCGATTACTCATACCCCATTTCTCTCGCATCAACTATCTGTGGCGTTATTAGCGTTATCGGTTTCTTCTTCATCACTCAATACCTTACACAAGATAAAACTCAAGCTTCTCCCGGTGCTATGGATAATATGTCCGGTATCGCTCTAAATATCGAACTTATGAAGCACTTCAAAGAGCATCCCGAAGATTTACCCGAAAACTGCAAGTTAGTTAATATTTGCTTCGCTGCTGAAGAAGCAGGCCTTAAAGGTAGCAAAGCTTACGTTAAAAATCATAAAGGCGATGAAGGATTCAAAGATTCTTACGTTATCAACGTTGACTCAATTGCAGACCCCGATTTCTTCGAAGCTATCACCGGTGACCCTTGGCAAGGTACGCATTTCGACGCAAAACTCATCGCTCTAACTATGGAAAGTATGAAAGAATGCGGTATCGAAAAGCCCAAAACAATGGTTAACCCCGTAGGCGGTTGCGACTCCACTCCTTTCTGCCAAGCAGGTGTTAAAACTGTTACCGTTGCAGCTCAAAATCCCACTATCACCGATTACTACCACACTTTCCGTGACGTTCCCGAAAGAATCGACGTATCGACTTTCGAAACAGGTTACAACGTAATCTACACACTAATCAAAAAAATCGGCGAAGAACATAAATAATTTCAATACATAAAATAAAAGCACTCGAAAGAGTGCTTTTTTATTATTTTATATTTTCCCTTGTAACTTCTTTAGGTTTGGTATATAATATATGCTAGGAAAAATTGATAACATAGGAGGACTATGATGGAAACTATACCTAGTTTCACTGTTGACCATCTTAAACTTAAAGCGGGACTTTTTGTTTCTCGCAAGGATATACTCGGCAGTGGCGTTCTTACCACTTTTGACATTAGAATGAAGCGCCCCTATCACGACGCCGTTATGGAAACCGGCTCTATTCACGCGCTTGAACACTTGATTGCAACTTATCTTCGTAACGACCCACTATGGGGCGACAAGGTTATTTACTTCGGACCGATGGGTTGCAGAACCGGCTTCTACCTAATTATGGTGGGCGACCTTACTTCTCAAGATATTCTTCCACTTATGGAAAGAACCTTTGACTTCGTATCAGATTACGAAGGAGAAATCCCCGGTGCTACCCCAAAAGAATGTGGTTACTGCGTTGATATGGACCTAGAAATGGCTAAAGCCGACGCTGCAATGTACTACAATCTACTTATCGCTCCAAAAAAAGAAAACCTAGTTTATCCCGTTAAGAGAGAAAGAAAACCAAAAAATTAAGGTGGTATAATGAGAGACCCTAGAATTACTAAACTCGCTAACTTGCTCGTAAACTACTCCTGCGACCTAAAAAAAGGTGAAAAGGTGTTAATTGAAGCTCGTGGCGTTGACTATCAAATAGTAACTGCGCTCGTTGAAGAAGCTTATAAAGTAGGCGCTCTACCATTCGTAGAAATGGTGGATATGCGCGTTACTCGCGCGCTTCGTATCGGTATGAGCGAAGAGCTAGCAAAGGCCATGGCTAAATACGACGGATATCGTATGTCGGAAATGGACGCATATATCGGCGTTCGTGGTGGCAACAATTCCTACGAGCTATGCGACGTTGACGGAGAAATCACGCAAATGTTCGATAAACTATACTTCCACCCCGTTCACCACGAACGTCGCGTTAAACACACGAAGTGGGTGGTTCTTCGCTACCCTACCGAAGGTATGAGTGAACTCGCAAAAATGAGTACGGAAGCCTTCGAAAACTACTACTTCGACGTTTGCACTCTCGATTACCGTAAAATGGACAAGGCTATGGACGCGCTTCAAGCGCTCATCGCAAAAACCGACAAGGTACGTATCACAGCCGTTGATACCGACTTAACTTTCAGCATTAAAGGTATCGGTAGTGAAAAGTGTAGCGGTTTACGCAATATCCCCGACGGAGAAATCTACACAGCTCCCGTTAAAAACTCCGTAAACGGTTACATTCACTACAACGCACCTTCTATCGAAAACGGCATTGAATTCAAAGACGTTCGTTTAGTATTTAAAGACGGTAAAATCATTGAAGCAACTGCTAACGATACCGTTGCTTGCAATAAGATTTTCGATACGGACGAGGGCGCTCGCTACGTTGGAGAATTCGCTTTCGGCGTTAATCCCTACATCACTACGCCTATGGGCGATATCCTATTCGATGAAAAAATTTCTGGCTCCATTCACTTCACGCCCGGCGCTTGCTACGACGAAGCTTACAACGGCAACGAAAGCGCTATACACTGGGACCTCGTGCTAATTCAAACGCCTGAATACGGCGGTGGAGAAATCTACTTCGATGACGTACTCATAAGAAAAGATGGTAAATTCGTGCTAAAAGAGCTAGAATGCCTTAATCCGGAGAATTTGAAATAATGAAAAAAACAAAAGTTTCAAAACAACAAAAAATTAAGAAACCTAATTTCTTCCTTTATTGGCTAGGTATTCCAATTTTTAGGTTGCTAGCTAGTATTTTGGTTAGGTTTAAGGTCGAAAAAGATAAGAAAATCCTTAAGTTCGGTACGCCTATAGTCGCTATCGGCTCGCATACTTGTATGATGGACGTCGCATTTATGCTACTCGCCCTATCCCCTGTTCGACTTAATATCGTTTGTGGCAGGGACGTTTTTACCTGGAAACCCGTTAAGCCTATACAAAAAGCTGCAGGACTACTACCCATAAATCAATTCGAAATGGATTTATCGAGTATCCGTCTAATGAAAAAGGCAATCAACGCAGGTTGCTCTCTCGCGCTTTTCCCTGAAGGTAAAATATCACTAGACGGTAGACCTCTAAGCAATATGAACCACAAGAGCATCGCTAAACTATTGAAGTTCCTAGATGCTAACGTCGTTTTCTCTCACAACTACGGTGGTTACTCCGCACGTCCTAGATGGTTCCACGGATTTAGACGTGGTAAAATCATACAAAAATGCAAAGTTCTCTTTACTCGTGAAGAACTCAAAGAGCTTTCCGTTGAAGAAATTGTTGGTAGACTTCAAAAAGAATTTACCTTCAACGACGCTGAATTCCAACAAGAACATCAACTACGTTACAAGTCCAAAACTCCCGCTAAAGGTATGAATTACATACTTTATAAGTGCCCCAAGTGCGGTGCGGAATATGAAATGGAATGCGACGGCAACTTCTTGAGCTGTTCGGCGTGCGGAAATCGCGTTCAATATACCGAATACGGCGAATTCATCCCCGATGAAGGTAGCGTATCATTCGATAGACTAGATAAGTGGTACGACTACGAAAAAGAAAGCGTAGCTAAAGAATTAGACAACCCCGACTTCCGTCTGTCATACCCCGTCGTATGGGAACAAGCTAACTCTGAATACGTTTATGAAGAAATGGGCGAAGGCGAACTATTCGTAGACCACAAAGAAATCGGTTTCATAGGTAAAGACCTACAAGGTAACGACGTCAAAATCATTACCCCTATCGCTTACCTTCCTACCATCGTTCAAAAAACACAAGAAGCTATCGACCTCACCGTTAACAACGTCGTAAATAGATTCTACTTCCGTGACGGTAAGTACAGCGCAAAATACAACTTAATCGTAGAAGAAGCTTATCGCAGACAATAATCAATCGTAATTATATTAAAAGACTAACGCAAAGCCGAGTCCCTACAAGGGATTCGGCAACTAAATAAATCCGTGAACGGATTTGTGATATTTGTCTAACGACAAGTGATATTGCTACGCAGTTATATTCGCCTTACGGCGAGTTATGGATTTATTTAATATAACTGTGACTGCAAGTCGCAATCT
>JAFXIQ010000044.1 GCA_017533005.1 Clostridia bacterium | reverse complement strand
TTGGTGGCGGGGGTGGGATTTGAACCACACGACCTCCGGGTTATGAGCCCGACGAGCTACCGGCTGCTCTACCCCGCGATGCCTATTTATGATAACAATATATATTGGGTTTGTCAACGATTTTTAATGGGTATTTTTGTAATATTATGTATGCTCACGACTTTTATCCTTTGTCAAAAAATAATTTATTAAATAGAAAATAAAAATTTTTGTAATTTAGTTGACAAAGCCTTTTCATATTGATATTATATATAAGCATTCTGCAACGAATATATGGCGGCGTAGCTTAGATGGTTATAGCGGCCGGTTCATACCCGGCAGGTCGTTGGTTCGAATCCGACCGCCGCTACCAAAATGAATTCAAGGCCCTATGGTCAAGTGGTCAAGACATCGCCCTTTCACGGCGGTAACCCGAGTTCGAACCTCGGTAGGGTCACCAACATAGAGGAGGCATAGCTCAGCTGGGAGAGCATCTGCCTTACAAGCAGAGGGTCATAGGTTCGAGCCCTATTGTCTCCACCAAAAAGAAATAACACCTGAACGGGTGTTATTTTTTTGTAGACGGTAGGGCGAGAAGAGCCCATTAGTCGAGCGAAGCGAACACCAAGGTTCTGCGCTAGCAGGTTCTTATTGTCTCCACCAAAAAGAAATAACACCTGAATGGGTGTTATTTTTTTTAGAGACGGTAGGGCGAGAAGAGCCCATTAGTCGAGCGAAGCGAACACCAAGGTTCTGTGCTAGCAGGTTCTTATTGTCTCCACCAAAAAGAAATAACACCTGAACGGGTGTTATTTCTTTTAGAGACGGTAGGGCGAGAAGAGCCCATTAGTTGAGCGAAGCGAACACCAAGGTTCTGCGTTAGCAGGTTTTGATTTTTTATTTCCCGGTATGTTTTGTGCAGTCGTTGACATAAGGCGTAATTTGTGACATACTATTGTAAGTTGGCACGCGCGTGGCGCGCTACGCGTAAATATATTTAGGAGTAGTTGTATGGAGTTTTTCGGGTTCACACTTTTCGGTTCGCTAGATAAAGGTGCGTTGATTGCAGTTGCTGCAGTTATTTTTGTTGTAGGGCTTGTGCTTACCATTAAGGGTGGCGATTGGTTCGTTGATTCGGCTTCTTGGTTCGCAGAAGCTACCGGCATTCCTAAATTCGTCGTTGGTGCAACGATAGTTTCGTTTGCGACTACACTTCCTGAAATGCTTGTTTCCGTTAGAGCTGCAATGAACGGCTCTGCGCAACTTGCAATCGGTAACGCTGTTGGCTCGGTTACCGCTAATACCACGCTTATTATGGGCGTTTCGCTTGTTGCGATGGCAGGGGTTGTTAACAGAAAAGAGTTTTCTTTGAAAGGAGGATTGTTCCTTGCTGCAGTCGTAGGACTAACGTTATTATCAATAAGCGGGAGTCTTCCCGTATGGTCGGCAGGTATTCTATGGGCTATATTTATAGTCTTTATGGTAAGTAACGTTATTGAAGGCAAAAAGGGCGCACAAAATGATGAAATCGACGCGTATGAAAAGAAAGCAATTCCCAAGAAGTTATTATTCTTCATTCTAGGAACGGCTTCCATTGTTTTAGGTGCAGAATTCCTTGTTTCTTCGGGAAAAACAATAGCTACCGGTATTGGTATAAGCGAAACAATTATAGGATTCACGGTAATAGCGCTAGGCACTTCGCTCCCCGAACTCGTTACAACGCTTACCGCTATTCGCAAAAAGGAAAATTCCCTTTCCGTTGGTAACGTTATAGGTGCGAACATTATAGATACCACGTTAATTCTTCCTTTATGCGCCGTTATTAACGGACAAGCGCTTCCTGTAGAAAGAGTCAATTTAGTATTCGACTTCCCTGTTTGTATTGCTGCGTGCGCTATCGCGATAATACCCACGATTATTCAAGGAAAATTCAAAAAATGGCAAGGATTTGCGCTTCTAGCAGTATACGTATTATATATGCTCTTCCTAATTCTCAACGAAGTCGGTGTAGTAGCGCTTGGATAAAATAAAAACGTCATTAAAATAAAAAAGCCTAAACCAAACGAACGGTTTAGGTTTTATTTTTTTGTTATGAACCAAAGCTTTATTAAAAAATTGACTTTAGCACAAGGTTTTTTTATAATAATATTAAATTAAAGCAAATTAATAAATGAGGAACATATATGAAGTTAAGTGATAACGTTAAATACGTAGGAGTAAACGACCACAATATTGATTTATTCGAGGGACAATATATCGTACCCAACGGAATGGCGTATAATTCGTATGTGATAATTGACGAAAAAATTGCCGTTTTAGATTCTGTTGACGGACATTTTTCGGAAGAATGGATTGCTAATATTCGCGCAGAACTCAAGGATAGAACTCCGGACTATCTTATCGTTCAACATATGGAGCCCGACCATTCGGGTAGCATAAGTAAATTTATGGAAGAATTTCCCGGTGCGCAAATCGTGTCTTCGCAAAAAGCATTCATAATGATGAAAAACTTTTACGGGGATGACTATAGCGATAGACAAATCGCAGTTAAAGAAGGTTCTCAACTAGAACTAGGAAGTCATAAATTAACCTTTATCGAAGCGCCGATGGTACACTGGCCGGAAGTTATTATGTCCTATGAAGAGAGTGAAAAAATCTTGTTTTCAGCAGACGCATTCGGAAAATTTGGAGCTCTAGACGTAGATGAAGAATGGGCGTGTGAAGCTCGTAGATACTACGTTGGAATCGTTGGCAAATACGGCTCACAAGTACAAAAAGTGCTTCAAAAGGCAAAAAATCTAGATATTCAAACTATTTGTCCACTTCACGGACCGATTTTGACGGAAAACCTATCATATTACGTAGGTCTTTATGATACCTGGTCGTCATATTCGACGGAAACCGATGGCGTTACGATTGCATACACTTCGGTTTATGGCAATACTAAAAAAGCTGTCGAAATGCTAGCTGAACTTTTAACCGAAAAAGGTATAAAGGTAGCCGTCAACGACCTAGCGAGATGCGATATGGCAGAGGCTGTAGAAGATGCTTTCAGATATGGCAAGGTCGTACTTGCAACCACCACTTATAACGGAAATATTTTCCCGTTTATGCGTGAATTCATAAGCACTTTAGCAGAACACAACTTCCAAAATAAAATTGTTGGTTTTATAGAAAACGGTAGCTGGTTTTCTACTGCAACCAAGATAATGAAAGACGGCTTAAGCAAGTGTGCAAAGTTGACTTTTACGGAAGCAAACGTAAGAATACTATCTGCAGTAAACGAAACTAACGTTGAAGAAATTAAGATGCTAGCAGAAGAACTTAGCAAATAACTTTTTAAAAGGGAGAAAAGTGATGAAAAAAGCTAAAAAATGGATTGCAATTATAATTTGTATCGCGTTGATAGCGGCAGCGGTAGCTATTGTAGTCATTTACGGACAAAAGTGGGCTACGGAAACGAATACGTATGACGTAAACGATGCGTTTAGCTCGATACATATTAGCGCAGATGCAGTGGACGTTAAGATTCTTCCTAGTGAAAACGGCACGTGCAAAGTAGTATGCGTTGAGAACAAAAAGGTGCATCATAAGATTTCCGTTGAGGATAACGTGCTTACTATTGGCGACGGTGAAGAGAAAAACCTAGTAGAAAAGGTTTATCGTATGATTAGCAAGCAAGTAATAACCATATATCTTCCTATAGCTGAATACAACGACCTTATAATCGAAAATTCCACTGGAAACGTTGACGTTGCAAAGGTCGGCAAGTTCTCTATGGTAGATATCTCGTTAAGCACCGGTAACGTAAACTTTTCCGTAGACGTTACGGGGCTAGCAAAAATAAAAGCAACGACGGGCGACGTTACCATAAAGAACGCAGTATTAGGCTCGTTAATATCAGAAGTCACAACGGGTGATATAGAAATATCTAACGTCAACTGTGAAGCTAGCTTGACGGCAGACGTTACTACGGGGGACGCTGAACTCGAGAATATTCTTTGTGAAAACCTATATTCAGACGGCGATACCGGCGAACTATCCATAGAAAACGTTATCGCGAAAGGAAAGTTTGAAATTGATAGAGATACCGGGGACGTCGAGATTGAACGTTGTGATGCTCAAGAGCTTTATATAACGACTGATACAGGCGACGTAGAAGGTAGTTTGTTGAGCGATAAAGTGTTTATCGTAAGCACGGATACGGGCAACGTAAACGTACCTCAAACCACTACGGGTGGCGTTTGCAAAATCACTACCGATACAGGGAATATACATATTACTATAGTGAAGTAATAGATAGAACGATTGGCGGTTGTGGGGATAGCTAATTTTAGCGAATACCAACGTATAATAAAAAATGCAAAAAAACACTTGACAAAGCAAAATTGTCGGGAGTAGAATAAAGAAAAATTGAATATCACAAATAACGACTATGAAGAGGACGGTCGGACTGTGATGCCTACAGAGAGTTGCCGGGTGGTGCGAGGCAAAGGCGGAACTTTCCAATGACTTATCACCTCCGAGTCGGAGGACCGAAAGGCAACACCTAGTAGACTCCTTCCGTATTGCTGCGTTAAGGCAAAGGGCTTGTTAGAGCTCGGTAAGTGACGGATTTTCCGTAATTTGAGTGGTACCGCGAGTATATAATTATACCCGTCTCAAAGTATATTTGAGGCGGGTTTTATTTTTAAGTAAAACGAAAAAGAACAAGGAGGTTACAACCATGAACACAAACAACACTTTAAATCAGTTATCGGAAGTCGCAACAAGAGTTAAGGAGTTGCGCGAAATTATGGGTTTTTCCGTCAATACGATGACCAAGAAAACAAACGTAACAGAAGAACAATATCTTGCATATGAGAGCGGAAAAGAAGACATTCCTTTTTCTTTTATACACAAATGTGCGCTAGCGTTTGGCGTTGATATGACAGATCTACTACAAGGAAGTTCAGCTAAACTCTCTACTTACACGGTTACAAGAAAAGGCCAAGGACAAGAAACCGCAAAAGAAGACGGTATAGATATTGCAAATCTAGCACCTAAATTTAAAGATAAACTTGCAGAACCGTATTACGTTACTTACGAATTTTCGCAAGCACAACAAAATAAACCTATTCACTTAACTACGCATAGCGGACAAGAGTTCGACTTAGTTTTAAGTGGCAAACTAAAAGTTCAAGTAGGCGACCACGTAGAAGTGCTCGAAGAAGGCGATAGCATATACTACAATTCTTCTATGCCTCACGGAATGATAGCTGTCGACGGAAAGGACTGCACTTTTGTTGCAGTAGTTATGTCGGGAGATAATTCTAATGAAAAAGTAGTTAGAAAGAGCGTTATGAATGCCAAAAAAAGTGAAAAACTCGTGTGTGAAAAGTTTGTTGAAACCCAAGAAGACGCTAACGGCATACTACAATCAATCAAATTTAAAAATGAAAACACATTTAATTTCGGTTTTGATATCGTTGATGGAATTGCAGATAAGTACCCCGAAAAACTCGCAATGCTACACCTAGATAAGCATAAAAACGAGCGTAGATTTACATTTAAGGATATCAAGCGCGCGTCCAACCAGGTTGCTAACTACTTCACTTCGCTAGGAATCAAACGTGGCGATAAGGTAATGCTCGTATTAAAGCGTCATTATCAATTCTGGTTCTGCATGGTTGCTCTACACAAAATCGGCGCAGTCGCAATTCCTGCAACCAACCAACTTAAAGAACACGACTTTGAATATAGATATAATTCAGCTAGCGTAAAAGCAATAGTTTGTACGGCAGACGGAGATACTTATACTTATGCGGAAAGCGCAGCTAAAAAATGCCCACAAGTTGAAAAATTAATCATGGTAGGTGGAGCAACAGAAGGCTGGCACGATTTTGACAAAGAGTACGCTAGATTCTCTGGTAAATACGAACGCCCCGAAGATTGCTCACAAGGCAACGAAGTCGCACTTATGTTCTTTACTTCCGGCACAACCGGAAATCCCAAGATGGCTGCGCACAAACATACTTATGCGCTAGGACATTACGTAACGGCAAAATACTGGCATTGTTGTGAAAGAGACGGCTTGCATTTAACAATTTCCGATACTGGTTGGGGCAAATCTCTCTGGGGTAAACTATACGGACAATGGCTTTGTGAAGGAGCAGTATTCGTTTACGACTTCGATAAATTTGATGAGAACGACTTGTTGCCAATGTTCGAAAAATACAATATTACTACTTTCTGCGCACCACCCACAATGCTCCGTATGCTAATTCGTGGCGACCTATCCAAATACGATTTGTCTTCTATCCACCATATGACCACTGCTGGCGAAGCATTGAATCCCGAAGTGTTCAATAAATTCAAGGAAGCAACCGGACTAGAAATAATGGAGGGATTCGGACAAACGGAAACTACGCTTGCTATAGCTAACCTTTACGGAACCACTCCAAAAATTGGCGCAATGGGAAAAGCGAACCCGCAATATGACGTCGACGTTGTAGATGCTGACGGCAACAGCGTACCTGCTGGTGAAGTTGGAGAAATCGTAATTCATACCGACACGCAAACGCCTTGTGGATTATTTAAAGAGTATTATCGCGACGCAGAAAAAACAACGGAAGCTTGGCACGACGGACTATATCATACGGGCGATACGGCATGGCGTGACGAAGACGGATATTTCTGGTATGTAGGCCGTGTGGATGACGTAATTAAGTCGTCTGGTTACCGAATTGGGCCATTTGAAATCGAATCAGTCATTATGGAACTTCCTTACGTATTGGAATGTGGCGTGTCTGCAGTTCCCGATGAAGTTCGTGGTCAAGTCGTAAAAGCAAGCATTGTTTTAACTAAAGGCACGACTCCTAGTGAAGAATTAAAGAAAGAAATTCAAAAATACGTTAAGGACCATACTGCTCCTTATAAATATCCAAGAGTAGTTGTATTCCGTGACGAACTTCCTAAGACAATAAGTGGTAAGATTCAAAGAAACAAACTATAATTTTTCATGAAAAAAACATATGTGACTAAGATGCCCAATCATATTGGCGCGTTTCTTAAGGCTAGTAGATGTTTTTCGGAATTGGGAATTAACATCACTAGAGTAAGCTACAATAAAGCAGTAGATTCACATACTTTATTTATTGAAGTCGACGGAGAGGCGGAACAAATCGAGAGGGCGAATGAAAAGCTAAAGAGAATAGGATATCTTTCAGACGGAGATGCGAATAGCAAAGTTATTTTAATAGATTTCCGTTTGGAAGATAAACCCGGAAGCGTAACAGATGTTTTAGAATTAATAAGCAAGTGCAATCTTAATATTTCATACATAAGCTCACAAGAAAATGGTAGTGGATATCAACATTTTAAGATGGGTTTATACGTCAGCGACACAAGCGAGCTGACGAGCTTTTTAGCCCAAGCGGAAAAACTCTGTGAAGTCGAAATTATAAATTATAATAATACGGAAAAGGTTTTCGACAACAGTATTTTTTATAATTCTTACGTTGATGGACTGGTAAAATGCATGGGGCTTTCCGAAAAAAAGAAAGAAGACCTTTTGGTTAACGTTAACTTGGCAATGCAGACTCTTGACGAGCAAGGGCTTTCTCCGTATAAAACTTTCGATAGTATTAGTAGGTTCGCGGAGCTTTTGACAGAATGCAAAGGGGACAATTTTAATCCTAGAGTTACCGTACATAACGTAACTGAAAAGACAAAAATAACTTTAGTAGAGCCCGATTGTGGTAGCAATATAGCGATTATAGAGAGTGATGGACAAAGGGTGTTTGTCGATTCAGGCTATGCTTGTTATAAAAATGAAATGCTCGAATTAATTAAAAAATTGATTCCTGATTTCAAAAGACAAAAAGAAAAGTTGATTATTACCCACGTAGACGTCGATCACTGCGGTTTACTTAATGAGTTTGATGAAGTTATATTAAGCCAAAGAAGCTACGAGAGTTTGATTGCAGAAGCGGACAATAAGATTGGGTTTAGAGAAAGAAATCATTTGCACTTACCCTACGTAAACATCTGTAAAACGCTAACAGGTTATGAGATTGCACAAAAAAGCAAGCTTTTTCCTATGTGGAATAAATCAAGTTTGACTGTGCCCATAGAACAAATAGGCTTTTTTACGGTAGGCGAACTGAATTTTGAAGTTTACGAAGGGAAAGGCGGACACTTGTCCGGAGAAATATTGTTAACTGATTACGAACACAAAATTGCGTTCACGGGCGACGTGTTTATAAACCTTACGGAGTTAACGAAAAAGCAAGCAGAATACAATCAATACGCACCGATTTTAATGACGTCTGTGGATACCGATTCAACACTTTGTGCAAAAGAAAGAAGCGCGTTCCTACAAAGACTAGGTGTTGGAGAATGGAGTATATTTGGTGGGCACGGACAAAAGAAAGCATACTCTATGCAGGTAAGCAAAAAGTAGAATATTTAGCCGACAAAACGGCGAATGCGTGCTCACAAACGTTACCGAAGCTATCGTTAAGAAAAGACAGTAAAGAAAAATTAAAAAGACAACCTAGAAGGTTGTCTTTTTTGTTAACAAGGCTCGCGTATTATATATGGAAAGCGCGTTTTAGTTCGTTGATGATTGCTTTCCAAAAGACTATTGCGCTGACTAGAACGATAACACCACCTATAATCGCAACGACCAAAGCGAATATCGTTGACGTAGAGCCTGTCGCATACACAGCTATCATAGGAATGACTGCGAGTAGGGATATGGATAATAGGTTTAATAGGTGTTTTCTTGGGGCGTTTCTATGTATTATTACATAGATTACGATGAGAACTATAGCGATAAGATATATCGTTGGCAATACGTATTCCACAAGAATTAGGGGGCGTGAAATCACACCGAGCGTTGAGCAAGCAAGACCGGTTAATGAAAATGCTTGACCTAGGACTTTTTTTGTGAAATAGCTACTGCTTTGAATTACCAATCTTAAGAATAAGTAAACGTAGAGCATGCTCGCGATAACTATCCAAGAAACGTTGACCTTTTTATCCATAGTAAATAGCTCTATAAGAATAGATGCTACAACTATGAGTGAGAATATAGCAAAGTAAACCAAATCAAAATGTTTTCCTAGTAGAAAAGGAAGTTTGCCCCGTTTCGGGAAAGCAAACTCCTTCCTTTTAATATCCGACTGTTTAATGCCTGCATCGATAAGGTTGGTATGGCATAGTGGACATACTTCCGTTCGGCAACCTATTTCGACCTTGCAGTTCGGACAAACAATCATTGTTATTTGTTAGGTGTAACTTTGGCACCGTCTTTGGTGTCGAGAATGGTGTATCCGAGCTCGGTAATCTTTGCACGGATAGCATCTGCTTTTGCGAAATCTCTATTCTTTTTCGCTTCGGCTCTTTCATTAACGAGTGCTACGATTTCTTCGGGGAGCTCGATAGGTTCTTCTTTGATTTCTGGAAGCACGTCTAATGACAAGCCGAGAACCTTATCAAACTCAAGAGCGAGCTTGTAGATATCGTTTGATTTGGGTTCCTTAATTGCTTGGAAAAGAACACCCAAAGCTAGTGGAACGTTGATGTCGTCGTTTACTGCGTTCGCGAAATCTTCTTTGTATTTGTCGAGCTTATCTTGTGCGATTTTTGCACTGCCTGCTTTGTGTCCGGCGAGTGCGAGCATTAGTCTTTCGCGTGCAACTTTAGCTGCGTCAAGGCCGTCGAAGGTGAAGTTTAACTTCTTTCTATAGTGAGCGTTCAAGCAGAAGAAACGGAAGTCGATGGGGGAATATCCACGTTCTTCTAGTTGAGCGATAGTGTAGGTGTTGCCGAGAGATTTACTCATTTTGCCACCGTCTACGAGCATAAATTCGCCGTGCATCCAAAACTCAACGGATTTAGCACCTGTGAGCGCTTCGTTTTGTGCGATTTCATTTTCGTGGTGAATTGGAATGTGGTCAACGCCACCGCTGTGGATATCAAATACTTTGCCTAGGTACTTTTGACTCATAGCCGAGCATTCGATGTGCCAACCGGGGAATCCCATACCCCAGGGGCTTTCCCATTGCATTATGTGTAGTGGGTCTGCCTTTTTCCAAAGTGCGAAGTCGTCGGGGTTTCTCTTTTCCGTGTTGACTTCTACTCTAGCGCCTGCAACTTGGTCGTCACGTTTTTTACCGCTTAACGAGCCGTATTTCGGGAATTTAGCGATATCAAAGTAGATTCCGTCGGAAGTTTCATAAGCGTATCCTGCGTCCAATAGAGCGACTACGTAGTCAATCATTTCTTGAATATGGTCGGTAGCTTTTGCGATGATTTCGGGTTTGCCGATGTTGAGCTTCTTTAGGTCCGTGAAGAAAATGTTAGAATAAAATTCTGCGATTTCATAAGGGGACTTTTGTTGCTCACGGCTAGCTTTTTGCATTTTATCTTCGCCGTCATCACTGTCTGCCATAAGGTGGCCTACGTCGGTGATGTTCATAACTCCCTTAATCTTGTAGCCGTCGTATTTCAAAACTCTACGGATAAGGTCCATAAATATGTACGTGCGTAGGTTGCCTATGTGTGCGTAATTATATACGGTAGGACCACAAGAATACATTGTGACGATTTTACCGTTAAGGGGTGTGAATTCTTGTTTGTTACGGGTTAGTGTGTTATAAAATTTGAGCATAGTTACTCCTTTACGTATTACGCGTTGATATTGTCGTTAGATGTGGGGTTTTCGACGTCAATGGGTTGCCCATCAGCTATCTGGGTTGCAATAGAATACTTGCAAGTATGTAGTCCGAGTTGCTCTTCTAGTGCGCAAATTCTCTTGTTTAGGCGCGCAAATTCTTCTAGAATAGGGTCGGGAAGCTTTTGGTCGAGCTCGTCGGTTACTTTTTCTCCGAATCTCTTAACGATTCTACCGGGGACGCCGACTACCGTGCAGTGTGAAGGAACGTCTTTTAAGACAACCGAGCCTGCACCGACTTTGCTACCTTCACCAATAACGACGGGGCCGAGTATTTTTGCGCCTGCCGAAATCATTACGTTATCTTGAATGGTGGGGTGACGTTTGCCAACGTCTTTACCCGTACCACCGAGCGTAACGCCTTGGTAAATGGTAACGTTGTTGCCGATTTCTGCGGTTTCACCGATAACTACGCCGGTTCCATGGTCAATGAAAAGCCCATCTCCGATAGTAGCACCTGGGTGGATTTCTATACCTGTCTTTCTCTTTGAACGTTGACTGATGACGCGCGCTAGGAAGTAATGACCATTCAAGAAAAGCTTGTGAGCAATTCTGTAAGCCATAAGGGCGCGTATGCCGTGATACGTCCAAAAGACTTCGAATTTTGAGCGAGCCGCAGGGTCTTTTGCCATTGCGGTTGCTATATCATTTTTTAGATGTTTGAACATAATTTGCCTTTTTACGCCAAAAATGGAGTAGTTTTACTCCATTTTTGTTAACGGTTGGTTTTTATTCTCCGTATTTATCTAGCCGGATATTTGGGGGAGTAGCCCGAGCGAGAACCGGCTTTGGCAACTTTACCTTTACCCTTTACGCGTCTTTGACCGGGTTGACCAGCTTTCGTAGGAGCGGTATCACCAGCATAGGTGTGAGCTCTGTTGCCCTTTGGAACGTAGGCAATCGTCTTAGCGGCTCTGTTACGGAAGAACAAAGGCATAAATGCGATTAGCAATGGGATAACGAGTAGGATAGCGAAGAATAGATTGAAAGTAATCATTGATTCGCCGTAAGTAAAGTCTTGCCAATAGAAAGTGAAGTAATTTGAAAGTGCGGTGCTAACAGCATCAGCTGTTAAGTCTTGAATTTCTAGGAACGCTGGACAGAGAAGCGTTAGCGCGCCGAAGAGAAGAATCAAGAAAGGTAGAACGTGCACTCTTCTAGAAGTATAGCTAAATAATCTGCCGATATTCATAAGAAGTTCGATAACGCAACAGATTAGCATAGCGACTAGGAAGACGATTGTGCCGTACGTAGCGACGTGTTTCACGATTGCAACACCGTCGTATTGACCGTCTTCGCCTTTTTCGATAGTGATTTCATCCGCGCGGTCACGCATATAACGTAAGTAGTACCAGCTGTAACCTTGCATAGAATCTAGGTTTTCGATAACGTCAACGCGCTGGTCGCTGAACACAGGAGCTCTAAAGAGAGCTTTGATAACGTCGAAAACTGTGATATCAATGGAGTTCATGCCTAGGTCTGCGCATAGCCAAACCTTGTCGGGCATGTTACCGTCTTCGTCATAGTAACGTTCGCCTTGTGGAAGTGCGTTCTCGGGATATTCGTACGTTCCTTTTGGCCAGTTGCCGTCGTTAGGAACCGAGAAGTCGTTTTCGTTCGGCGTAAGCTTGAAGTAAGCAATAGACGTGAAGGTAACTCTTGAATCCATAACGAGAGATTCTTCCATAGAGTTAATTGTTTCTGCGGGAAGAATAGCCGTTATCAACAAGACTACTATCAATAAGATGGTCAAAATCATCATAACGATAGGAAGACCTGCGCCGAAGTAGCGAGTTTTGCCGAAGTAGTTTTCGAAGTCGAAGTTGACGTCCGAATAAGCATCGACGTACTTGCCGAGAGCCTTTTCGCGTTTGTCACGAGCTATTTGATTGAACTCGGCGTGGGTGCGCAATTCGTTAGCAAGGATGTTAGAGTCGTAGTTACCGCTCTCTACCTTACGGAGAAGGTGTTTGTACTCTTCACGTTTGCTTTTGAGTTTAGCGCGAGCGTATGGTGAATCGCATTCACGCATATCCCATTTAATCTCAGCAATTTTACGTCTTAATAATTCGACTAAAACTGCCTCGTCGCGTTCCGTCCATTTAGCCGTGAACATTCTGGAAGTTGTTAGTGGTGCTTGTGCCATAATCATCTCCTACACTCATATATGCGCGCGAGCGCATACATATAGATATAACTATTATATAGCGAGAAAGAATAAATTTCAAGTGGTTATTTAAAAAAACCTATAAACAAAACAAAAAACCCTTCTCCGCTAGCGAAAAAGGGTTAAAAACTCGAGTTTTTCGGTAAAATATAATGACTGTTAAACGTTAAATCTGAACAAAACGACGTCGCCTTCACGGAAAACGTAGTCTTTTCCTTCACTTCTTACCTTGCCTTTCTCTTTAGCGGCGTTGAAAGAGCCACATTCAAGCAAAGTGTCGCAGTCTACTATTTCTGCACGGATGAAGCCTTTTTCGAAGTCTGAGTGGATTTTTCCTGCAGCTTGTGGGGCCTTGGTTCCGATTGGAATGGTCCAAGCGCGAGTTTCTTTTTCGCCTGCCGTTAGGTAGCTCATAAGACCGAGAAGTTTGTAAGATTTTTTTACGAGTTGGTCAAGACCTGAACAGCTAACGCCCATTTCTTCCATAAACATTTCTCTCTCGTCAGCAGGAAGTGCTGCGAGCTCTGCTTCGAGTTGCGCACAAAGTACGATAACTTCGCTGTTTTCGCCTTCGGCAAAAGCTTTGACTGCCTTGACGTAGTCGTTATCGGGGTCGCCACCTTCTGCAATATTTGCGCAGTAGATAACCTTTTTGGTCGTCAAAAGGAAGAAGCTGTCGGCAATGGCTTGCTCTTCATCGGTGAGCTTCACGCTTCTTGCAGGTTTGCCGTCTGCCAATGCGTCATAGAGTTTTTGCTCCACTTCTAGCTCTTGAAGGTACTTCTTGTCGCCACCTTTCATCGCTGTCTTTGTTTTATCAATTCTACGCGTTATGGTATCCAAATCGGCGAGTATGAGTTCCAAGTTAATGGTTTCTATGTCGCGAACAGGGTCTACGTCGCCGTCGACGTGAGTGATGTTATCGTCGCCGAAACATCTTACGACGTGGAGTATTGCGTCGACCTCTCTTATGTGAGAAAGGAATTTGTTTCCTAGTCCTTCGCCTTTGGATGCGCCTTTTACAAGACCTGCGATATCAACGAATTCTATCGTTGCGTAAACTAGTCTTTTGCAGTTGTAAAGGGCTGCGAGTTTAGGTAGCCTTTCGTCCGGAACGCCAACGACACCAACGTTGGGTTCGATGGTACAGAAGGGGTAGTTGGCGACTTCGGCGCCGGCTTGAGTAAGAGCGTTAAAAAGTGTGCTTTTGCCTACGTTGGGTAGACCTACGATTCCTAGTTTCATATTATATTCCTTATGATAATAGTGGTATAAACTTTTTTGCGTTTTGACGGATTTTCTCGCGTGCTTGATGCAAGGCGTTGTCAACCTTCTTGTCCGTGATAGAGAGTCTAATTGCGATTTCTTTGTAGGTGTAGCCGTCGAGATAACAACTTAACACGTCGAATTGCAAAGGGCTTAAAATTTCCTTGGCGGTGGAGTAGAAAGCGTCTTTCTTTTCTAAGTCAAGATATGTCGATAGGGGGTCGGGCGCGCTTACCGATAGGTCGAGAGAGCTTTCGCCGTTTTCCGTATTGACAATTGCAAGAGCTTCGTTGAAAGCTTTATGTTTACCCGCTAGCGATGCGCGTACTATGTCGCGAGCCTTGTTCGACACGCAAATCTTTGCGTAGTTGAAAAAGCTAGGATTTTTCTCCGGAGAGTAGTCCATAACGGCTTGTATGAAGCCAAGCTGTCCTTCTACGAAGATATCGTTAGCATCTCCACCCGAAGTCAAGAACAAACCCCTGATTGCACTGCGAATCATAGGCGTGAATTTCTCGAGCAAGATTTCTAGGCTAATCGAATCCCCGGCTTGAGCTTTTTTTATTAATTCATAATTTTCGTCCATTGTAATCCCTTATTTACCTATTCTTTGTCTGACTGCTTCGTAAAGAAGAATGCCCGTTGCTACGGAAGCGTTCAAAGAATTAACTTTGCCAAATTGTGGGAGAGAAATCACTCCGTCAGCGAGTTTTCTTGTCAAAGCGTGAACGCCAGAGCCTTCGCCACCGATAACGATAGCGATATCACCCTTTAAGTTTGTGTCGTAAACGGATGCGCCGTTCATATCGGCAGCAAGCACGATATATCCGTCGTCTTTCAACGTACGAATAGCATCGTTAGTGTTGGTTACCTTTGCGACTTTTACGTGAGCGGTTGCGCCCGCGCTAGTTTTTATAACGGTATCAGTAACGCCTGCGCCACGATGTTTGGGTACGACTACGCCGTCTGCGCCTGCACAGTCTGCTACTCTTATGATAGCGCCTAGGTTGTGCGGGTCTTCTACACCGTCCAAAATAACGAGCAAACGATTGCCCCTTTCTCCCGAAGTTAGCTCCTCTAACGAGAAATATTTATACTCCGTTGCAACGGCGAGAACGCCTTGATGTCTACCGCTAACCGATAGCTTGTCAAGCACTTCTTTTTCGCTGAAAACCACTTTGATATTTGCCTTTCTTGCCATAGCGATTATGCGCTTATAGCTATCGCCGAAAGTGCCTTTTTGCACGCAAAGTTTTTCTATAGTAACGCCTGCGTCAAGCGCCTCTGATACTGCATTTTTTCCTTCTATAATCATTGGTTAATATTCTCCGTTTGGGCTACCAAATAAAACTATTCGGTTGCCGAGTTTTTGTTGTATGCGATTTTCATCAGCTCGTTTAATCTATCGTGAGCGCCGATTAAATATAGGTAGCCGATGAGTCCTTCTAGCCCCGTTGCCATGTTGTAATCTTCTATCGAAGCATTCTTTGCAAAGGTGGGTTTTTTGGTGTTTCTGCAACGCTTATAAACGCTTTCTTCATCTTCCGTTAGTAGGGGTAAAATGCGTTTAACTGCGCTTGATTGGGAAGTGGCTTTTACGCAGTCTGCTACCATTCTGTGTAGGGCGCCCGTTTTTTTATCCACGTTGAAAGCGACTTCGCCACGTACGGCGAGTGTTTGTACCGCGTCGCCGATAAATGCGAGTACCGTAGCGTCCATTCTTCTTGCGACTATAGGTTCAACGGGCGATGAAAATTGTGGTAAAAAGTCCTTTTCCATGCTGTCATTATACACCACATTTGCATATAATTCAATCATTTTTGACTTTCCTACGAAATTAGTCGTTGACAAACTCACGCCTTTAAGGTATTATTTAATTAATTATGCGCACGCCGCGCTGTGGCGCGTGCGAAATATAAAGGAGCAATTATGAAAACACGGGGCATTTTTACATTAGTTTTGGTAATGATTATTACCCTTGTAGTAGGCATGACGCTTACTGCTTGCAATACGGAAGAAACGGAAGTTACTAGAGTTAGTTTAGAGACTAACGAGATTTTCCTTGCGCCCGAAGGTGAACCTGCACAATATCAGCTCAAGCCCATAGTTTATCCTACCACAGCAAAAAACCAAACCGTAAACTACAAACTTGTTGAAGCGGGTGACCATGAATTTCTAGAAGTTTCTACAACGGGACTCGTTACCGCTAAGAAGATGAAGGTTGACGAAGAAGGGAATCCTATCCCTATGTATATCCGTTTAATGAGTGCGGATAACCCCAAGGCAACTTACGAACTCAAAGTTATCGTAGAGAGCGTTCCCGTTGAGAGATTATATTTCAACCCCGACAAAATAGAAGTGGAACTTAATGGTGGCGCAGTACAAGTCAAGCCAGTTTTCGAGCCGTATCACGCTATAATTGGAAGAAACGTTAAATACAAGGTCGACAACAAAGACGTTTTGTCGGTAGACAGTTATGGATACATAACCCCGAAGAACGTAGGCACGACCATGGTATGGGCAGAAACGCCAACGGGTGCAGAAATTGAAAAGCCGATAGTTTCCGGCGTTATGGTTACGGTAAGATACGCACCACTTAACTACAAACTTGTAGTTAATAATCCTACTTCGTTGAAACAAATTTACGGCGAGCCCGAAGCAATAGGTCTTGCTCTTAATATGTTAGACGAAAATAGCGACCCCAATCCCAGTGTAGACTGGTTCGTAAACAACTCGCCGATTAACGAAGTCGGTTTCAAGGATAACCAAACCGTTAGCTATACGCCTTCGTTACCAAAGGGCGATTATAAGATTAGAGCGGTTCTTACTAACAGCAACCAAAGGCTAGAATTGGAGAGCGAAACGCTACATATTTACAATCCGTTGTCTGCAATAAGCGCCGACGTTATTAATGAAAAAGACGAATTTTCCGTTGGCGATACCGTTTACGTAAAGGTATCTAACAAGGCAGATGAATTTCCACCGGAAAGCTTTAACTGGAAAATCACGCTTCCCGACGGAAATAAAGTCACTATGTACAAAGAGTCTGCATCTTCAGCTGGTGGAGTCACGGACTTATATTATACGTTTGAGAAACCCGGCCAATATGAATTCGTGGCAGAGGCAATCGTAAAAGGAAAAGCAACGGGTACGCTTTCTAACGTTATAAAAGTAAACGTGGACGACGTTTCCTTAGGAAACGACCTTAACAATTTGTACGTAGAAGCGCTCAAAGTGAACGACAACTATTTACCGTTTATAAGCCTAGCTGGACTCCCTTATATGAGCGAATTTAGCGTAGAAATTAGAGAAGGCGACGACGGCGACTACAGCTACGCAACCATAACAAGCGAAGACGATGAAGAATATTTCGTAAACAACGGTGTTTATATTCCTAGCGAAATCGTAGAGCTTACGGATAGTTTCTCCGTAAGGGTAAAGAGTGGTGGCTACGGCTGGACGGAATGGATTGACTACAACGGAGATATCCTTTCGGAAAGAGAGAAATACTTCGATACGTTGATAGGCGAACATAACACATATATTTCCAATATGGAAGACCTAGGCAAACTATTAAATTACATCGTAATTTATCGTCCAGAATCAATCAAAGTTGACGAAATGGTCGGTGGAAATCTCGTAGAAGATATTTATAAAATGACGCTCTACGTCCCGTTCTTGTACGAAGATTTACCTTTCAGCGTATATCACCTAGAAGAAACCGATGAGCCTAGAGAAGAAAACGCTACCAATTTGAGCTACGTCAATATTTTCAAGATTGTAGTTTCCGCAATGAGAACTTACGTAGAAACGGCACATTTCAGTTTCTACTACTTTGAAGGTATGTTGGGTGGTGAATGTACCGTTGGTATTAAACTTCATACCGATTTAGAGCCTACGGAAAGCACTTCTAACGACGCGTACAACTACGGAGAAGGAAACTACGTCGTTCACTTTGGCAATGGTTCGAGAGCAAACGATAGCACTTTACCGATTGATAAAGTAACTAGAACGCGTGAAGTAAGCACGACCAATCAACTTATGCTCGCATTGAACGAAGGCTACAAACCACTACCTACGGCAGGTAGTAGAGCTGAAGAAATTTATAAGATTATCCGCGCAGTTCTAATAGATATTTGTGACGACAATATGACAGAAGCGGAAAAAGCTCACGCAATTTACGACTGGCTCACGGTAAACGTTAAATACGACTACGCGCTTGCTAACAGAAATCCGTCATTAGACGACGCACCGAATACTGCGTTCGACGGCTTCTATTTGGAAGGCGTATTCAAAGCAGATTTCTTACCCGACGGCTCGATTGCTCAAATTAAACGCGGAAAAGCCGTTTGTGACGGCATAGCAAAAGCATTCAACGTTTTATGCAACGTAGAAGGTTTGCGCGCATATAAGATAACTGGTAAAACAACTGGTGAAAACGGAGTGGGACACGCTTGGAACGAAGTACTAGTCGAAGGCAATTGGTACTTGGTTGATGCAACGTGGGGTAACGAGCTACGTTTAACTTATGACGTAGAACTAGAAACACACCGTTATCTATTGGCTTCGGACGCTCAAATTCGCACCACAAGAGAAACTTACGGCTTATATCCCGAAACGGCAAAAGAAAGCTACGATATAGGTTATATGACTAAAGTTGAACATACAAAAGGCTATGACACTTTAATCAATTCAGATGAAGAACTTACCTACGTAGTAGGTACTTATATGTTTGCAAAGATAGGAACGGCTAACGATTTATGGATAGACGTTAAGCTCGCAGAAGATTATTTATACGCTTTATACGAAGCTTCGGGCTACGAAGGCACTTATAATCATTACTGTGAAAAC
>JAFXIQ010000043.1 GCA_017533005.1 Clostridia bacterium | reverse complement strand
TGAAGAAAATTACATTTCAGAAAAGGAAAAAGGAATGCTCTTGAAGTTTAGAGGTAATCCCTCAGACGAATCCTGGATGAAATAACGGCGGATAAACGGCGTATAACTTTGTCAAGCCCCCGATTCTATTCAGTCACATACGCTCTAGTATGCTCCTGTCATAGAATTGGGGGCTTTTCGCGTTCTACTTGTTTCTCCACCGCTATTACATAACGGCTGGTGTTGGTTGTTGAGATAAGGTGTAACGTTAGTCATTTACGACCTAGTAAACTCCTCTTGAGCGTTGGGCTGTTTTTGCGTTCTACTCGCATCTATCGCGTTATTAAATAACACAATATATACTTTGTCAACGCCACGCTTTCACGCTAGTCATTTACGTTTTAGTAAACTCCTAGCTCAAAGCGTGGCGTTTTCGCGTATTGCTCGTTTCTCCACCGTTATTACATAACGGCTGGTGTTGGTTGTTGAAATAGACGTGGAGTTTTTAATTTTGATAAATTGAGTTTCTTTATGTAAATAAACGATTTGAAGTTTTTATTATTTTTGATATAATAAATTAGCGATAAAAGAGCTTAAACTAATACCAATTTAAGAGAGTTATATGCTGAAAGTTATTCTGTTTGATATCGATAATACTATATTAAGTTTTGATGAATACGTTAAAGAATCTATGAAAAACGGCTTTAACAAATTTGGTATTGGAGTATATAAAGAAGAGATGTTCGACGTCTTTACTAAAGTAAACAATAATTTGTGGCACGCAATTGAAAAAGGTGAATTAAACTTTGCAAAACTGCAAAAAATACGTTGGAATATGATATTTGAACGTTTAGGCATAACTGCAGATGGCGAAGCTTTTGAAAAATATTTCCGAGAATATTTATTTAACAGTGCAATTCACGTAGACGGAGCAGTAGAGTTATTGAAGTATCTTTATGGGAAGTACGTCCTTTGCGTTGCTAGCAACGGTCCGTATTTACAGCAAGTTAATAGGCTTAAAGTAGGGGGAATATTGCCGTATTTTAGCGATTTGTTTATATCGGAAGAGATGGGATGCGCTAAACCTTCTAAAGAATTCTTCGCAACTTGTATAGAAAGATTAAACTCAAAATCGGAAGAAAAAATTCTACCTTGCGAAGTTATGATTATAGGAGATTCGTTAACGTCCGATATGTTAGGTGGAATGCAGTTTGGAATGCAAACGTGTTTTTACAATCCGAATAGTAAACTCGTGCCGGAAGAAATTGATTTGACCTATAACGTTACGTCACTTAAGGAAATAAAAGATATCCTTTAATAAAAAAGTTATAAAAAAGGACTAACGAATTTCGTTAGCCCTTTTTTGCTATTTCTTGCATAAATTCTTCTATTCTATCAAGGGCGAGCCCGATTTTTTCTATTGAATATGCGTAGCTTATACGCACGTGGTTTTTGCCACTTTCTCCGAAAGCGCGCCCCGGAACAACGGCTACTTTCTTTGAGAAAAGGAGTTTTTCTGCAAATTCATCGCCGTCCATACCCGTTATTTCTACCGAGGGGAATGCGTAAAATGCACCCTTTGGTTCGAAGCACTTGAGCCCCATATCGTTTAGTCTTGCGACTAGATATTTTCTTCTTCTATCATATTCGTCACGCATACGTTTAACTTCTTTGAAGTTGGTTTCGAATGATTTTTCTAGTGCGAAGAGCGCAGTATATTGGCTAGCTGTAGGCGCGCACATAACGATATATTGATGCACTTTTCTTATCATTTCTAGTAGTCCTTGTGGTGCAGCAACATAGCCTACACGCCAACCCGTCATAGCGAAAGCCTTGGAAAAACCACTTATGAATATCGTTCTCTCACGCATTCCGTCTAGTTCTGCGATAGAAACGTGTTTTTCGCCACCATAAGTTAATTCAGCGTATATTTCATCGGTTATAACGATAAGGTCGTGCTTAATTATAATAGGCGCGATAGCTTCTAGGTATTCTCTTTCCATAATAGCGCCCGTTGGATTGTTGGGGAATGGAAAAATAAGCGCTTTAGTTTTAGGAGTAATAGCGTTTTCTAGCTCTTCTGCGGTTAATTTAAATTCATTTTTTGCTTGTGAACGAATGGGAACGGCGACCCCGTTACAAAGTTCAACGATAGGAGCATAGGAAACGTAACTCGGATCGGGAATGACCACTTCATCACCGGGAGTTATCAATACGCGAAGCGCAAGGTCGATAGCTTCGCTAGCGCCTATGGTTATTAGAATTTCATCTTCGGGGTCGTATTCAACGTTCACAGACTCCTTAATATAGCGAGAAATTATTTGCCTTAACGCGAGCAGTCCACTATTAGACGTGTATTGAGTCTTGCCGTCAATTATACTCTTAATTCCACCTTCGCAAAAGCCGGTAGGGGTAATAAAGTCTGGCTCGCCTACACCGAGAGAAAGGCAGTCTTTCATTTCGGCTGCTATATCGAAGAACTTTCTAATCCCCGACGGAGGCATTCTCTTTGCAGGAACGCTTAAATATTTATCGTAATCCATAATGATAAAACTTATATGCTACGAAGGACTTCGTTAACGACCTTCATATCTACTTTTCCTGCGTACTCGCTCTTGAAGTGCTTCATTACGAAGGGAACTGCTCTATCGGGAAGAGCAAGAATAATTTCCTTTATCTCTTCTTTAGAAAGTAGTTTGGGAAGATACTTTTTGATAACTTCTATTTGTTTATCAAGACCTTCTACGGTTTCAGCTCTACCTGCTTTGAAGAAAGCATCACGTTCTTCAAGAAGTTCTTTTTCAGTCTTTTGAAGTATAGAAACTACGTCGGCGTCCGTTAGTTCTTCGCCCTTTGCGCGTTTGTCGATAGTTGCTAGCATTAGCTTATTTATTACTACGTTAAGGGCTGATACAGCGGTGCTGTCTTTAGCTTTCATAGCGGATATTTTTTCTTTTTTGAAATCGTCTATTGTCATATTAACCTCACTTTAATCTTCTTTATTATCATCGATATCGGCAACCACTTCTTGTGCTAGGGGAGCCGAAACATCGTTATTTTTGTTCATTTGCTTTTTTAACTTTTTGAAGAGAGCCGTATATGGCATGAGCATTCCTTCATTCATTTTGTTGCCCATCATCTTCATTATTTTTTCATTTTTAAACATAGCGCCTACTAGATACATAAGCATAGCGCGTCCTTTTTTCTTTTGTGGGAAGTCATCATACATGCCGTGAGATTTATAGAAGGCGTGGTCGGCTTTCATTAGCCCACGCATGCTCCAAATTAAGTCACGGAAAATCTTAGAACCACCAACACCGTAGAAGTTTGATGGTGGGGCGTATTCGCTGTCCAACGCAAAGTCTAGATTTTTTGCTAAATTTGTTAGTTCTAGTTCGGGATTTTCTTCATCAGTCGCTACTCCTGCAAGGAAGTTCCCACCAACGTTAGCGCGACCTTCTATAACTGTAGCTAGGTTTCTTTCATACCTATAGTTACCACTTACGATATATCCAACGGGCATTCCTTTTGTTACAGTTCTATGACCGTTGCAGAATTGTCTATCATCGTAGGTTTTGAATAGCGGTCCCATTGAATGGTCCTTTATTCTAAATGCGTATACTAGTGCATCGGCAGTTTGGATTTCTTCTCTCAAGAAAGTATCGAAGTTATCGTTATAAATACATTTGCCATTTACTGCGCAACGCATACAACCTAGGCAACCACCTTTTATCGTGACGTCGTGTAAGTTTACTATACGAGTTTTTCTCGGAAAGACCCTTTGGAAATACGAAATCATATCTTGCAAAGAATCGTCGTATTCTTCGCAATCGGTAACGATAATAATATTGCCGGTTTTTTCGCTTTCTACAACATCAGGTGGGATGCAAGGGACGGGCTCTATAGCAGGGAAAGAAGGGATAGGCTTCTCATAAATTCCGTTAGACATAGAATAAATAACGAAGTCGAAAAAGTCGCGAGCGTCTTTTTGACCTTTTTCGGTGGGTAAGTCGTCCATGTCTGCAGAGAGTCCTCGCACGTAACGCATTCCCAGTTCGCTCATATTTTCTTCTATGTATTTATGCGCAGTCACGTCGTAGAAGTGCTTGGAAGTAGTAATTTGCGTGCAGTACTTGTCTAATAAATTTAAGTTGTTATCCTTAATCAGCTTAATGAAATAATGTAGCTGTGATGGAGCAAGGAAAGTGTATACAGGGTAGGAAAAAATTATTAAATCAGCAGTCTCGAGAGCAAGTTTTGCTTTCGAAAAATCTTTTTTGAGTGCAGCTAATTTTTGTGCTACATTTAGTATTTCGAAGTCGACTTCGGGGTGAATGAGCGATAAATAATTTACTGTTTGTAGCGTTATGCTGTACTTATTTTTTGGACTGCCGTTTACGACAAGGACTTTCATGAACTTCTCCTAAGTGATTATTTGAAAGAAATTATACCACATAATTTGATATATTTCAATATTAAATCGCTATAAGAAAAGCGCGCCTTTCGGGCGCGCTACTTACTAACCGATTATCGATGATATTCTACATAGCGTTGAGAGAGCGTTGTTATATAGCGCTTCGCCGGTTGTTTTCATTGCCGTTGCTACGTCAACGTTATCTCCAGCAATCGCGACGGCTTTCGTAATGCCGTGTGCTGACAATGCTTCTTCCGTAATGCCTACTATTCGTCCTGCAAACACGAGTAATGGGATATCGTTAGCGAGAGCTTTTTTGCTAATTCCACCGACTACCTTGCCCATAAAGCTTTGTTCATCTAGAGTGCCTTCTCCGGTGATTATGATAGAAGCATCGCTAATTATATTGTCGAAATCTAATGTATCAAACATAAATTCAATACCGTTTTTAAGCTCGGCATTCAAGAATGCGTAGATAGCAGCTCCTAATCCACCTGCTGCGCCACTGCCTTTTACGTTGACAACGGACTTGTTAGTAACTTGCTCAATTAGGCTACCAAAACTCACCATTCCGTTGTCCAAAGCGATAATTTCTTGTGGGGTTGCGCCTTTTTGTGGAGCGAAGATATAGCTAGCGCCGTGTTCTCCGGTGAGAACGATATCAACGTCGCACATAGCAACGAAACGAGTAGAGTAGATTCTCTTATCGATATGTGATAGGTCGATTTCGTCGACGTCTGCGAGTGTTGCTCCCGTAGGAATCAACGGCATACCTTGGTCATCGTAGAATATTGCACCTAGCGCGCTTAGCATACCTGCACCACCGTCGTTAGTTGCACTACCACCTAGAGTGATTAATATATTTTTAGCGCCGTTATTTATCGCTGAAATTATAAGTTGACCTAGGCCATAGCTAGATGCAAGGGAGGGGTTTTTCTTGTCTTCAATGAGAGTGAGCCCGATAGCTTCTGCGCTCTCAATTATAGCCGTATCGCCTTTTAACAAGTAACGCGCGGTAATCTTTTTTGACAATGGGTCGTCAACGGTAACGTTAACGTACTCTCCACCTATAGCTCTTTTAAAGCAAAACAAACTACCTTCCCCACCGTCTGCGATGGGTAGTTCAAGAATTTCAGCTGTTGGGAAAGCCTCGCGTGTTGCCGTTGCTAGAATAGATGCAACTTCATGAGCGCTCATACTTCCTTTGAAACTATCTGGGGCAATAACTACTTTCATAATCTCTCACTTAGGTTTTTTTATATATTAACATTTTTTAGTACAAAACACAATACTTAATTGCTAATAAGATTTGCCACAACAAGTGAAAAATGCTATAATTCTAGCATGCTAGACAACAAGAAAATGGGAATAGTTGCAAAAATAGCATTATTTGCTGCAACGATTATATGGGGTAGCTCCTTTTTTATATTCAAGGTCGCATTGAACGATGCGCCACCTTGCTACGTACTTATGGTAAGATTTGGCATAGGAAGCATCTTATTATCCCTTGTTTTCATTAAAAAATTCAAAAATCTAACGCTAGATTGCGTTTGGAAAGGCGCTTTGACAGGCGTATTTTTAGCACTCGCATATATTTCACAAACAATTGGTCTTGAACATACCACTCCAGGGAAAAATGCTTTTTTAACGGCAGTTTACTGTGTGATGGTACCGTTTATGATGTGGGCTGTTACAAAAAATCGCCCGGATAAATTTAACGTTATTTCGGCGTTTTTGGGCATAATTGGAATAGGGTTAGTTTCTATTGACGGCGACTTTTCTTTTAATTTTATGGGTGACGGAATGACGCTTGTAGGTGGTGTATTTTTTGCTATCCATATAATAGCAATAGCAGTTCTCGGTAAGGATAAAGACCCAATGCTATTCACCATTATGCAATTAATGTCATGCGCTCTTGTTATGGTAATAGGCCATTTCGCGTTCGAAACCACTCCCGAAAGTATATCGGTACCAAGTATACTAGGAATTTCATATCTAACGGTTATAGGTACGGCGCTCGCGATGTTCTTTATGAATTTTGGTATACAATATACTACTGCGAATACGTCTTCTTTGATAATGAGCCTAGAAGCCGTTTTCGGTGTGCTATTCTCTATAATTTTCTACAAAGAAGAGCTTACGGTAAAAATCGGTATAGGATTTTTAATAATATTTATTGCAGTCGTTATATCCGAAACCAAGCTATCCTTCTTGAAGAAAAAAGTTAAGCTCGCAGATGCCACGATTGTAAGCGAAGAAATTACACAAAATAACGATGAAAAACAGGAAGAAAATGAACAGCCTAAAGAAGAAATATAAGCAAAACGTTAAAAAACCACAAAAGAGCATATTGGGAATTCTTCAGCTTTTGAGTATGAACAAAAGGCACACCCCACTTGCAGAATGGGGAAGAATGTATGTAGATTTCGATGTAGCAAGTAGCATTCTTGATATCGGTTTTGGTGGCGGTGAAAACCTAAAAGTTGCATCGAAACTTGCGCCGAAAGCAAAGCTTTTTGGAATAGATTATTCTGTAGCAAGCGTACAAATCGCAACTAAAAAGAATAGAAAACTCGTTAATAATGGTCGCCTAACGTTGACCGAAGGCTCAGTAGAACAAATGCCCTATGAAAACGACAGTTTCGACCTTGTAACGGCTTATGAGACTATATATTTTTGGAATATCGAAAAAGGTTTTAAGGAAGTATATAGAGTATTAAAAGAAGACGGTACGTTTGCTATAATCAACGAAGCAAAGAGTGAAGTCGGAATGGAAGAGCATATAGAAGCAATTGGATTTAGAGTATATACGGAAGAAGAAATCCGAGAAACGCTCACGCGCATAGGGTTCAGAGAAATCACTGCCCACTCTCACGAAAACGGTAATTGGCTAACGGTAACAGCAAAGAAGTAATATAAAAGCCCACCTATCAAGGTGGGCTTAATTGTTATTTCGTTACTACGCTTCGCATGAAGTTCAAGGTGTAGGAAATTGTGTTTTGGCGTTGCGCATCCTTTTCTTCTTGTGTCAAAGGTCCGTCGTTAAACATAGTCAATACGCCGTCGTCATCAAAAGTACTGAAACTCATATGAGAGCCGGTTAGCATATATTTTTCTGCATCGGCGGAAATTCTTGTGAGAGCGTTAGCTTTCATTTCCGCAGTTAATACGCCGTCGTTGGTAGCCTCAAGAAGAAGGGTAGGAAGATTGCAGTCCACAATATTATCCGTGTTGTAGCATAATGGCGCGTAAAGAACTACGCCTTTTACGGTGCTCGCGTTCTCCATTGCGCGCCTTACTGCAGCTCCACCGCCTTGCGAGTGCCCACCTACAAAAAACTCAACGTCAGGATAACTCGCGAAAGCCGGTTCGACTTCCTTGTATCCCGCATAAGCCATGTATAGAGACATCTTTGGTATGACGGCAACGTAGCCTTCTTTTGCGAGCGCACTAGCCAAGTATTCGTAATAAGCAGGTTCTATAACGGTTCCGACGTAGAATATTAAACCGTACTTTGGGGTAACGTTTAATGGAACATAGGAAACCATATCGGCATTTTCTACGACTTCATATTCGAAGTTGTTAGACGTTGAATAGTCTACGTAGTTATCGTCGTCCGTATCGCAAGCAAGAAGCATTACGCTTGTTGTAGCGACTAGAAGTAGGATAATTAGAGTAGAAATTATTTTCCTTGAAATAGTCATTTTATGCTTTTCAATAATTATTTTTTGAAGATTTCAATAGTGATATCGCTCAATGGGAAACTGCAACAAGGATGGATATATCCGTAGTCGTAGTCGGCGAGTTTTCTACCATCAACGTCTTTAGGGATATAAACGTCACCACTTGTGAGTTTTGCTCTGCACCAACCACAGCTACCACTTCTACATCTTGCAGGAGCAGGGATACCGGCTTTTTCTATAGATACGAGAATGGTATCGTTTGTGTCAGCTTCTATTGTAGTAGCATCGCCACGACAAACGACGGTAATTTTTACTGATTTCTCTACGCATTCAGGATAGTCGGCGTTAGCTTGTGGGTTGCGATATTCACCGAATAATTCGTGTCTTATGAATTTCTTGCGAAGACCTAGTAAAGGAAGTTGAGTATCTAAATAATTATACATTCCTTGTGGTCCGCAAATGAATACGGAGTAGTCGCCTTCGGGTGCGTATTTTTTGATTAGCTCTGCGCTCAAGAAACCTTCTTCAGCGCCTTCAAGCTTATCGTTAGATAATACGTAAACGACTTTTACCTTGTCGCATTTTTCACATATAGCATCGAGCTCGTCTTTGAAGAGCATATCGTTTTTGGTAGCGCAACCGTATAGCAACATAAGGTTAGCATCTTCATCGCCATCGGCAATAGCTTTTGCAAGACTTACAAAGGGAGTTATACCACTACCACCGGCAAGACCTACTACGGTTTTTGCATCGCGTAACGGCTCGTAAGTGAAATTCCCGGCAGGTGCAGAAATTGTAACTTCCGTGCCAATCGTCCAGTTGTCAAGGATATAGTTAGAAGCAAGTCCACCGTCTACGCGTTTGACTGTTAACTCGTATTCGTTATCAACTTGAGCTTGTTTGGGTGAAGAAGAAATCGAATAAGGTCTAGTTAAAAGATAGTCGCCGATTTGTAGGTTTACAACGATATATTGTCCTGCAGAGAAGTAAGCAATAGGGGTGTCAGTCGTTGCTTTTAGCGTGTAGCTTTTAACACCGCTAGCGCGTTCAACTATATTTGTTACCTTTACAACTTGTTTTTTAGGATGTAAAGCTATCGCGATTTTGTTGGCTGGATATTCATTAAGTTTTGGTAAGGGTTTAGCTTCCGTTGCCATAATTCTTGCTTCTCGATTGGGGCCTGCTTTTAAGAATTTGGCGGGGTTAAGTGTTCTTAGACTGGGCTTTTTCATTATTTACCTCCTTTAATGCTGTTTACTACGCGAATACCCGTATCGTGTCCCGTGATATAAGCTGAGCTGAAACCGTCGCCCATTACGCTGTGACCACCACAATAGTGTAGATGTGGTACGGTAAAGTCTGTAAATTGAGCTTGTGAACGGTTGATTACGCTATCCCAATTTTCGTTTTGATATCCATAAACTTCGCCGTTTGGTGTTCCTAAATAGCGCGCAAAGGATACCGGAGTAGCAACAGAGATTTCTTCAATGTGGCTCATGATATCGAAGCCCATTGACTTTTCGCAGTCTTTAATGTATACTTCTGCGAGTTCGTTTTTCCATTTCTTATAGTTGTATTGAGTAAGATTTTCGGGCAAATCTCCGGGCATTAACGGTACCGTGAAGAACAACATGCAAGTGCCTTTCGGAGAAGCGTCGGGGATAACTTCATTCAAGCAGTTAAATACGTAGTACGTGCCTTCTTCCCTTCTGTTGAATTGTTCTCTTGGGTTGGGGAAAGGCATTTTGAAGATGGTATAGTCTTCTATTCCCAGTTCTTCTTTACTGCAGTCCAAACCTACGTAGATAGTGACAAACGTCATTCCCAGCGTACGCGCATTGGCGAGCTTCAATTCTTTTTCTGGAACGAATTTTGGGTCGCTCATTCCATATACGTTGTTGGGTATGATATTGCTGATAATTTCTTTTGCGTATAGTTCCGTGCCGTCTTGTAATTGAACGCCACAGCAAGAACCATCTTCTTTGTATAGGAACTTGCTGACTTGTGCGTTGTACCATACTTCGCCACCTGCATCGGTAATTGATTTTTCTAGAGCAAGGCTCAATTCGTGTGAACGCTTGTAAGGCATAGCAGCGCCGTCGTCAACGTATGAGCCTACCATTGATAGATAGTGCATAGCGTTAAGGTCATCGGTAGGTACGCCAAGATATCCCCAGTAAGTGTTCATTATGTTACGAGCTTTTTCCGGCATACCGAGAGCAATTTCTACTTCCTCGGTGCTATGAGATGCACTCTTTAAGAAGTCCGCATGCTTGAATAGCATAACCAATGGGTTGGGGTTGCCTTTCTTCTCGTAAACGTAAGCCAGAGCTTCGTCGTTCTTTTTAACCAAGTCGAAGAAGGCTTTTACCGATTCGCGTGAGCCGGGGACGGCCTTTTCCATATCGTCGCAGAAATTATCAAATCCCGCACGAAGCTTAACGTCGTAACCGTCTTCGCCGTCACAAATAGCACGGAAAGTGTTATATTCATAACGCCAATCGATTTCGCAACCTAATTCTTTGAAAATGTTGTAAATTTTTTGGGGATTTTCTTTTGTTCCTACGGAACAAAGTTCGTGTAAGCTGGGTTCGAATTCAAACCTACCACGACGGAACGTTGAAGCACTTCCACCGGGCACGTTGTGCTTTTCTAGTAGCAAGGTAGATAGACCTGCTCTGGCAGTAGTTGCAGCCGCGGCTAGACCACCATTACCTGCACCAACTACTATAACGTCAAATTGAGTGCGCATAAGACCTCCGAAAATATAAATTGTTATACGTAAATTATACACCAAAAACGGTAAACTTGCAATACGAAAATGGATTTTAAAATATTAAAACATCTTTTTCAATTCGGGAATTGCGAGTGGGAAAAACTTTTTATATGCTGAACATTTGTCTATATCGATGCGTTCGCGCTTGCAACCATTTCTGCATAGTAGGAAATACTTACAGTGATGGCATTTATCGAGAACGACAAGACTCTCTTTAATGAAATTAACTGCTGTAGGGTGCTTTTCTAGCGCGAAGAAGTCGGTATCTTGAATATAACCTAACGAGTATTTATCGGTACAGTAAAAGTCGCAGGGATACACTTCGCCGTCCCCTTCTATAACGTACTGATGAGTACAGTGCCCGTTCATTCCACATTGTTCGGCGCGTTCAAAATGCGCGAGCAAAACGAAGTTGTCAAATTGTCTGATAGAAGTATAATTTCCTTCCCTATAGTCCTTTGAATAGAGTGCGAAAGCTTTGACTAAAAAAGCAAAATAATCTTCTGCCGTTAAGAAGAAATCAACGTTTACGTCGAGGGGCTTTTGCTCGTTGTTAAGGGGTTTCAAGCAAGGAATAAATTGTAAGTGTTTGAAGGAGTTTTCTTTATAAAAAGCGTAAATTTCTTCGATGTTTTCGGCAATTGGCTTGGTTAAAACCGTTAAAATATTGAATTCAACGCCTTTACGTTGTAAGAGTTTTGCCGAATTATATATGGAGTCAAAGGTGGGATTACCGCTCGCGTCAATACGCAATGCGTTCGTTTTTTCCGTGCCGTCTAACGATAATCCTACAAGGAAATTGCCCTTCAAAAAGATATCGCACCATTCTTCGTCAATGAGAGTACCGTTAGTTTGAATACCTATAGAAATAGGGCTGTTATATACGTTTAAACGTGGGAGCATTTCTAGAAAAGCATAGAAAAACTCTTTGCCTGCAAGCAGGGGCTCGCCCCCCTGAAAGGAAATCATAATTTGCTCGCCCTTTGTAAAGGCTACGGCTTTTTTAATTATGTCTTCAAGTAGCTCTAAGCGCATAACGCCACGAGATGGCGTTGTGCGCGATTCTGCTACGTCGTGATAAAAGCAATATTCGCATCTCAAATTGCAGTTTGAAGATGCAGGTTTTAACATCAAAGAAATAGGTGGCACTACTCTATGATACCTCTACGGTTTTTCTTGAATTCTTTGCGTGCTTCTTTGAGAGCGTTGTTCAATTCTTTTGCTATTTCAGGCTCGGCCTTTGCTACGTTATAACCTTCCGCGGGGTCTTTATCTAGGTTGAATAAGTAGTTTTTATAGAATTGGTCTATGAACGCAGAGTTCTCGGAATGGACGTTGTCGTAGTACTTGAAGTCTTGAACGCCTTCAGCTGTATCGACTGCCATTTGTATGCCTTGAACTTTTCCACGTTTCATATAATATAGCTTGTTATGTACCCTATAATCGCTCGCTTGGTTGCCCGACCATAGCTCTTTGAGCGAAACGCCGTCGATGATTCTATCGCTAGGCAAGGTGAAATTATCGCCCATTGCATAGTCTAGAATTGTCGGGAATAAGTCGATTAGCATTGAGCTTGATAATATCTTCTTGGTGGTTGCGTCACGCGTAGTGCCGTCCTCATTGTATATAGTGAAGTTGGAATTAGCGATAGCGTTACCTTGTCCTAGGCCACCGTTAGGATAGCTCGCAAGAAGTGGAACTTTCATACCACCTTCGAAGGTGGTGTTCTTTCTACCACGTAGGTTTCCTGCTACGCCTTCGCGACCAGGACCATTGTCTGACGTGAAAATAATTAAAGTGTCGTCGTAGACGCCCTTGTCTTTTAGGTTCTTAAAGATTTCGCCTAGGTAGTGGTCAAATTCTTCTATGTAATCGATATAAGTGTCGTCCGTAATGTCGCCGGTTCCGTTGCCGTTAGCATCAGAATAGATAGGATAGTGTGGCCAAGGCGTTGCGTAATACATAAAGAACTTATTGCCTTCTGCAATAGAGTTATTGATTTGTTCGTTTATTTTATTGGTAAATAGGCGAGTGCTTTCCGATTGGTCAAGATTTTCTTTATGTGTTCTTACTTCGGTAGCTTTTCCGTCACGTTCTTCTACCCAATTGTAAGGGGTCATATCGTTAACGTAATAACTGCCGTAGAAATAGTCGAAACCTTGATTCATAGGTAGATATTCGCCGTAGTCGCCTAGATTCCATTTGCCAACGCAAGCCGTATCGTATCCGAGTTCGTTAAGTGCTTCTGCGATGGTGATTTCATCGCCGAGAATACCATCTACGTTACCTAAGAATTGATAGGGGTTTACGAAGTGCGTGAATGAATACGGGTCACTTTCTACTGTGGTTGGGAAGATAACGTTGTCCATATAGCCACGGGTAGCGTATCTACCGGTTAGTGCGCTAAATCTTGACGGGGTGCAAACCGGCGCAGAAGCATAGAAATTCTCCATATAAATGCCGTTTTCAGCAATGCTATCGATATTAGGAGTATTGATAGTTGCATATTTACCACCTAGCATACTGTAAGAAGAAATATCTGCGTAAGCCAAGTCGTCCATAAGTATGAAAAGTACGTTTGGTGCATTGGTTTCGGCTTTATTTGATATCGATTTAAGGTACTCATCATGTCCTTTCCATAGTCTTTCAACGGTGGGAGATAGACGCAAATTCATGTAAAAAATATAAACTAGTGAAGTCGCAAGCATAACTACTGCCATGATACATTTGACTAGTTTTTTGTGCATGAAATCGTTTTTTAAGAGTTTGATGAGTAGTGCTAAAGTTAGTGGCACTGCAGTGAGTACTAAATTCCACCACAAGCGTTTGCCGAAACTCTCTGCGCTATGGATAAGGAAGAATAAAAGCGTACCACCGATAAGAACAAGGTACGTTATCCATAATTGTAATGGCACGTCGTTTTTAGCGATAACTGCAATGAGAATAAATAAAGCCGTTACTGCTGCTAGAACTATTGCAACGAGCGGGAAGAAGTTCCAACCCGTACAAAGCATAACGAGCATATACGCACACGCGATGCCCATGAACACCCATAAAAAGACGTTAAGCTTTTTGTTAGGTGCTTTTGTAGTGTTACTGCTATCATTAAATATTTCTTTTTCCATAGGAAAAATTATAACATGAAACTCGCACTAAATCAATAAGCTAACATATAATTTAGTATAAATGATACTTATTATTACTTAAATTGCGCGTGCGAGAGCTTCGCGTTCGCTCGGCTTTGTGCTATGAGAGCATACTATGCTCTCATTTAACGCAGTCGCCCCTCGTCGGCTTGGCGTAGCCAATCCCAAGCTATGGACTTCGGTCACGGGTATAAGCTTTGATTTATAACAAAAAAGACACCGTGTGGTGTCTTCTTCGTTATGGAGCTAATGACGGGACTCGGACCCGTGACCTCGTCCTTACCAAGGACGCGCTCTACCTGCTGAGCTACATCAGCACATATTTCGTGCTTTTTATCTGAATGCTTCTCTATTATATTGTTATTCTTTGGTTATGTCAACAATTTTTAGCTCATTTCGTTTTACAAAGCAGAAATTTTATCCTATAATAATTATGTCGCTGGTTGGCGATACTTAAATAGGGAGATATGAGCCATGTCAATTATGCTCAATGAGTTCCTTTCGGCGCCAGATGCCGTAAGAGCTGTCGTTACGAACAATAAAAAAGTTATAGCTTCGATTGCAGAAGAATTCAAAAAGCGCGGTATTACGAATATTACTACCGTTGCTCGTGGTACAAGCGATAACGCAGCTACCTACTTCAAATATATCGTAGAAGCTATCGGCGAAGTTATGGTTTCCAAATTTACGCCATCAATTACGACGGTTTACGGAGCAAAAGTCAACCTTTCTAACAATATGGTGCTCGCTATTAGCCAAAGCGGTATGTCTACTGATACGCTAATGGTTATGCAAAATGCAAAAGAAACCGGTGCGTTAACCGTTGCATGTACTAATAATCCTGAATCGCCTCTTGCAAAGATGTGCGATTTCCATATCGACCTTAAAGCCGGTGAAGAAAGAAGTGTAGCAGCAACGAAAACATACGTAGCACAGTTGTCCGCTATGTATATGTTGGGTAACGCATTGTCACCCGTTTCTGCAAAAATGAATATTTCAGAACTTCCGCCACTACTAGATAAGTTCGTAAAAGAAAATAAAGATGCTATTAAGGCATTTGCGGAAGAAAATAAGGATATAAACAACTTCATCGTTATGACTCGTGGCTTGTGCCAAACAGTTGCGTCGGAATTGTCCTTAAAAGCTATGGAAGCTTGTTATAAATTCTCTCGCCCATTTTCAACGTGCGAATTTATGCACGGCCCCATTGCAATTGTAGAAGAAGGCACTCCGATAGTAATGCTTGCGCCCGATTCAGAGTTTACGGAAGAATTCGTTGCAATGACCACTCGTTTGAGCTTGCTCGGCGCAAAGGTTATCGCATTCACGGATATAAAGAGAGTTGCAGATATGTGCGCCTCTTCTATTAAAATGCCTTTCTGCCGTGGAATGAACACCCCGTTCGTTTATACTATGGCAACAGAATTGTTCATAGCGTATCTTGCAGAAGCTCTAGGAATTAACGCGGATTCACCACGTAACATGAAAAAAGTTACCATCACAAAATAACTTAATTCGCATTGTAAAAAAAGAAAAAGTCTCGCATTTGCGAGACTTTTATTTTTCCATTTTTATGGTGTTTTTTGGTATCTATAGCTACAGAAAACTACTTCAAAAGGTAACCTGCGCTCTCGTCAACGATAACTACTACGTTGGGGTGAGATTGAAGAATGCTAGCGGGGCAATCGGTTGTAACCGGACCTTTTGCCATATCATAAATAGCCTTTGATTTACCTATGCCGTTAGCAACAAGAATAATCATTTTTGCTTGCATAATATCAGCGATGCCCATAGTTATAGCGTGGGTGGGAACTTCATCAATAGAAGAGAAAAATCTAGCGTTGTCTTGTCTAGTACCTTCTTTCAACGTAACGATGTGAGTGTGTGCATCGAATGGTGTGCCGGGTTCATTGAATGCGATATGTCCGTTACTGCCGATGCCGAGAATTTGTATGTCGGGGATATTTTTTGCAACGTAGTCGGTGTATTCTTTGCAGGCGTTTTCTAGATTTTCAGCCATTCCGTTGGGAACTCTAGTATTGTTTTTGTCTATATCGATATGATTGAACAAATTGTCGTTCATAAAATAGCGATAAGTTTGGTCGTGACCTTCGGGAAGTCCAACGTATTCGTCTAGGTTTACGGTTTTTATGTTTTTGAAAGTGGTAATACCTGCTTTGTTGTCAGCAATCATTTCTTTATATAGACCTACGGGGCTACTGCCTGTAGCAAGACCGAGAGTGGCGTTAGGATTGTTAATTAATAATTCACGCATGAATGTATTAGCAGTTTTGCCTATATCTTGGTAATCTTTTTCAATTATTATTCTCATTTTTTACTCCTGATTTAATCTTATTCGAACAGTTTTTCGATTGTAACAAGTTTAGCATTTTTTTATATTTAAGGCAATAGTTTTTGTGAAAATGCGCACCATAAATGTAAATCGTTGGGAATTATTATAAATAATGTTGACATAATATAATTAGATATGTTATATTAGCTATACTAATATATAGAACGCGCGCGCACGCGTGCATTTATAATTTAAAAAAGATAAACACATGAAGGAATAGATATGTTAGAAATTAGTCATTTATACAAAAAGTATCTTAACAGCGAACGCTTTTCAGTAGAAGATTTGAGCATTTCATTGAAACCCGGTGAAATATTCGGTTTCTTGGGACAAAACGGTGCGGGTAAGTCCACTACGATTAAGTGCCTTACGGGAATTTATCCTTTCAATTCAGGAACTATTACAATTTGTGGTCACGATATTGCAAAAGACCCTATTAACGCAAAGCTCAATATGGGTTACGTTCCTGATAACCACTCTGCGTACGAAAAACTTACTGGTAGAGAGTACGTAAACTATACGGCAGACCTTTACAAAGTAAGTAAACGTGATAGGGAAGAAAGATTCAATAAATACGTAAGCCAATTCAAGCTAACAAAAGCAATCGATATGCAAATTAAGTCATATTCACACGGTATGAAGCAAAAAATTTGTATAATCGCAGCTCTTATTCATAATCCGAAGTTGTGGGTACTAGACGAACCTATGATGGGTCTTGACCACCAATCAATGTTAGAAATTCTTAAGAGAATGAAGGACCACGTTGACGAAGGTAATACCGTATTTTTCTCTAGCCACAACTTGGACCTTGTTGCAAAAATCTGTGATAGAGTTGCTATCGTTAAAGACGGTAAGCTACAATGCGTAATCGATTTGCACGTAAAAGGAAATAAAGAAACCCTTGAACAAACCTTTATTAGCATTACCGCTACCGAACAAGACATAATTAATACGGCAAACGACACCGGCGAATTTAAACTTCATCTAGGAGTATAGCAAATGAACAACATACGCACGTTACTCAAGTTAGAGTTTAAGGATAAATTCTCCAAGTTTTCTGCGAGCAACAAGAACGCTTACCTAAAAGTTATAGGTTCGCTCATAATGTATGCTGCCGTTGTTTATGGAATTTTCTTGGTATCTAGAATTTTCTTCCAAATGTTTGATAAAGCAGATATGGGATATGAATCTCTCGTATTGATTTTTACGGTTTTGCTCATATTCTTGTGCTTTACCGGTGTAAGCAGTACGGTAAAAGTGCTTTTCTATAAGGGTGATAACGAAATTCTTATGCGTTACCCTGTAAAAGGTGAAGAAATCTTTATCAGCAAAACACTATTCCTTATCATAAACCAAATAATGATAACCGCAGTTATCGTAGCACCATTACTCGTTGCTTATTCAGAAGTTATGGAATTAGGTAGCGATTTTATAAGGGTAATACCGATTGCGATTATGTTCCTTGTTTTGATACCTTTCTTTGTGTCGAATATTTTCGCTATACCGATTATGCACTTAACCAATCGTATAAGAAATAAATTCGGCCTAATCATTATAGGATTAACGATAGGAATAACCTTGCTTTTCGCGGTATATATGTTCTTATTCAATAAAATGGTTACGTTTATCGGCGATAAAGAATTCTCGGTTTTCGATGAAGGCTTCGTTACGATTGTAAAAGATGTTTGCAAGTATTTGATTCCTACTAAATATTTTGCAGATATTCTAGTGGGTAAAGAACTATACATCGCATATCCGGTATTGATTATGATACTAGGTATTACGCTTTGTGGTACTATCTTAGTCGTTATGGAATTGTATCCTAAAACGCTTTTGAAAAACGTTGAAACGGAAGGTAGCGCATTCAAACACGTAACGAAGAATAGAGTTAGACCTATATTCTTTACGTTGCTTCATAAGGAATTCTTGCAAGTATTCCGTTCGGTAAACTACAGTTTCCAATATTTCGTATTAGCATGCGCTATGCCTGTTATGGTTTATTTCTGTAATAGTATCGCCATGCAACTAGGTAAAAACCAAATCGGTGAACAAATTTCCGTAGGTATGACAATGCTCGTTATGCTTATATTTGCTACGGTTATTTCTTCATTCTCAGCGACTTCAGTTAGCCGTGAAGGCGATTGTTTCTACCACACGAAAGTCGCTCCGGTATCTATCGAGTTACAACTTTTCGTTAAGTTTACTATGTATTTCATAGTCAGCTTTTTAGCGAACATAATCTGCGTGGTCGTGCTAATTTATGCAGGACTAATGGAAACAGGTACCGCACTATGGTTGTTCTTAATTGTTGAACTTATCTGCATAGGACTTATACTTCGCTCTATGCGTTACGACGTTAAGAAACCGTATTTCAATTTGTCTGGTGAAGGCGAAGTCGTCAATAACAACGTCAATACTACGCGTTCGGTTGGACTTGGATTTGGAATATCGTTGATTGAAGGTATGCTAGGTATGATACTCGGTTATATCATGGATTTCGCGACGCTTCAAATCGTATGTTCGGCGATAGCAGTCGTATTTTTCCTATACGCACTACTATCGTACTGTATCGGTTTAAGAAAGACGTATAATAAGATAGCAAAATAGTAAATATTGCAAATAAAGCGCACAAATATCCATGTTTGGGTACCCGGCGCAGTGGGAAAATTTAAAAAATAAATATTGGCAAAAAATTAAGGAAGATAAATGAAGAAATTTTTGATGGCGGTTTTGTTTTTAATACCAGTGGTTGTTGTAATCGCTCTGAACGCAACGGGGCAGATTATAGCTCTTACTACGCCGGTAAACCCATCGAGTATTGAAATTAGAGATAGCTCAAACCAAAAGATGGATAAAAACAGCATAGTAACCGTCGATATTAACGATACGGAAGAGTTTATAATTATAGACGTATTGCCTGCTATTGCAAAAAATCGTACTATAAACGAACCGGAGAGAGATGAAGAAGCCGGAGAAGGTGAAGTCAAGATAGAACAAATAGAGGATACGAATAGATATAAAATTCTACCTCAAAAAGTCGGCGAAACCAAGCTCACCATAACTGCTAACGGCAACGTTAACGTTAGAACGACTATCACTATTTCAGTAACGTCGAATTCTTTGAAAAGTTTAGATATTTACGATGGACAAGGCAATATTATTCAAGAAGACGAAATAGTTTATATCAACGACACGACCAAATTCTATGCAGACGCTTATCCTATAAGCGCACTAACCAATGCTGGCGTTGAGTGGGAAATTAGAAATAGCGACTGTATGAGCGTTGACAAGAACGGTGAAGTTTCAATACACGGAAAAGGTGTAGCAGAACTTCGCGCTAAGGCAAAAGACAAAGACGACAACGAGCTTATTCGCGACATAACTTTGAGTAGTGAAAAAGCTGTTTTGAAGTCTAGCGTAGCTTATACGTCTAGTGCAGTTAGCGCAGAATGGGTTAGATTGAATTTAGCTCTTTATCCAGAAGAAACCGTTGTAGAAAAGACGGGGGAAGTATACACAGCAACTTATACTAATCCCGAAGACGGCTCTGACGTTAGAATAGCAAAAGTGAAAGTTACGGAAGTAGCTTCAGGCGAATGGGGCATTGATAGTGACGACGGAGTCGTTTACGTCAATAACGGTATTTACTATGCAGAAGCTAAGCGTTTGGAGAGTGGAGAGGTTATCGAAACTAACTTTACCAGCTCTGACGAATCGGTGCTATTTGTAAACGAAGAAGGCGTAATGATACCACTTTCGACAGGTGAAGCAACTATAACGGCGACTTTTGAAGGACAAACTAGAACGGCAAAATACGTTGTTAGAGATAATCCCGTTGCTTTCGAGTTGAATTTATCTACCGATGATGCCAAGAGAGGAATAAGATTATCGAGAGTTTGGGCATATAACTGGCTAGGCGAAAACAACGTTATCAAGAACAGTTACGATATGTATTTAGAGAACGATAAGGGTGCTTATGATTTGGAATGGTCGGTAAGCAATCCCGATTACGTTGATTTTGTACCGCACGCGAACGATGAAGGCGTTACGCTTAATTTCAAAGAAGCTGTTTGCGGTAATTCCGTTACTGCAACCGCAAACGTAGTCGTTCACGGTAGAAAGACTCGTGTAAGACGTAGTTTCACCTTCAATTTCAGAGAAGAAAAAGATGCTGTAAACGTTCACGATATTGCACAACTTAAGTACGTAGTAGATTCGAGAAGAACGGTAGCAGTTTTGCAAAACGATATTTATCCTAAAGAAAAGCTAACTCTAGGTATGAGCATATATGGTAACGGTTACGTTTATCACGGAGAAAGTTTGAATCTAGACGGTAATGATCCCAAGAATATGGATGCCGATATAATTTATATTAGGGACGACCACGTTCCCGTTAATCCCGATGGCACCACGATTCAAGATGAACTCGTATTCGATGATTTCACCGTACAAGGAGCGGAAAGCATCGAAGATGCAAAGAATAAGGGTAATTGTATCTATTTAAGAGAAATAAAAAAGATTAAGCTGAGATTTAGGTATATGCAACTCAAGAATGCACATAGAGGGTTAATGACTGGTGCGACCAAAGAGCTTACTATAGAAGGTTGTATTTTGGGTGACGTTTACGAATCTTGTATATTTACGTTCTACCCACCGGACGGAAACAGAATAAAAGAATTCGGTTCTATGGATTATCCCAAGATAACGCTTAAAAATAACGTATTTAAGACTTCTCTATGTCCTAGCATTATGTTTACTGTAGACGATATGGAAGAAGCTTTCAACGATAACGTAACGCCACATTTGTCCATAGAAGGCTTTATGGACGTATACAACTGGAAAGTTGCCGACCAGTTCGGAGATTCTATTGTTGAATTGATATTCTCTGCCCTAGGCGTATCTGGCAAAGCAGGGAACCAAGGTATAACAATGTTAAAAGACATTGTTGGCGGTGTATTTAACGATTGGCTAAGTACCGATGCATTCCAAGGCGTTGTATACACCCACGACGGTGTTGATTACGTAAGTATGGGTGCGTTTGGATTAGGTACAATGTTTGTCGCTAATTCCGACCTGGTAAATATAGAAGAAGGTAGTGGCGTTTGCTTGAGCAAGCTACCACTTGCTTACGAAGACGAGGACGGAGAATTAGTGCCTTACGTTGATGCGATTGAAGGCGTTAACGAAATTATTATCAGATTCGTATTTGATTTAGATACGTCGGAGTATAATATCTATCACGATAGTTTCTTAATCTATAACGATTTCTCGGAAGGCGAACCGGAAATTAGTCCTGGGGACCCAGTGCCTAACAGTTACGAATTGTATGCTAGATTAAGAGGAGAGTAGACCTAACAATTACTTATGAAGAAATTCCTTATGGCCGTGTTGTTTTTAATACCAGTGGTAGTAGTTATCGCGCTCAATGCAACGAGCACGATAATAACTTTGTCTACTCCGGATAACCCCACGGGAATAGAAATTAGAGATAGTATGAATAACGTTGTCAAAGATGGTGACATCGTAAAAGTCGACATCAAAGACACCGAAGAATTCATTATAATAGATGTTTTACCCACCATGACGAAAGACAACTCGATAAACGTGCCGGAAGTTATTTCTGGAGACGGACAAGTCGAGCTAGAAAGAATAGACGATACAAATCGTTACAAACTTATTCCTAGCAAGGTTGGTATAGTTGAACTTCTTATTAGCGCGCATGCTAACGTTAACGTGCAAAAAGCTCTTACTATCAACGTTACTTCGGATACGATAGAGAGCATGGCGTTATTTGACGTAGAAGGGAAAGTAGTGGATACGGAAAAAACCTTCTTTATGACTGATACCACACAATTTTACTTTGATATTTTCCCGTTTGACGCTTGGAAAGACCAAAAGGCGTATTGGAGCGTGCAACAAGGCGATTGCATAAGCGTTACTGATAACGGTACCGTATACGTGGAAGAACATGGTCAAGCCGTTTTGCGTTTGAAAGCTTTTGACAAAGATGAAAACACCCAAATATTAGACCTTGTAATTGATACCACTCGTGCTATCGTTAAAGCCACGGAATGGTTTACTACTGATGCAAACGTTAGCGCAGAATGGGTAAAGAATAATCTTGTTTTTGATAAAGCCAATACTGTAGTAGAAAAGACCGGTGCTGTATACACGGTAACTTACACTAATCCGAAAGACAGTTCGGACATTAGAATAGAAAAAGTAAAAGTTAACGTTGTTAATGAGAACGATTGGGGCTTCATTAGACCCGAGAGTGTTCTTTATATGAACAATGGTCCGTATTATTTAACTGTAGGCAAATTTGCAGATAGAACCGCTGTTTTGGACGTAAAAATCGAGAGTTCTGATAGTGACGTAATATTTGTGGACGAACAAGCTCAATCGCTAATTCCCATTTCTACAGGCAAGGCAACTATAACCGCGAGTTATGCAGGACAAACTCAATCACTAGAGATGTCCGTTAAAGACATTCCTATAAGCTTCGATTTAAATCTAGGAGCGACGGATGCAAAACGTGGCATACAGCTCACTCGTGTATGGGGTTATAACTTCATAGATAATAATTTGAACTACGTTCATACCTACGATATGTACCTTAAGAACGATAAGGGAACTTTTGACTTGTTATGGGAAAGCAGTAACGAAGAATTTGCTACCGTTACTCATCACAGTAGTGATGAAGGCGCACAAATCGCATTTAACGAAGCCGTTTGTGGCAATTCCGTAACCATTACGGCTACGCTCCTAGTATATAATCGTAAAGTTGATAGAGTAAAAAAGAGCTTTACCTTTAACTTCTTAGAAGAAAAGAACGCTGCGAACGTAGATAATCTCGACGAGTATATGAAAGTCGTTAACGAAAGAGAAAAATTAGTCGTTATGCAAAGTGATTTGCGCTTGAAACAAGAGCATACGATTGAAAGGGGCATATATGGTAACGGCTTTACTTGGTGCTTTAACGACGTGCCCGGCAGATACTACAATTCAGGTGTCGGCAACGTATACGGATACACTGGTGGATTTATACTAGACGACGTCGTCGTTATTGGAGCTGATGTATACGATGAAAAATGCGCAGAGATAGGCGATTCTTTCAAGTTTAGAACAATGTCTTTTGATAAGCCCATAATCATTCGTTATAGTCAGTTCAAAAACTGCAATCGTGGTCTGGAATTCCAGAGCTGTGAGAATGTACACATAGAAGGTTGTATATTCGGTGATAATTGGGGAACTTCTATACACATCACTCAACACGCACTCGAAGGCGACTTCCCACATCAAATGACGTTTAAGAACAACGTTTTCAAAATGACGCAAGGCCCTGCGGTTGAATTCGTTGTAGGTTGGGTAAATCAAGCCAATATTAACCGAAACATAATCCCGCGCATAAATATCGAAGGATTTATGGATATTTATAACTGGAAAGAAGCTTCTACTTTCCCGAATATCTTTACGGATATGATGTTGAGCATGATTGGCAATTTGGGAATGCCGGATAGCTTCATGGATTTCGCTAAAAATACCGTTATTAATATCATTAAAGAATTATTCTTCATAGACCATAAGGGCGCTTGCAAAAATATAAGACCAGAAATGCAACACTTGTTCTACGAGCGTGACGGCAAGCATTATGCTAGCTTGGGTATTATAGGATTGGGACTTATGTGCGTAGCTGACCAGACTAACGTTAATGTAAACACGAATAGTGTGGAACTATTAACTATCGGATTCCGTGATGAATATGGAGACCCATTAGGCGCTCTTGAAGGAGCTAGCTTAATAGCTAGTTCAATAACCGGATTTGACGTCCCGTTAGATAATTCCACTTTCATGGTGTGCGCGAATTTCTCTGATGGCGAGCCAGAAATCGGCCCGGGAGACCCTGTCCCAAGTAGTTACGAATTATACGATAAACTAACTGGAAGAAATCAACAAAAATAGGTGTTGACAAATGTGTAAAACACGTGGATAATAAAACTGCCGAATAATTTATAGGAGGAAAAAATTATGGCAAAAGGAATAGGTTGCATAGGCAGACTTTTAATAAGTTTACTAATAGTCATAGTAGTGATAGTAGCCGTTGGTGCTATTCTAGTTAATATGACGCCGGATAAGCTAGGTTTTGCAGATATTGAGTTGTTTGATGGGAAAACGTTGAGAGACTTAGGATTAGCTGATATCAAGCTTATAGAAGTATTTAAACTACTAAAATCAATGCTTAAACCTAATGAAGCAGAAATCGTTACAAACCCGTACGTAGAGGAGACGGAAGCAACGAATTCAACGAGCAATCTTGAGAACAGTAACATCGCGAAGGACAAAAACGGTAAACCCGATTACACGACCATCGTTACAGACCCTGTTGTCTATGATAAAGAATACTTAATTAGCTATAGCGATACTACGCTTGCTTACATATTCAATCAAATGATAGTAGGTGGAATGAAAGCTGGCGAAGAAAATGCCGAATCAGAAGACAGCGTTGAATTTTTAAGAGAACTTAAAGCAAAGATGGAAGAGGTTACCATAACTGGTACTGGTGCCGATGCTAAACTTCGTATCGTTGCATCAATGGACATATCTTCTATCAAAGCAGAAGTAGAAGGCGCGGTTGGTGGTCTTGCAAGCATTATCCCAATCCCTGAGAAAATCTTTATTGTTAGCTATTCTGCTATTACGGCTGATGCTAATGGATACGTGGTTGTAACCGGCGAAAGCATTCGCATAAACGATGCTGAATCACAAATAGCAGATGCTATTTTCAAGGTATTAGGCGAAAAGGCAGAAGAACAAACTGGCGAAAGCATAGAAGGAAACGGACAAAATCAAGTCAACAAAACAATCGGAGAAGCATTTTCAAGCATTATTAAAAATCTAGGCAGAGTAGGTACTGCTACGGTTGACACTGACAACGTAGTCGTTACTAAAACTCTAGGCGCAAGTGGTATTAGTGAACATAAAATCACTTTGATAACCAACACAAACGAAAATCTAGGAGCATAATCGTGATAGGAATAATAGTAGCCATGGAGTCGGAAGCGTCTGCCATTTACGCTAAAATGTCAAACGTTTCTGTAGAAACTATAGGTGGCAAACGTTTTACGGCGGGTAAGCTCGCCGACAAAGACGTAGTAGTTGCGCTTGCGGGAATAGGCAAAATTAACGCGAGTTACACTACGACTATTCTTATTAGGGAATTTCAACCGTCTTTTGTTATCAATACAGGCATAGCAGGGGGACTAGGTAGAGTTAAACCTTTGGGAGTTGTTATAGGCACTTCGGTTGTTCAACACGATATGGATACTTCGCCTCTAGGAGACCCAGTAGGCTACATAAGTGGAGTTGGAGTCATCAATATAAATTGTGATGAAAAGCTCTCTAATCTTCTCGCTAGTGGCGTAGAAGAACCTATCCGTGGCGTAGTTGCTTGTGGCGACCAATTTATCGCAGATGCAAAAAGAGTAAAGGAAATAATAGATACTTTTGATGCAATCGCTTGTGATATGGAGAGTGGCGCCGTTGCACAAGTCGCATATATGTCGGGTGTTCCGTTCGGTATTATTCGCGTTATCAGCGACGATGGTGGTGATGATGCACAAATTTCATACAACGACCTTTGCATCAAAGCAACGGAAATTAATTCGCAGGTAGTTATGAGCGCTATCGCTCAACTGTAAAAACAACAAGCAAAATTTAAAAGGCTGTGCAACAAGCACAGCCTTTTTGCATACAATGGCGTAACGGGAGTGGTATGAAATATTTTGGCACAGACGGAATTAGGGGAAAGAGTGATATTTTTACTAAAGAATTCGTATCAAAAGCCATAACGGCAACTTGTGAAGTTTTAAACGTTAAAAAAGCCGTAGTAGCTCGAGACACTAGAGTGTCGGGGAAAACAATAGAAGAGCACGTTTTGTCGGCGCTAGCGTCCTGTGACGTTGAAACTACGGTTGTGGGAATGACTGCAACGCCGATACTTGCTTATGCAACAAGGGAACTGGAAGCCGACGTTGGAATTATGATATCTGCTTCTCACAACGCTCCCGAGTATAACGGAATCAAGTTTTTTAATGGGAACGGCGCAAAAATATCTACGGAAACGGAAGTTATGATTGAAAAAGCTCTTGAAAACGCGCGTATACGCGCCTATAAGCCCGTAAATGCCGTTTTTAAGGATATCGAGAATAATTACGTCAGCTACGTAAAAAATCAATTTACAGCCAATTTAAGGGGCTTAAAAGTGGTAATGGATACTGCTAATGGTGCAACTTCACTTATCGCGCAGAAACTTTTCAAGGCTTTAGGAGCAGAAGTTACCGCTATTTGTTGTGACGTTAGTGGCGAGAACATTAACGTTAATTCGGGAGCGACTCACGTTAAAAGAATATTAGAAGAATGTAAAACGATGGATTACGATATAGCCTTTTCTTTTGACGGCGACGGAGATAGAATAATGGTTGTTAAAAATGGCGTTGTATACGACGGAGATGACGTGATTTACGTGATAACTAGGTATTTAAGTGAGTTTTGTGCTGTTTCTATCGATAACGTTGTCGGTACTATTATGAGTGGTAGGGGTGTGGAAGAAGCGCTCGTAAGTAAGGGAATAAATTTTGTGCGAGTAGACGTTGGCGACAAGTTTGTTATAGAAAGAATGGAAGATTTGTCTGCAAAAATAGGTGGAGAAAATTCCGGGCATATAATAATTAAACCCTATCAAAATACCGGAGACGGGTTGTTAGTTGCGGTCATACTTTCCATAATAGCGAAGTTGGGAATATACGAAATTTTATACGATATTAAGAAATATCCACGTTATACTAGAGATTTTAGCGTGAGTAAGGAAGAAAAAGAAGCCTTTTTAGCTAGTCATGAAATCCCCGCTTACGTAGAGATGATAAGTGCAAAAACTAACAATAGAATAGTAGTGCGAGCTAGTGGTACGGAGAACAAAATTCGTATAATGTGTGAAGGCGAATATAGCCCGATTATTGAAGAAATAAGCAGTGATATTAAATCAATAATCAAACAAGAAATGAGTTATTTGGGAAACCAAAACAACGTATTTAGCGTACCTAATATTCGCAATTTGCAATCGCGCCCTGATTTGCTTAAACAATACGTAAAGGCGGGAGTAGTTATAATCGACCCCTATACTATCTACGTCGATGACAACGTAAAAATAGGCAAAGGGAGCGTAATATATCCTATGAACGTGATAACTTCTAGCGTTATAGGAGATAACGTTCGGGTGCAATCATATTCGCAAATAGAGAATAGCGAGATAGGTGACAACTGTGAGATAAGAGCAAGTTGCGTGTCGTTTGCTAAAGTGAAAAATAATAGTACGATAGGACCGTTTGCATACTTAAGAAAAGGTGCGAACGTCGGTAATAATTGTAGGGTAGGCGACTTTGTAGAGATTAAGAACGCTACGCTTTTAGACGGAGTTAAAGTAGCGCATTTGTCTTACGTTGGAGATGCTGAAGTGGGTGCAGGAACTAACGTGGGGTGTGGTACGGTGTTTGCGAATTACAACGGAAAAATCAAACAACGAACGAGAGTTGGTAGTGGAGTTTTTATCGGTGCAAATACCAATTTGGTTGCACCAATTATTGTCGGCGACAATGCGTATATTGGCGCCGGAAGCACTATTACCGATGACGTTCCGTCGGGAGCTTTGAGTATTGCAAGAGCAAGACAGGTGGTAAAAACGGAGTGGAAAAAGCCGTAACGGCTCTCTAATTATTGCGCGCGTGGTAAATTCATAGTAAATAATCTTGCTTGCGCGCACTATATAATATATAATTTGCGCGTGCATATTAAATTGTGCACGCGCTTTTTATAGTAAATATAGCTAGGAGACCTGTCAATTTATGCTAAAAAACCGTCGCATCGTCCCGAAACACTTCACTAAGAGTGGAAGAGTTGGATTAAGTTTTCTTGTAGTTGGAATAGTTGCAGTTTTAACTGTAGTTCTTGCAGCAGTAATTTTACCTAAGTTTGCGCCTGCCGAAGAGGAAGGTAGTCCCGTTGTAACTTCGGTAGAAGTTCTCAATAATGGTTTAATCAGTACGGAGGCAAATCTTGACTCGGTATTTGTTTTGGTTAAGTATAGCGACGGAACCTCAAAACAAGTAGCTTTGTCAGAAATAGACGTAGTAGGACTTGACTTAAGAGAGACAGGTGAAAAGCAAGTCATACTCAACTATGGTGGCAGAGAAGACATCGTTACCTACAAAGTTGTTGATACACTCCTAGAATGCAAATATTCAGTTAATGAAGGCGGTTACATAGAAGGCGATGCTACGCAAAAAGTCATTGCAGGTGAAGATTGTACAAGAGTTATTGCAATCCCACACGAAGGTTATGAGTTTTTACGTTGGTCAGACGGTTATCCTTACGCATCAAGACAAGACCTAGACGTTTCTAAAGCTATTGATGTTTACGCAACGTTTGCGATTAAGACGTTCAAAGTTATATTCTATCTCCCTGACGGCACAACGGTTAGAGAACAAGACGTTCAATACGGTGGTAACGCAACTCCGCCTACCGAAGATGAATCCGGTATGAAGATTTACGGCTACAAGTTTAAAGAATGGAGCGTAAGCTACAACAACATCACGGAAGATACGGACATTTATCCTCTTTACGAAGAATATTACACAGATTTTTACATAGATTACACTCTTGACGCAGAGAACTTCCCACTAGGAACGTCAAATGCAATTCCTTACTACGAAAAGGGACAAGTTGCATCGGTCAACGTAACGGCTAACCCGGGTAGAATTTTCGTGGGTTGGTCAATTCTTGATTTCAACGGAAATTGGGAACATTTTTCAGTAAAAGGCGACAACAAAATAGTCAAAGTTGCAGAGAACAAGAATATTGTATTCAAGACTTTGCGCGATAAAGAAACTGACCCTTACACGTTAACGTTTACACCGGAAGACGGAGTAAAAGAAATTCGTGTTAAGGCTAATTTCGTATATGAAGAAAGCGAAATTAAATTCACTATGAACAATACGACGGCTTTTGCACCTACGATAGTTGAATACGGTCAACCTATCGGTGAAAAGTTCGACGTAGAAGATTTAACGAAAATTACACAAACCGGTTATAAATTCTTGGGTTGGTATGACGAAAAAGGTGCTTTGAACGAAGACGGTAAGCCCGTACTAGTTACTAACGAAACCACTTTCGACAGACCTACCAAACTCGTTGCTTATTTAGAAAAAGAACTTTACACGGTAGTATTCTTAAAGGGAGATAACGAAGACGTTACCTTCGAAACTTTTGAAGATTATGACGAAACCATAAAAGGTCGCGTACTACGCGTTTACTATCAAGATACGATTTCTAGTGCTGTTTCGGGTGCTTATCCTACGGCTATTCCCACGAAAGCTAACTATGACTTCAAGGGTTGGTATCTCCTAGGCGAAGGTAATATACCTACGGACAGAGTTATTGATAAGACGTATAAGATTGATAGCGAAATTATTTACGTTTATCCTGTATTCGAAGTTAAGAAAGTGGCGTTGGTCGCTAACTTCGCGGGCTCGGGCTCGATTAAATATAGAGTATTAGATGAAGAATACAGCACCCCCGACAACCCCGTTTACATTGATACTGATATCACGGGCAAATTCGAAATGGCTGTTACAGGTACGTATTTATTTAGGGTTACCGCAGGCGACGGATATTCGTTAGTATCCTTGACCGATAACGGTAGAGACGTTGTTCTAGAGAACAATTCATACTACGACGTAACGGTTACAAATCCCGTAGCTGGACAAGATTACGTTATTAGCGCAACGTTCACGGTAGCTTCTTACACTATGAACATTACCAATGGTAACGCGATTAGTAGGGGAACAATAACCTACAACACCGAGGGCGAGAGCGAAATCGGTCGTGTAACTTCAACTGAGGAAAACATTACCGCAAGAGTGGAACACGGTGTTAGCAAGAATATAGAAATAATTCCTGAAGAAGGCAAGTACATTTCTTCAGTTATCATTGACGGTGTTACGGAGAGTATTCCTAACCAATCGACTTATTGCACGATTGTTCTCGATAATATCGATAGCAACATAGCTATAATAATTACTTACGCAGAATTTAGATATACCGTAACAATGCCGGAAACTTTAGAAAACGGACGTTATGAAGTTATCAATCCACAAATTGACTACGCTAAATATTCTTCTCCAAAAATAGAGATAGAAGCAGAAGAAGGTTATTATATCAGCTCCGTTATCATTAACGGAAGCGTTATTAATCCATATTCAACAACCGACAACTACAACGTTGACGGAATGAAAGTTAACGGAAAGAACGTTGACATTACTAGAGTTAGTGCAGCTAACGCAGACCCACGTACAACGTATTACATACTATCCGTTCAAGCTATTACGTCAAACCTTGACGTAGAAATAGAATTCTCTCGTTTGTATTACAATATCAGTGTAGAGGCAGAGGGAACGGGAACGGTTAGCGACGCACAAGTCGTTTATTACGGAGATAAAGTTAGCGTAACTGCTAACACACTAGACGGCTATTATGTATACGGTGTAGTAGTAAACGGCGATAGAATGGCGTTTACAGGTGGTATTTACGCTAGCCGTATGTATGAAATCGAGAACGTTTATGAAGATTACGATATTACGTTTATTTTCTCGATTATTTCTTACGCTGTTACGTTCTTACCTACGAGCGATGCAAACGAAGGTTATTCCGTAGTATTTGAAGAGGAAACGCATTCAGTTCACAGTGGTAAGACTTTCGTTGGACTATCTTCGGGTGCAAATTATGATTTCAATATTATTGCAGACGAAGGTTACTATATCACTGCAGTTAGCTACAAGGCTAACGCTAGCGAAGCTATAAACGAAGACATCGCTTTCAATTCAAAAGCTCACTACTTCAAACTAGATAACGTTTTGAGCGATTACACGGTAACGGTTACGCTCGAAAAGATAACGTACAACTACGACGTATATATCACCAACCAAGGAACTAGTGAATTTACGGTAGAAGAATCTCCTGTCGTTGGACATATTTCTAGCACCGTTTTCCACGGAAACACCTTGGAATTTATTGCAAATCCTGATGTTGACAAAGAAATCAAGATAGAAGCTATCCATATTACGAATAAAGCCGGCACGTATACGTACACGGCGACTTCCGGCTATAACACAGCTATTAAAGAAGGTCAATACTATCTCAACTACGTAGACGGTAGAGGATATATTTTAACGGTTGACAGAGTTAAATCGGATATTGATATTTACGTATCGTTCACAGATAAAGATACTAGTGGCGCACCTTTCACTATCGAAACTAGCACGGTAAACGGAGAAGGTGGAAATATTACAGCTGCCAAGACTTCTAACATCGTTCTAGGTGAAAGAGTTAAGATTAGTACGAGCGTAAACGATGGTTACGTACTCAAAAACTTGTTAATTAACGGTGTAGAATACATCGATAGCTTGGTTAACAATGAACTCAATATAGAAGTAAGAGAACACCTAAAGGTCGTTGCAGTTTACTCCGAACGTATTTACAAAGCAACGGTAGAGACCGTTTCAAATGGCAAGATTACGGCTTCGGTAGCTACGTTCAATCACGGCGATACGTTCAAAGTTAAATTATCTCCGGATATCGGTTATGCGATTAGTGGTTTCAAGGTAACCGCTAACGGAAACGAACGCGACTTAAACTACTCTCCCGATGCTTTAACGGGTGTTTACGTATACGACGTACCTACCGACGTAGCGGTTAGTGATTTAACGTTCTCGGCAAGCTTTGCTCCCAAGAAATTCGAGCTATATATCGAAAGTGAAGGAGAAGGCACTGTAAGCAATTATGCAACGCACGAAATCGTAGACGTTTACTACGGTCAATTACTTGAAATAGGCGTTCAAGCAAAAGAAAATCATTACATTTCAGCACTATATGTAAATGACGTAGAAATCAATACGAATACGCTATCCGAATTCGAAATCAACACGGATATCAATAAGATTTTCGCAGGCGTAATGCGCGTTAACGTTACCGGCAACTACAAATTCAAAGTAGTATACGCTCCTAACGTTTATTCCGTAGTAGTTGCAAGCAACGGTAAAGGCGAAGTTGCAGTTCAAAAGACTTACGTAGAAGACGGCGTTACCCAAACAACGCAATTCATGAACGCTAGCGAATTAACGCTACATGCAAACGACGTTCTACAAATTAGAATGTTGGCTGAAGAAGGATGGCACGTAAGCGAACTCTTCATTAACGGCAACGAAATCACTTCTTGGAAAGAAGGTACGGCGTCTGCTAATAACTTGCAAGAAAAATTCTTCATAATAGAAGAGCCTGTTTCAGGTAACGTTTCGATTAGAGTTAACTTTGCTGTTAACGAATACAAGATTAAAGTAAACGCTACAAACGAGAGTGAAAACTTCGCTCAATACGACTTACGTCCTACAGATTACGGTATCGTATCTATTTCCGGTCATACCGCAGATGCAGAAAACGTTTATTCAGGCTTTATTCATGGTAGCAACGTTAAGATTACGTTGTCACCGAGAACTGCAAAGGGCTACTTTGTAGAACTATTCGAAATTATCTATAGCGATGCAGAAAACACTACGCGTATTTTAACGGATGCAGTTTCGGCGAACGGTGGTTCTTATACGATTAAAGGAATGTACTGTGACATTCAAGCTGTCAACGTTAAATTTGCTCGTTATAGTTATACGTACGAATCAACAATAGTTCTAGAACAAATGAATTCGCCATACATTCCCGATAACAGAGTGCTTTCGGTCAAATTCACCAATCCTTATGCACCTAACGAAGAAATTAAACTCGTTGATGGTGGCAAGTATGAATATGGTTTGAACTACGTTATCACAACCGAGCCCGGTAAGGGATATTCAAGAACAGGCTTTACCGTAAACGGCGAAGATAGCCTTAAACTTATTCGTTCTAATAGATATAGCGGTATAATGTCGTCTAACATGTCTGTAGTTGCTACGTACACGATAGACGTTAACACCGTAAAAGCTACGAGTGGGGAAGGTGGTTCTTATAAGATTTACGACGGTAATGGTAGCACTTTACTATGGGGAACCGACGTAAAAGTATTTGCTTCGCAAGAAGATGCTGAAGCAGCAGGTTGGCAAGGCTTGTGGGTACTACCACAATATACAACTACGACAGGTGTGGTTTGGGTAACTGATGAAGGCATTTCTACCACTTATGGTACGGAATTACGCTTTGTAGCTCGTCCGAACAATACTTCTAATACTAACGATGACGGCGACTATTATAACGATGGTTATATGGTCAATAGCATTCTATTGAACGGCGTACCAAAGAACATCGATAACGGTGATTTATTAACGACGACAAATCATACCGTTGAAGGCAACACTACGTATGAAGTAACCTTTGCTATGCATCGTTACAACGTATCGTATGCGACTTTCACAGGTGGTACTGCAAGCATTAGCGATACTGAAGTACTATGGGGCGCAAGAACCACCATTACGTTGAGAATTACACTAGGTTATTATCTCTCAGAAGTTCTTGTTAACGGCAGTGCAAACGGTGATATGAAAGCCGCACTTTCGGGTGAAACGGGTGGCTCGTTCATAATGACCAACGTTGTAGAAGATAAAGAAATCACCTTTGTTCTCAAGCATAAAGAATACGATATAATTTTCGCAGGTGATTACAACAAAGAACAAACTACTACAGATGGTAGTGTATTCAAAGCGATTTCGACTGCGATAACAAACGAAGGCATAACCTCTGCCGAAAGCCATACTTATTCAAGCGAAGACGGAACAATTGGCCTTGACGGTAAGGTTGTTGCTAGAGATGAGCATGGTAACTACGTCGGTATGCGTTATGCAGACAGCTTGTCGATTTATCTAACGCTTCCGGTTGGTTACGACTTTGCTTCGATTGAAATCACCATGAACGACGTTAACGGAATCAAGACGTACTTGGTACGTAATGCTAGTGAACTTACTCCAGACGACGGTTCAGGCGTAAGAGCATATAAGATTGCTTCGGTAACGGGTGAAATTGGCATAAACGTTAGCTACGAAATCAAGAAATACACTATTGTTTACGATAGCAACAGCAACGGCAACTTCTATAATTTCCCATCTACGATAAGCCACCACGATACAATTAGCTTCGACTTGTACGCTAACTACGGCTACTATCTACGTTCGTTTACTATTAACGATAGAGAAGTCGTAACGACAAGCAGTAAAAATAACAATGCCTACGTATATACTACAGATATTATCAACGGCACGAATACTATTAAGCTAAAAGTCGATGATGAACTTATTAACGGCAATCAAGAGAAGAGAATTATAGTTAGTGCAGTCTTTGAATCACTCTACTTCGACGTTAACGTTTTCGTAAAAGACGTTAGTGAAATCAATCCTATGCAAAATGCTGATGGGTTACTAAAGGTTAGCGTTTTGAACGACCGTTTATATTACGATGCAAGTGAAAATATCGTATTCAATCACGATATGAAAGAAGGATACAGCATTACGAACCTTATGGTTTCGAATATGCCGAAAGGTTCCTACAATGCAAACACGCAAATCATTATTCAAAACCCAAGCAAGATTAAGGAATATTCAACTCCTGCAACCGGCTGGATAATTGATATTCTTGATTTCCACAACAATAGTCTAGATACGTTGTACGTTTACTATGAAGTAGCTATTGATAGACATACTTCAACTATGAGCTATTTGAATATCGAGAGCGTTGACGGCAACAACGTTGGTAGAGTTATAGGTAGCTCGATTTACTACAATACCACGAAAGTATATTCAGACGGTGCACAAATGACCAGTCCTCATAATTATGGTGTTGTAGCAACGTATCAAACGTCTATAAGCAGTGGTTATGATAATTCATACATGTTTGCCGGATATCAAGAATCGATAAACGGCGAATGGAAGTACGTAGTAAACGGAGAAAACGGCATTACTCTTACTAACGAAGGAAGAAAGATGGAATACTCTATTACCAGCGATAGAGTATTTAGAGCAGTATTCTTCAAACTATATAAAGTCGTAGTAGAAATTCACCCTGAATACAAGTATATTCAAGGTAGCTTCGTTAACGGCAACGTTAATATGATGCAATATAGACAATATGCGTCACTAACGGCTAACGCATACTATTATGCAGATAAAGCAAATAACGTCATATTACCTAACGTTCCTAATGCAACCGAAACGTTGTTGGATGCTGACGGTGACGTTGCTAACGGCGCATATACCTATTACGTACCCAGTGGTGCTCAACTATGGTTGAACGCTAGAGATGCTTACAACAACACGAATACCAACCCAACGATGTCATATTCTTACTGGAAAGCAAACGCTGTTGGTGGTAAATTCAGTCAAGTAGAAACTGAATTTGGCCTAGGCAAGTCAAAAACTAAAGAGTATGAAGGTGACAAGGTTGTTAAAGATGAACACGTTTACGCGTACTGCATGAACAAGATTAGCTTGAGCTTCTTGAAGGAAACCGTTGGCTCGAATACGGCAAGTGAAGGCGGTGAAATCAGCGTTCAAGTAGGTATGTACGATGCAAACGCTTCAAATGGTGGCGTAAACTTCACGAGAGTAGATATTGATAAGACCAACTCTTTAAGAGTTGACCCCAATACGACGGTTAGAATTACGGTTACTCCCAACGAGAACTTCAGATTCGAGTCCATAAGCGAACTTATTGCATTGTCTTACCCCGATGTTAACGGTTACAAACAATATACGACTTCGTATAGAGATTACACAACTTCACCAGATGGAAGAACAAACGTTGTTTACTATGATGAAAACGGCTTAAAGATATCCAACATTAATACTTACAATGGTAGAATTTCTAAGGTCGAACTTTACCTAGTCGCTATTGACGAAAATGCGATTATTAAGGTTAAATTCTGGAAACAAGTAGAAGTTTCTTCATCAATTAGCCTAATAACCGATGAAAATTGGGATATGAATAGCAACACTAATTGGATACCAAAATTCGATGAAGAAAATTCTTCGGTTGACGGTGTATACGATTACAACGACGTATTGAATTATGATATTTCTCTCTATAACGTATCAGATTATTGGATGAAGAACTATCAATTCGTAGGCTATGTAATCAACGGAATTAACAAGCATAAAGGCTTGACGAGCTATATGTATCCCAGTTCGTATTCTGCTAGATTCATTATTAACGACCTAGATGGATTAACTAACGGCGTAACCATTGATAAAGACCATGCGAAGATAGAAAACAGCGATGAAGAACGTGAATTCTATTCGGTAAAAGTCGTTGCGCTATTCGTTCCCGTTTATAATGTTGTAGTAGAGAACGAATACCTTTACAGTGACGGCACGGAAAGTATTTATCTAGACCCATCTAGAATTTCCTACAAGGCCACTACCTATGATAATGAAGGTATGAACTATAGACTAAGCTCTGGCGTTGTAGAGGCAAAGACGACGGCTGGTGATGAGACCTATAACGCATTTAAGGTACTTGGCAAGATTAATTCTTTTGAGGAATACAATACTTGGCGTGATAACGAAATTCAATTGAGCTGGCAAGCTGTTGAAGGTTATAAGTTCCTATCTTGGCAATACTTGGCGAGAGTATACAATTCTTCCACGAGAAATTATGAATATAAGTGGCAAAATATTCCTATGGCTAATGCAACTAACGCCAACTTCTCGTTGAGATTAGGGGAATTGTTCGGAGCTTCTTATATGGCACATCTCAACGGAAGAAGCGAAAACGTCTTGATTCCCAACGGTTACGCATTCAACATCAACGAAAACGGTGTTGAAAGAGAAATTCAAGCAATTCGTATCAGACCTTCTTTCCAAAGACAAGAAAACGTTACTATCGTTCGCCGTGTAGCAACCGTTGACGAAAACAGCTGTGTAGAAGACGTTCCTGCAGACGTAGATATCAATCCACAAATCGTTGGTGCATCTGCTGCATCTGCTAATTTCGACTTCTATAGCGTTGTTACGTTGAACCACGCTAACAAATCAGGTTATGAATTCGCAGGTTGGTACATCGCAGATGCAAGCGATACGGACAGCACTGATGAAGAGTACTTGAAGTACGGTATGAAACTCACGCATACCAATGAATTGAGCGACGAGCTTCATAAGGAAGAAATTGGCAAGTCCGGCGAGTATATATCCTATTATATAGATAAGGACACGGGAAGACTTAAATTAAGACTTGACCATTCATATATCGTATACGCTAACTACATACGTATTTATACCTTGACGGTTTATACGACCAATGCGTCAGGTAATTCACCGTTGCTTGTAAATAGTACGCCACTAATCAAGTATGCAACGTCAGGTACGTTTAATCAACCAGATGCTACGTATGCATATAGCAGAACGGTTCAAGTAACCGCACGTGTTGGCAGTGAATTTATATTCTCGTTAACGACTGACGGAACGGATTACGACGATAAGTACGAAGTCTTCAAATCTACAAGCATTAAAGCAAAAGGTAGTTCTGCAGAACTATGGGCCGTTGGTGGTGGCGGAGATGCCGACAACCTCAATACTAACGACGTAGCAAGAGGATTGAAGGCCGATTCGACGGAAACTGACATAAATGGTGCGCAATTCTCGTTGAAGGCTACTGCAGAAAAGACGATGACTATTTCCTTCAGTTCGACGGGAATATTGAACATCAAAGATATGTACTATGGTTCCTCTGTTCAACTTCCGAGTGATTTAGCAGAAATACTTGGCTTAGGAAATAACAATAGCATTTCAGACGCTAACCCAGACGTTACTAACGGAAATTCAACCGAAATAGACGGTCAAACTTCTATTCGTGTTCCTATTGTACCTACAATGGGTTACGATGGTGCAGTTCAAGGCGACTATGCTACGATACTTTCTATTTATGCTAATAAGGCTTTGACGTCGTCAACGTACGCATATGGTATCAATTTTGCAGGCAACAGCATTACTTCAAAAGAACAAACTATTCATATATTCGGTGCAAATAGCCCGAGTGGAGCTGATTATCCGTTCGCATACGGTGGAACAACATCTGCAGGCATTGGTAGCTCGGACAATCCATTCAAGATTACTTCTATGGCACATCTACGCAATATCAACGCGTTGTACGTTGGCAACGGCAATACCTTGACGTTCAGTAACGGCGTAGTAAACTTCCAACTAGAAGAAGACATCAACTTGTCAAACGGCGACGAAGCTTTGCTTGCTCCTTTGTGTTCGACCGGTAATGGTTTCGACGGTGTCTTGAACGGAAACGGTCATACAATTTACGGATTAAGACTATCAGGTAGTGATTATCTAGGACTATTTGCAAAGATTAACGGCTTCACGAAAGATGACGTAATCGGTGGTGTAATCACTAACCTAGTAATCGGTGGCGTTAACCTTTCCGGTGAAAACTACGTTGGCTTCTTAGCAGGTTACGCAAAGGGCGCACAAATCACTGACGTAACGACTTCTACGAACAATGAGTATCTACAAGTCGGTACACAAATACAAGGTCTTAACTACGTTGGTGGTTTAGTAGGATATGCAGAAGATAATACTAGAATACAACGTAGTAGCGTCACCAGATATTCTATTACAGCAGAAAATGAAGAGAAGTTCACACTTAACAAAGGTGCTTTAGTAGGCAACCTAGGTGGTGCAGGTGGTATAGCAGGTGTTGTATTCAACTCAGAAATATATCAATGTTACACTGATAGCGTTGAGGTAACGTCCACAGTAGGCGCTGGTGGTTTGGTAGGCATGGCTGGTAGCACTTACGACGAGAGTATTGGTTATTGGAACGTAGTAATGGAATCTTATGCAATTTCACCGAATGTCAGTTCTGATTACAATATGTACTATATCGGTGGTCTAGTTGGTCTATTGAATCTAGGTACGGTATCTAGCTCCTACGTAATGGGCGACTTCGAAGTCCACTCAGCATACTCGGAGAGCGCGTTCAACGATATCAACGATTCGATTGCACTCTCTTACGGTGGTGGCGCAATAGTAGGTTTGAACACGGGTACGATAGATAGCTGTTCAACTAATAGCACTAGTGCTTCGATAAACACCATAACGCTAACAGGTTCCGTTCTAGGCGGTATAGTAGGTATTAACTACGGAGCCGGCGTAGTTATTGAAACAACGGTAAATAAGACCAAGTTCTTCACTTTAAGAGAAGACATGGGCACTTACTATTCAAGTGGTATTTACGGTGTTCACGTTGGCTACAATGGCGGAAGCGCAAAGGTTTATAATGCTACAACAAACGTTACGGGCGTTTCAGAAGGCAACCTGTTCACGACAGGAGTAAACGTTTATGAAATTTCGCCGATCGGACTAGATGATGCTATTGCGAGAGATAAATATTACAACGCAAATAGAAAATCGAATATCTCTGAACCAGAATGTTACACTGTTGAACATGCAGATGCATCTAAACTCTACGTCGGCGGTATAGTAGGCTATAACGCAGGTACTATAATGGGCTCATCGTTCAACGCAGGCATTATTATTAACCGTCGTTCGAACAATGAAGCCGCCAACTTAACGGCAATAGGCGCTATTGCAGGATATAATAACAGAGGTACTATTGATTCCACAATATACGGTAACTTCGAAGGCGTTCCGCGTCCACAGCCTGCAACCGTAGGTGGCTTAATTGGTAGCTTTAAGTTTGTCAATATGAACGTAACGCCTAAGGTTAGTGGCAAGTTCGCAGATTATATAGGTGGTGTAGCAGGCTACAGTAACGGTACGATTATAGGTTACAGTACCACTAACGATTCAGTATCCGTAAAAACTAAATACGTTGCAACTAACTCGGTAGTCGATTACACCAAGAATGCTGAAGAAGAACAAAACGGTAGTGGTTATAAGGTTCTACAAATTAAACTTGTAGCAGTACAAATTGGCAATAT
>JAFXIQ010000042.1 GCA_017533005.1 Clostridia bacterium | reverse complement strand
TCCCTTAATCATGAACATCTCTGGAGCGGAAAATACAAGGGGAAAGAACCTGAAGTTTCTTATGACAAGCTCCCTATGCTAAGAGAGCTTCTTAAAGAAAGAGATTATTTTCGTGCAACAGTATTTGCAAATCTTTTTTTCGGCGGCAGATGCGGAGGAGACAGTGGCTTTAACGGCAGGATTGACAGCTTCATTCCCGCAGGAAATATAGTTTTTGAGCATAATACAATGGGTTTGCATTATAATTACCAAACGTTATTCCACACCAAGACTCTATTGTGCCAAGATAGTTTACGCTTGTGAGCAACGTGCAACCCTCGAAGGCAGAAGAACCAATACTTGTTACGCTACTTGGTATTTCTATACTTGTGAGCGACGTGCAATTATAGAAGGCAGAACCACCAATACTTGTTACGCTACTTGGTATTTCTATACTTGTGAGCGACGTGCAATTACGGAAGGCACCATCACCAATACTTGTTACGCTATAGGTATCTCCGTTATTTTCTATGGTTGATAGTATTGTTACGTTAGTAACGTTTGCATTACGTCCCGTAACCATTGCGCTACTATCTTTTATATAGTAATGCACTCCATCTATTATTTTAAGATTGCTTGCATCATATCCCCACACGACAGGTCTACCACTATAATTCCAATAAGAATCCCAACCGCTAGGCTGACTTTCCGCTTCGCAATAAATTGTGAGTGACAGGCTATCGAAGGCCCAACCGCCAATACTTGTTACGCTACTTGGTATTACTACGCTAGTGAGCGACGTGCAATTACCGAAGGCACCATCACCAATACTTGTTACGCCATCCCCTATTACTACGCTAGTGAGCGACGTGCAATTACGGAAGGCAGCATCACCAATACTTGTTACGGGCAATCCATTATAAGTAGAAGGAATAATAACGTCCGTAGGACTTCCACTAAAGCCAGATACGCTATAAGTATTATCTTGATTTTTTATAAACGACAAACTACGTCCTACGTATTCATTACAAATATCACAAAATTCGTCATCGTCTTCGTCTTTACAAAGAGTTAATTCGTCATTACATACGTCGCATTTGTGGTCGGAGTTTTCGTCTGCGCAAGCGCTTAATTCCTTTTCACATACGTCGCACTTATGGTCATTGGTCTTGTCTTCACAAGAAGATATCTTTCCGCATATATCACAACTATGGTCACGATTTTCATCTTTGCAACTCGTTATAGTTTCACCGCATAATTCACATTTGTGATTGTTTGTGTTATCAAAGCAGTGACTTAATTCCTTACCACATATATCGCAGTTATGATTATTATCATTATCAAAACACGAGATAGAAGTTTCACAAACGTCGCACTTGTGGTCGAAGTTTTCGTCTTTGCAATCGTGGGCGTCTTCATCGCCACACGCAAACAGTACCATAGATGCCACTACGAGTATCATAACTAAAAATAAGAGAAGTTTTGCTTTTTTCATAACTTTCTTTATCCTTTACGCATTGCTTAATAAATATATAGCTAAATTATAGTATTATGTTTTCGGATTGTCAACTCCGTTTTAAATTAGTATAAAAAAGAACGCTACGCTAGTTGCATTTTGCATAAAAAAGACAAGCATTTCGCTTGTCTTTTTATTGGTTAATTATTTATTTTTTACTTGTCGAGCCGAATCCACCGTCGCGAATTGCATCAACGTCATCGTCTTCCGTTATGCCGTATTCAATAAAAATACCTTGGGCAAAACCGTCGCCTGCTTGCAAAGAGAGCTCTTTTCCCCCTGCGTTTGTTAGCTTAACGAAAATATGTCCTTCGTTGGTGCTATAGTAGTAATCGGAATCAATAATTCCCACTGTGTTATTTAGTTGTACGCGATATTTGAAACCTAAACCACTTCTTGGATAAATTTTTAGCACCCACCCTTCATCTATTCTTACTCGTATTCCCGTAGGAATTTTTATGGTTTCCCCAGGCGCAAGCGTAAACGCGCGTGGCGCAAAAAAGTCATAACCTGCAGAGCCTTTTGTGGCGCGTAACGGGAGCTTTATTGCATCGTAAACTTCCTTCGCGCCCTCTTTCGTTGCATAGGTGTCAGCGTAATCGCTCTCGTATCTCTCATAAGAAACTTTCGTAAATTTTGCAATTCTTTTCATCTTTTCTCCTTTAAGAAAACCACTTTCTAGCTAATGCTTGTATGAAATTCAAGGGTTTGTATTTTACGCTCCACATATAGAGCCTGTCTTTTTTTCTCGATTGTTTCGGCTCGATATCGCCGTAGGAATATAGATAGAAATTCTTAGTGAATTCTTCTATAGTTTCCCCTTCTAAATCAATGCTTATCTCGCGAGTTTCCCCCTTTAGCATATCAAAGAAGTTGTCGCTAAACGGCATATGTCCCGTCTTTCTATTAAGGTAAACGCCCCTTGCATAGCTATTCGCAGTAAGCGTTATTATAGCCTTTCCGTCCTTTTCTTTTATCTCAAAATCTACGGCATTTTTTGTGAATTCGTAGTCGTATTCGTTTCTTGCGAGTAAAATTTCTCTTGAAATTTCTTCGCCTTTTTCATTGAATAACGTTGCTACGATAACCGAGTTTCTTCTAGTATATTCGCGCAAATCGCCATTAAAAATCTCTTTTGCGCTAGTCTTTTCAACGCTGAAATCAATTAGCTTTTTATAGAGAACTTCTCCGTCAAAGCTCTCGACTTTGAGTTCCACTTGCCCGTCTAATGCGTTAAGGCTATCGTTTAATATCGTGAGTTTAGTATCCCTTTTCTCGTTATGTAGTGTGCATAACTGCGACTTATTGAATTTAACCGCATAATGTTGCAATGCTTTCCATCTGCCTTTCCAATCTATACTTGACCACGACGGACACGCCCAACAGTCGTTATATTGCCAATATATTGCACCGTTGCATTGACCACGGTTTCTTCTCCAATGTAAGGTCGCGTCCTTGATGCCTTCGGCTTGAATGAGCTGTGTTACGTAGACTAGCCCTTCGAAGCTTCTCGGAATAACGAACCTAGTCGTCGCGTAGTACAACATCTTCGCGTTACCACCTGCGCACTTTTGGTGCGAAAGCATAACTTTGCTCTCTAGCTCCAAGTCTTCTTGTTTACAAAACTCCTTCATCGTACGCATATCGGGGAAGCTCTCTAGTCCGAACTCCGAACAAAATCTAGTAAACCTTGTTCTGTAGAATGTTAGGTCTTGTAGCCCGTGCCATACGTGCCACAAATGCGTATCTCCGTCGTTGTCGGCATTTATACCCTTCAAAAACGCTTTTCCTACGGGTGAGCCCGGGATATACGGCGTAACGTCGTTTATATCCTTGAGCGCAGTCGGCACGTCTTCGTAGAAGAACTTTTTAACGCTGTTAAGAAGTGTCTTGCGCGCTTGCCACGGCATCGCCATAGCTTCGATTTCATTGTTTCCACAAATCACTGCGAGCGCCGTGTGATTGCGAACGTTCTTCATAGTGTATTCTAGCTCTTTCATACACTCGCCGTGATACTCTTGGTCGTATAAGGGCGCAGGAAAACACGCGTACATCAAGTCTTGCCAAACTAGAATACCGAGGCTCGCGCACTTGTCATAAAAACTATCGCTCGCGTAGTAACCGCCACCCCACACGCGTATCACGTTGAAGTTCGACTGCCTTGCTACGTTAATAAAGTAGCTCTCTTTATCTTCCGTCCACCTATCGATTATACTATCTGGGGGAATCCAATTACCACCCTTCATAAAGATTTTTTCGCCGTTCAATATGAACGTGAAATTGTTACCATACGCATCTGTAGTTCTATCTAATTCTATCGTGCGTAGTCCTACGAGAATGGTGATTTCTTCTCCGTGCTTACCATAGATTGTAAGGGTATATAAAGGGCTCGCGCCCATATCATTAGTCCACCACAATTCGGGATTTTTTATGACTATTGGCGCTGTGATATCTACGCTAACTTCTTTACCATTAGGCTCACGGAACGTTACTCTCTCGACGTTATCTAGCGCTTGTTTTTCTGTCTGCACGTTAATCGTTACGACGCCGTTTTCGTGCGTTTGCTTAACGAAAAAGTCGCGTTTTGTTATAACTTCGTTTGTCAAGTAAACGCTATTTGTTATCCCTGCTATAGGTATAATGGGACCCCAATCCCAACCAAAATGGCACTCGGGCTTTCTTACGGTGGTGCAACCATTTAACCCGTTGGTATTGATTGGCATATGATGAACGGCGTTTTGTTCTCTTATATATTTAGTGGGAGAATAGATATAAACTTCTATGCTGTTTTCGCCTTGTTTGATAAGGCTAGTAACGTCGTAACGATGTTCTCGGAAGGCGTTTTTTACGCTATCGAGTTTCTTTCCGTTTAGCGAAATATCTGCTACCGTGTCGATTTGTTCAAATACGAGATAGGTGCTTTCTTCGGGGGCTTTTTCGATTTCAAACGACTTAATAAAAACTACGTCTTCCTCTGCGAGCGCTCTCAATTCTTTTTCTTTATCTCTATAAAACGGGTCGCAAATAACACCTTCCTTAAGTAGCACCCCGTATTGAGTTGCAGGAAGGTCTGTCGCATAAGTTTTCTCTTGGCTCGCGAGCTTAAATGCCCAATTTTTATCTAGTAGTTTCTTCATATTTTTCTCCGTTTACTATTATACTACACGCGCGCACATTTGGCAATATAAGGATTTCTATAATTTTTGTTGAAAGTATCCATTACTTGTAGTATAATGTTCTTGTTATAATATTGATTATAGGAGTAAAATATGTATCCAGATAAAATATTCGGCCTATTCACAATGTACGGCGTTTGCGTCGGTGTAGGACTTTTGTTCTGCTTCCTTTTCTTGTGGTGGGCTTTCAAAAAAATGAAAATTCAAGAGAGTTTTACCGATTTCGTAACCGTTAACGCTGTTATTGCTATCGTTATAGGTTTCGGTGCAGCTGCCCTTTTCCAATCCATTTACGACTATATCGCTAATCCCGAAGCCGGCTTCCAATATGGTGGTTTAACCTTTATCGGTGGTCTTATCGGTGGCGCGATTTCTTTCTTAATCGGATATTTAATTTTCAGAAACAAATTCCAAAGCAAGCTTATCGATGCTATTTCCATCATTCCTTGTAGCATTATCATCGCTCACGCTTGGGGCAGGGTTGGTTGTTTCCACGCAGGTTGTTGCTACGGACTACCTACCGATAGCATCTGGGGAATGCAATTTGTCGGCATGGCGGAAAAAGTTTTTCCCACCAACCTATACGAAGCTATCTTCCTATTCGTACTATTCGCAGTATGCGCATTCCTACTAATTAAGTTCAAATTCAAACATAATATGTCGGTTTACCTAATTTCTTACGGTATCTTCCGTTTCCTAATCGAATATATCCGTAACGATGATAGAGGCTCTTTTGTTCCCGGAATGTCCCCCTCTCAATTCTGGTCTATTGTAATGGTTGTTCTTGGAATTGCGCTAATATTCATACTCCAACCACTATTCAAAAAGCGCGAAGCTTACCTTGCAGAACACCCCATCGTAGAGCCACCTAAAAAAGAAAAGAAAGCTAAAGAAGCTAAATAGCAAAACAAAAAGCACTCGAATGAGTGCTTTTTTATTATTGTTTTTTGAACTTTTATTCAGCAGTGTAGTTATCGAAGTAACCTTGTATCCATACGATAGGAGTTCCCTTATCTCCACTACCGCTAGTTAGGTCGCATAGTGAACCGATTAGGTCGGTTAGTCTACGTGGAGTGGTGCCTTCGCTTGCCATTTTGCCGACTAGGTTGTCGTCTTTTTCGATAATCTTGTTCTTAATAGCGTTCTTTAATTCTTCACCATTCAAGTTAGCAAACTCGTTGTCTGCTAGATATTTAAGTTTGAGTTCGTTAGGAGTGCCTTCTAGTCCACTAGTGTATGCGGGAGCAACTACAGGGTCTGCTAGTTCCCATATCTTGCCTACGGGGTCTTTGAAAGCGCCGTCGCCGTAAACCATAACTTCGATGTTTTTGCCGGTTGCTTGTTTCAATTTTTCTTGAATGCCGTCTACTACTACTTGGCAATCTCTAGGGAAGAGCTTTACAGTGTCTTCGGTAGCTTTGTTCGAGCCGAGTAGACCGTAGTTTTCGTTATAACCTGAACCGTTGACAGATGACGTCATGATATCGTCAAGACCTAGAACGATTTCACCGCCGGCAGCCTTAAGAATTCTCTTGGTGCGTGCTCTCGTGTGAATATCGCAGGTAAGTACGTTCTTGGTATAGTTCAAAATAGCCTTAGGGTTGTTAGCAAAGATAATTTCGCATTCTGCGCCACAGCCTTCAACGAGTTTTTGATAATAATCAACGTAATCCATTCCCGTGAAGGTATGTTTAACGTATCCGAATAGATTTCTGTAAGTAGCTAAATCAAGAACGTCTTTGTAGGGGTCAACACCTTTATCGTCCATCATATCAAGGCTAATTAGGTGGTTACCAACTTCGTCGGAAGGATATGATAGCATAATAACGACTTTTTTAGCTCCTTTTGCAATGCCACGCAAGCAAATAGCAAAACGGTTACGGCTCAAAATCGGGAAAATAACACCAACGGTTTCTCCACCGAATTTAGCTTTTACGTCTGTAGCGATATCTTCTACCGAGCAGTAATTGCCTTGTGCGCGAGCGACAATGGCTTCCGTCATAGCGACGACGTCTTTGTCGTGGAAGGCGATATTTTCTTCTTTTGCAGCATCGAGAACAGATTGCGTTACGATTTCTACAATATCGTCTCCTTGTCTAATAATGGGGGCGCGAACGCCACGTGAAATTGTTCCTACCATTCTTCCCATAGTGCGACTTCCTCTCTTGGAAATTTTAATATTTTTTTGACTTTACAATTATACACTAATTTGTCAAAATTTCAATTATTTATAGTATAAAAATTATGTAATTTTTATCGTTAGGATAATAAACTTATTTTACAGCTTGTTCTTTCTCAAATAAAGTATCAAAACCGTTATGTCAGCAGGCATTACACCGCTTATTCTAGAGGCTTGTGCAAGCGTTAACGGTTTGACTTCATCGAGCTTTTGTCTAGCTTCTATGCGAAGCCCGTCGATACTCATATAATCTAGGTCTTTCGGAAGCGTCTTTTCTTCCATTCTTTGCGCATCCTTTATGGCTTGCGCTTGTTTTTTAAGGTATCCCTCGTATTTAAGCTCTACTTCTACGTACTTCAAAGCGCGCTTGTCTTTAGCGTCGAATTCTTCACTTATTTTACAAAGGTCTTCTGCCGTTAGGTAGTTTCTCTTCAAAAACTCCCTTGCGCTTATCGCAGATTTAGGCAAAGTTTCTCCCCTTAATTCACAAACTTCTTTGACGCTTTCAATAGAAAATCTCTTGTCTAAAATATCTTCTATTTCTTTGATTTGCGCCTTTCTCTCTAGGAAACGTGCGTATCTCTCGTCGTCAACGGTGCCTAACTCACGGCCTATTTCGGTTAGCCTTAAGTCAGCGTTGTCTTGTCTTAAAAATAGTCTGTGCTCGGCGCGCGACGTCATCATTCTATAGGGCTCGTTGGTACCTTTCGTAACAAGGTCGTCAATCAAAACACCTATATACGCTAAATCTCTTCTTATTATGAACGGTGGCAAATTATCAAGGTAGCGCGATGCGTTTATGCCTGCGATAATACCTTGTGCGCCGGCTTCTTCATATCCACTAGAGCCGTTTATTTGTCCTGCTGAATACAAGCCTTCATACTTCTTAATAGCGAGCGACGCGTTAAGCTCTAACGGATTCAAACAGTCGTATTCTATGGCGTAGCCGTATCTTGTTATCTTGGCGTGTTCTAATCCCTTAATGGAATGTAGCATTCTCTCTTGTACGTCGTAAGGCATTGACGTAGATAAGCCTTGAATATACATTTCATAAGTATCCGCGCCTTCAGGCTCAACGAAGATTTGATGCCTATCCTTGTCTTGGAAGCGCATAACCTTAGTTTCTATGCTCGGGCAATATCTAGGGCCCGTGCCTTGTATGACACCGTTATACATAGGCGCTTTATCAAGGTTCTCAATAATAATTCTATGCGTTTCTTCGTTGGTATAAGTTAGGTAGCAAGCCTTATCGTTGCGAACGTCGCCTTCCGTCAACATACTGAATGTTGGGTTGCCGATATCGCCGTTTTGGGTTTCCATAACATCGTAATCGATACTCGACGACAATACTCTCGGTGGGGTTCCCGTCTTAAATCTTCTTATGTCTAAACCGAGTGCTAATAGGTTATCCGTGAGTAACGAACTGCGCATAAAGCCTGCGGGGCCTACGTCTTTAACGTAGTCGCCGGTTATGATTCTACTGTTGAGATAAACTCCCGTTGCGATTACGACGGCTCTCGCGCTATACGTATCGCCCATACCTGTTACAACACCGACCACCTTGCCTTCTTCTATAAGAATTTCTTTTGCTTCGCCTTCTAGTATGGTCAAATTCTTGGTGTCTTCTAGGCGAGCTTTCATCGCTCTGTGGTATAGATTTTTATCCACTTGTGCACGCAAGCTGTGCACTGCAGGACCGTTGCCTAGGTTTAACATTCTAGTTTGTATGGTAGCAAGGTCTGCAATCTCGCCCATTATTCCACCTAGCGCGTCTATTTCTTTTACTAAGTGCCCTTTACCTGTTCCGCCTATGTTAGGATTGCACGCCATAAAAGCTACTGCTTCTAGCGATAGCGATAGCAACAAGGTTTTCTTGTTAAGTTTTGCTAGTATATAGGCTGCCTCTGCCCCTGCGTGGCCTGCGCCTATAACTATTGCATCGTATCTCTTGTCCATATTATTTTCCTACACAGAAACGTGAGAATATTTCGTTAACAATATTTTCATCGACGTCTTCGCCCGTAAGTTCTGCTAACGCTCTGTAGGCGCTCTTAACGTCAACGGAAGTGCAATCAATTGGAACGGCGTAGAAATTATCTATCGCGCTCTCTATTGCTTCTATGGCCGTTTTTACGGCGTGTAAATGTCTTTCACTCGTAAGTGGCACGGCTGTTGCTATTTTTTCTATATCGAGCTTATCAAACATCATATCAATAAGCTCTTCAATGCCTTTTCCAGTCTTGGCTTCAATAGAAATATCTGCTACTCTCGGAAAACTCTTGATATCTTCTTTATTCTCTACTCTTAAGTGTTTTTTCGTGGATATTTCTTTATAAAGTTCGATTTCTTCGGGAGTTTCGGGGGTAGCACTATCCATTAAAAACAATACGATATCAGCGCCTTCGATGGCTTTTTTTGCGCGTTCAACACCGATTTTTTCCACGGTATCGTCGCTTTCTCTTATGCCTGCCGTATCGGTAAGGTTGATTTTTAATCCCCTTAAAGTGCAACTTTCTCGTAGTACGTCCCTAGTTGTTCCCGCAATATCGGTAACTATAGCACGCTCTTCGTGCATTAACGCGTTCATAAGACTGGACTTTCCTACGTTAGGAAGCCCTGCGATTGCAAGCGTAACGCCTTCTGTTATGAAGTGTTGGTTTTTGCTACCGTTATATATATCGATTAAACGCGTGCGCGCGTTGTTGAGTGCATTGATAGTGGGTTCGCTTAAATCATCGGTCAATTCTTCGGGGTAGTCTAGTACGCTCTCAAGATTGACGTCTGCAGTTAAAATCTCGGCTTTTGCTAGTTCAATTCCTCTAGAAAGCTCGCCGTCCATAAGCCTATAAGCTTGCTTAACAGCGAGTTCGCCTTCGGCATTTATAAGCTCTTGAACGCCTTCGGCTTCTGCAAGGTTCATTTTTCCATTCAAATATGCGCGCTTGGTAAATTCACCGGGCTCTGCAGGGCGTGCGCCTAACTTAACTAGCTCACGAATAATACCTTTAATAAGGCTGATACCGCCGTGGGCTTGAATTTCTATAACGTCCTCTCCCGTATATGATTTAGGCGCTTTGTAATAAACACAAAACGCCTTGTCTTTAATCTCGCCCGAAGAGAATTCTCCGAGATACATTTTATTAGGTTCAACGCTTTCCCACGTAAGGGAAGTCGCCGAAAAAACTTTTTTCGCTAGTTCTAGGGCATTTTCACCCGACATTTTGACTATACCGACGGCTCCTGCACGAGCTAACGGTGTCGCCGATGCGACTATCGTGTCTTTCATTAAAACTTCCTTTTATTTCCACCAAAACTTCTAGTTTTTACAGCGCCTTTTCTTTTGAAACTAGAGCTTGTGCCATAAGTCATTTCGCGTGCTTCGCTTGCGGTTTTGGTAGCGGTTTCTTTGGGAGAAATTACTACGTGACGGAATCTTCCTTCGCCTTCCGAAGTAGTCGTTACGTATTTGTTGTCTTGAAGCGCCGTATGAATAACTCTTCTTTCGAAGGGGTTCATTGGTTCAAGTTCAACTTTTCTATTGGTGCGTGCGCACTTTTTAGCGAGTCTAAAAGCTAAATTTTGAAGGGTTTCACATCTCTTTTTGCGATAATTTTCCGCATCAAGCGTAACTCTAACGAAATCCTTTCCGCATTTGTTGGTTATCCATAACGTGAAATATTGAATAGCGTCTAGCACTTCTCCACGGTAACCGATTATAACGCCTGCGTCTTCTCCGGTTATGTTTACGAAGATTTCTTCTCCCTTTCTATTGACTTCTACCGCGCAGTTGATGCCCATTTTTGCTACGAGTGCGGTAACGAATTCACCAGCTAAATTTTCAGCTTCTACAAGCTCATCCTCTGTCACAGGCGACGTAACGGGAAGCTCTTCGCTAACTAGAGGCTCATTCGTCGCCTCTTCTTCTTTAACAATTATTTCAACGGTCGCTTTTGAGAAAATCCCGCCGTAACTTTTAACTTCTACGTCTACTTCTTCTCTCTCTAAACCGAGTTCTTTCAAGCCTTTTTCGATAGCTCCGTCAACGGTAGCGTCTTTGAACTCGTATTTCTTTATTTCCATGATTACTCCTTAAATTACTTTTTAACGGTAGTGCTCATTAATCTATCCTTTTCTTTAGCGTCGATTTGCTTGGTAACGATATTGAAAATAAGGTTGAAAATCAACGTGAATAAGTTAGAAATAAGCATATATAGAGTGAACGCTGCGCTATAGAACAAAGAGAACACACCCATCATTATAGGCATAATGAATTGCATGGTCTTTGCTTGATTTTGTTGCATCTTTGCTTGCTCTTCTGTTTGACCAGCCATTTGTGGTTGTTCGGGTTGTTTAATGAGCTTGGTTGATAGGAAGCTAACAATAATACATAATATAGGTAAAATCAAGTATCCGTTCCATTTGCTCTTACCCTTTTCGTTAACGTTATATTTTTCGAAAATAGGTTTCATAACCTTTTCGTATTCGGTGGCGTTAACGTCTTCAATACCGAGTTTACCCATGCCTGTTCCAGCGTAGGTAGAAATATCCGGAATGGGGTTTTTCCAGGTGTCGGGCATGAAGATATTGGTGGTTAGCAAGAACTTTTCGGGCTTGTAAGCATTCAAAACCGCTTGTTCTGCACTTTGCGTTGCTACAACGTAAGCGTCGGCGTTACCTTTTGCTTCTTCTTCACTATAAACTTGAGTGTAAGTGGTGTTGTAAACGCCACTTAATTCGTCGAAAACAACACTGTTGTGGTGTTTAACTGCGCTGTTAAATCCTCCAAAGATAACGAAGAAGATAACGAGCGTAACTAGTGACGGTAGGCATGCTCCGAAAGTGCTGTATTTATGTTTTTTATACAGTTCTCTTTGCTTTGCCATATAGACTTCCTTATTGTTACCGAAGTTCTTATTTAACTTTTCTAGTTCGGGCTTCATAATCTCCATTTTTTTGGAGTTTTTGCGTGCCAAAACCTTTTGCCAAACGTCTAACGGCGACGTAGCAATTTTAAGGAAAAGGGTAAAGAATATAACGGTAATACCAAAGGCACCGATAAGTTCTGATTCGCTTCCCCAGGTTTGAATCCAACCGAATAGATGGTTGTAAATCAATTTACCTACAGGGTTAAGCTCTGTTGCAAGACTCATAATGTCCATTTTGCTGTTCCTCTAAAATTTTCTTTTACGGGGTCGAAACCTCCCCTACGAAATGGATTGCAACGCATTATTCGCAATGCGCCCTTTAGACAACCAACGATAACACCGTACTTGTATATCGCATCTAGGGTATACATCGAACAGGTTGGCGTGTAAATGCAACTTCTCCCGATAAGCGGAGAAAAAACTTTTTTGTAAAAAACTATTAAAGCTCTACAAAGCGCTTTCATTTCTAATTGATATGATGGACTTTTGAGAGAAGTTTTTTGATTTCTTCTCCGATTTCTTGGAAGGTAGCGTTTTCTATACCGGAACGCGCCACGACAACGTAGTTATGTGGTTCAAGTATACTCGGAATTATTGTCGCAAAATTCTCTTTTATCCTTCTTTTAACGAGGTTTCTTGTCACACTTTTGCCTATCTTTTTGCTAACGCTAACGCCGACCTTTGTGTTAAAAGCCTTGACGTAATTTATAGCCATAAGCCTGCCAACTACATTCTCACCTTTACGGTAGATGTAGTTGAAGCTGGCGTTATTAGTCAAACGATAGGCTCGTTGCATTATTATGCAGAAAGAGCTGCTCTGCCTTTTCTACGACGAGCGGATAGTACGCGACGACCGTTTTTGGTGCTCATTCTTTGACGGAATCCGTGAACTTTGCTTCTTTGTCTTTTCTTGGGTTGGTAGGTTCTTTTCATTTCAGTATCTCCTATTTTGAGTTATTATTCTAATTAAATATTATACGCGCGTATCGCGCATAAGCTATTGCATTATAAACTAATAAAGGGGAGCGTGTCAAGCAATTAAAGTTCTAAAATTTACAGCTCCCACGTACAGTAATTGTGGATAAGTCTGTGGAAAACCCCGTATTTTTGTGGATAACCTTGTGAATAACTATGTTGAATTGTCGAAATATGCCGAATATTACACCCAAAGTAAGCACTTTAGTGCGCTGAATGGAGCCTGTTATGAGTACCCGAATAAACATAAAAACCCTGTGGATAACTTTTGTAATCCTTGTAATTTTAATTTTATCGTCAATAGGAATGTATAGTATGTTCGTTAGCCTACCTAACACGGTGGCGACTGTTGTATTAGATGCCGGACACGGTGGTCGCGACGTTGGCGTTGTTGGCGTTAATTCTAATGTTTCGGAAGCCGAAATAAACCTTTTAATTACCCAAACTCTGAAATCTAAACTTGAAGATTTAAACGTCAAGGTCGTTCTTACTCGTAAAAATGCCGACGGGTTATACGATGAAAACGCTACTAACTTCAAACGCTCTGATATGGAAAAAAGGAAAAAAATTATTCTCGATACTGCTCCAAATTTAGTCGTTAGTATACATTGTAACCGTTTTCCATCTAGCGAAAGACGTGGCGCACAAGTATTTTTTAATAATTTTTCCGACGAAGGGAAAAAACTCGCTTCTTTAGTGCAAAAAAATTTGAATACTATCAATATTGATAAGATAAATCGTGGATTTTCTCCGTTAAAAGGCGATTACTATATACTTAACTGCTCAAAATACCCTTCTTGCATCGTTGAATGTGGTTTTTTAAGCAACCCAGACGACGATATGCTCCTTAATGATGAAAATTATCGAAATATGCTCGCAGATGCTATTTTATCGGGAATTATGAGCTATTTAAGCAGTAGTTGATAAATATATTGTGAAAATTCAAAAAAGTGTATCATTACGCGCTAATTTTGTGTATAATGATTACAACGTATAACGGAGTAAGTTTATGGATACTACAATCAAAAAAGCAATTTCTACACTTCAAGACCTAATCGCAATCGATACCGTTCAAAGCACGCCGTCAGAGGGAGCACCTTTCGGCATGGGTAATCGTAAAGCTCTAGATTATACTCTAGATTTACTAGCTAAAAACGGGTTTTTTACCCACGACGTTCGTGGTTATTGTGGTTGGGGCGAAATTGGCGAAGGTGAGTTGTTTGGGATACTGTTTCATTTAGATGTGGTACCTATAAGTGGTGTTTGGAAACACGACGCTTTTTCTGCAGTTATCGATAACGGAGAGCTATTTGGTCGTGGTGCACTCGATGACAAAGGCCCTGGTATATGCTGTATTTATGCTACGCTCAAGCTTCTTGAAGAAGGATATAAACCAAAGAGAAGAATAAGATTTATCTTCGGCTGTAACGAAGAAAGTGGCTGGAAGTGTATGGAAGAATATCAAAAAACCGAAGAGATGCCGGTGCTTGGTTTCTCGCCCGATGCTGACTTTCCCGTCATAAACTGCGAAAAAGGTGTGGTTTATCATAGCTTCTCTTGCCCTATTCCTAATGGTGTTATTTCTATTGATGCGGGACAAAGACCTAATATGGTTCCCGATTATGCAAGGGCTGTTGTAACAGGTGAAATCTGTAATAAAATCTCTTCTTCCGAACTCACTATCAACGCGCTTAAAGATGGTAATTACGAAGTAATATCTTACGGTATAGGCGCTCACGGTAGCACCCCGAGTGAAGGTAAAAACGCCCTTATTGCTCTTTTGAGCGCGCTATCTTTCACGTCTACAGATTTTGTTAAGATAACAAATGCCTTTAGTGATAACTGTGGCGCAAATATAAATCTCAACCTTACCGATAAAGAGTCAGGAGCTCTTACATTAAACCTAGGCGTATGTAGAACGGAAAATAATACGCTCAATTTTGAGTTAGACGTAAGACATCCTATTACTTATACAAAAGAAGACGTCACGCGTATATTGAATACGGAGCTTCCTTACGAGTTCATACAAGGCTCCTATCATTTACCATTATACGTAAGTCCAGACAACGAGTTAGTTACAAGCCTGATGTCTGCATATCAAGAAGTTACCAACGATTTAACTCCCCCTATCACTATTGGTGGTGGCACTTATGCAAGAATGCTACCTTTAGGAGTAGCCTTTGGCCCTATTTTCCCGTGGCAAAAGAGCACTATTCACCAACCAAATGAAAGAATATCTATAAGTGACTTTGAACTAATGTTTAAGGTCTATTATCAGGCAATAAAAAAGCTTTGTTTTTAATATAAAATATGCGAATTTTGATTGAAATTCGTGTTCCACGTGAAACAATAAAAGTTCCACATGAAACAAAATACTTTTCCTAATGGCACTAAATTGAAAGATTTTGTGCTTTTTCTTTAGTTTTTAGCCATTTTCTTTCAATTTTTATCTTGTTTATACCCGTTTCCTTTCACCTAAAAATTTTAGCCCGTTTTTATACTACATATTGTGGTGCCTAACTGCTATAACCACAATTATATATGTTTCACGTGAAACTATGTCTCTTCGGGTAAAAATTAATACGTTTTTTCTTAAAAACCTACCATTCTATAGTGCTTACCATTCGTCTTGTTTTTTTGGAATCTATTATAAATATCATGTTCTAATAAGACTTTCTTTTTTAGAAAATTTTATGCTCTGCTGAACTCTTGAATTTTCTCCAAAATCCACGTCTTTTTATCTTATGATTTTTATATATTTTTATTGTAATTTTAATTTTTTTTATAATTAATTTTGTTTGATTTTTTTCGTTTATTATATGTCGTTTACTCG
>JAFXIQ010000041.1 GCA_017533005.1 Clostridia bacterium | reverse complement strand
GCTGACGTACAAGCTAACGTTGTTACTTATCAAACAGACGCTCTAATGCAACTTAAGAGCAACTCATGCGACTTCGTAGTAGTTGACTATCAACTAGCTAACAGCATCGTAGGAAAGGGCGACTATGCAGACTGCAAGATTGCTTATACAGCTAACGATGAATTCTATGCAATTGGTTTCAAGAAAGGTAGCGACCTAACCGCAAAAGTTAACGCTTCTCTAGAAAAACTAGCAGCTAACGGCACAATCGCAACAATCGCAACAAAATACAACGTTCAAGGTTCAGTTATTACTGATTTCTCAAACCAAAAATAATTACAAGAAATATTACAAAAGGAAATTATAAATTATGACATTCGGAGAGGTAACGCTATATTTGCTAGATGGATTTAAGCTCACGTGCTTATTGTTTGCACTAACTTTAGTGCTAGCGTTACCACTCGGACTCATAATCGCTTTTTGTTCAATGAGCAAATTCAAGCCACTTTCGTCGGTAACGAAAGTGGTCGTTTGGATAGTAAGGGGTATCCCTCTTATGCTCCAAATTTTCATAATTTATTACGTTCCGGGATTTTTAGGATATAACGTTTTTGCAAAAGTAGACTCTTACTTCTTTAGCACGGTAGGGTTAGTAGATGCAGGAAGATTTGTTTCCGTTACAATAGCTTTTGCTATAAACTACGCTTGCTATTTTTCAGAAATCTTCCGTGGCGGTATCCAAAGTATTCCTAAAGGACAAAGTGAAGCCGCTCAAGTGCTAGGAATGAAGAAGTCGGAAATATTCTTCAAAGTCATTCTTTTACAAGTCATTAAAAATATAATTCCACCTATGTCGAACGAAGTTATAACGCTTGTAAAAGATACTGCATTATCAAGAGTTGTTCTTGTTGTTGAACTTATCAAAAAAGCAGAGTTGTTAATGACACAAGCTTTAATATGGCCATTATTCTATTCAGGCGTATTCTACCTAATTTTCGTGGGATTACTCACGATACTATTCAACTACTTGGAAAGAAAGCTCTCATACTTTAAGGTGTAATATGGCGTTTTTAGAAGTTAAGAATTTTTATAAAAGTTTTGGCGATACCAAAGTGTTAAAAGGAGTGGACTTTGACCTTGAAAAAGGACAAGTTTTAGTGCTTATCGGCTCTTCAGGCTCGGGTAAGACAACCCTTCTTCGTTGCTTGAACTTTCTGGAAACTCCAGACGTAGGTACTATAACGTTGAATGAAGAAGTGTTGTTTGACGCTGATAAATTGACGGGAGCAAAGGGTACTAAAATGAAGCGCGATAGCGATGAAGATATCCGTAAAAAGCGACTTCGTTTTGGTATGGTATTCCAATCCTTTAACTTGTTCCCGCAATATAACGTATTAAGAAACGTTACTCTTGCTATGGACTTAAGAGCAAAAGAAAAGCTGGTTAAGCCCAAACTTTTTGCAAAAGTAGAAGAGAAAAAAGCCTACAAGAAAGCGTTAGAAACAATTTATCAAGAGAATAAGGAAAAGGCTCTTGAGCTTATTGAGAAAGTAGGACTTTCGGAAAAAATCAATAACTATCCGTGTGAATTGTCCGGTGGTCAATGTCAACGTGTTGCAATAGCTCGTGCGCTTGCACTCAACCCTGACATACTATGTTTTGATGAGCCTACGTCCGCATTGGACCCCGAATTAACGGGAGAAGTTCTTAAGGTTATTAAAGGACTCAAATCTGCAGATAGCACAATGATAGTAGTCACGCACGAAATGGAATTTGCTCGTAGCGTAGCAGATAAGGTCATATTTATGGCTGACGGCATAATTGAAGAAGAAGGAACCCCAGAAGAAGTATTTGGCAACCCAAAGAGCCTAAAAACGCAAGCTTTCTTGCAAAAATCTAACGAGGGAATTTAACGATGACAAAGATAACTAAGGATATGATAAAGGAACTTTATGAAGCTATAATCGCTCTTGATAACGTAGAAGAATGCGAGAAGTTTTTTGAAGACTTGTGTACGTATCAAGAAGTAGAGAAGATGGCTCAACGCATTATAGCTGCAAAAATGCTTCATGACGGCAAGACGTATGCGCAGGTTATAAGTGCTACGGATATTTCTTCGGCAACGTTAAGTAGAGTCAGTCGTTCGTTGCAATACGGAGAAGGATACAAGAAATTGTTCGATAAAGAATAATCACTAAATAGGACCGATAAGGTTCTATTTTTTTGCAAAAAAGCATAAAGATATGGGCTTTGGTAGCCTAAAACAAGTATTTTTGCTTTACAATTTTTGAGTTTACTTGTATAATACTATTGATAATAATTCAATTTAGGTAGGAGACAGTTATGTCAGTAGCCGAAATCGTAGGAATAGCAATTGGTTCTGTAGTTGTAGCATGCGGAATTATAATTTGTATCTTCTTTGGAATAGGATACGATATTTTCCGCACTATCGTTAAGCGTTCTAACAAACATACGATTGCAAGCAATAATCCTTTCCGTAAGCTAATGGGCGAGAATTTCAACGACTTTGTCAAATTTAGTCAAGAGAAAGAGATTGCTTTTGCAGACGTGCAAAAAGAAGAAATGACGATTACGTCAGCCGACCTTCTCAAATTACACGCATATTTTGTTCCTGCAACGGAAGGCGAAACGAAAAAGACGATTGTTTGTTTGCATGGTTATAATTCCAATCCTATTACTGATTTTGCAGCTATCGCACCGTTTTTGCGTAGCAAAGGTTTTAACCTTTTACTTGTTTCATTACGTGGACAAGGTTGCAGTGAAGGCAAGTATTTAGGACTAGGCACTATCGACCGTTTCGACGTTATCAAATGGACGGAAGCACTCAATGCTAGAATACCCGATGGCGAAATATTCCTATACGGTATTTCAACGGGCGCATCTGCCGCTATGATTGCAACGGGTATGGACGAACTACCCTTGAACGTAAAGGGCGTTATAGAAGATTCTGGTTTCACGAGAGCATGGGACGTTGTTGATTATCAAATCAAGCAATTTATGAACCTTGCGCCATTCCCCATTCTTGATATCGCTAACCTATTTTGCCGTAACTACGCTAAGTACGGTTGGAGACAACCCAATCCGTTTAAGTCGGTTGCATCGTCATCGGTTCCGATTTTATTCATTCACGGTGGCAAAGACAGATTTGTTCCCACTTATATGTGTAACGCGGTTTATTCCGCTTGTACCGCACCTAAAAACCAACTCATAGTTGAGAGCGCAGGTCACGCACAAAGCTATTTCACCGATACCGAAGCGTACGAAAAAGCAATAGGTGAGTTTTTAGATAAGTACAGTGCATAAATTAAGGCTAGTTAAAAGGCACCCTATAGGGTGCTTTTTAAATTACGCGTAGATTTTACTTTTGATTGATAACTCTTTTACAAAATTCTTATTGACTTATGCGCGCGCAATATATATAATAGAAGATGTTCTAAATAAAATTAAACGAAATAAAAATTCGGAGGTTACAATGAGCAAAAAAATGACTATTGACGGTAACACAGCTGCCTCTTACGTCGCTTATGCTTTCAGCGAAGTAGCTGCTATTTATCCTATCACTCCTAGCTCACCCATGGCAGAATATGCTGACGAATGGGCAGCTCAAGGTGTAAAGAACATGTTCGGTCAAAAATTAAGACTTGCAGAAATGCAATCAGAAGCTGGCGCAGCTGGTGCTGTTCACGGTTCTCTTTGTGCAGGTGCTTTGACAACCACCTATACGGCTAGCCAAGGCTTGCTACTTATGATTCCTAACATGTACAAAATCGCAGGCGAACTTCTACCTTGCGTATTCCACGTTTCTGCTAGAGCTCTTGCAGCACACGCACTTAACATTTTCGGTGACCATGCCGACGTTATGGCTTGCCGTCAAACCGGTTTTGCTATGCTCGCATCTAACTCTGTTCAAGAAGCTATGGACTTGGCACTTGTTGCTCACCTTTCAACGCTAGAAGCAAAAGTTCCTTTCCTACACTTCTTCGATGGTTTCAGAACCAGCCACGAAGTATCCAAGATTGATGCTATCGATTACGAAGATATGAAGAAACTAGTTGATATGAAGTATATCAACGATTTCCGTGCACGCGCTTTGAACCCAGAACATCCTATCCAAAAAGGTACTGCTCAAAACGGAGACATTTACTTCCAAAACAGAGAAGCTTGCAACAAATACTATGATGCAGTTCCCGCTATCGTGGGAAAATACATGGAAAAAGTTTCTGCTCTAACAGGTAGAAATTATCACCTATTCGACTATGTTGGTGCTCCAGACGCAGAAAAACTTATCATCATGATGGGTTCAGGTGCAGAAGCTGCTGAAGAAACCGTTAACTACCTAATCGCTAACAGAAACGAAAAGGTTGGTCTATTGAAAGTTAGACTATATAGACCTTTCTCAACAGACGCTTTCGTAAAGGCTATTCCTTCAACCGTTAAATACATTTCTGTTCTAGACAGAACTAAAGAACCCGGTTCACTTGGTGAACCTCTATATCTTGACGTTGTTACCGCTCTTAAAGGTAAAGACGTTACCATTCTTGGTGGCCGTTATGGTCTAGGTAGCAAAGAATTTAACCCCACAATGGTTAACGCTATCTACAAGAACATGGGTGGAGCTAACAAGAACAACTTCACAGTTGGTATCGAAGACGACGTTACTTTCTCTTCACTACCTCTTGACGAATTCATCAATGCAGCTCCCAAGGGCTCAATCAGCTGTAAGTTCTATGGTCTAGGTTCAGACGGTACCGTTGGTGCTAACAAGAACAGCATTAAGATTATCGGTGACCACACAGAAAAATACGCTCAAGGTTACTTCGAATATGACAGTAAGAAGTCCGGTGGTATTACGATTTCTCACTTGAGATTTGGCGACACCCCCATTCAATCTTCATACCTAATCGACCAAGCTGACTTCGTAGCATGCCACAACCCCAGCTATATCTATCGTTATGATATGCTTTCAAGCCTAAAAGAAGGTGGCACGTTCCTACTCAACAGCATTTGGGAACCAGAAGAAATGGATAAACAACTTCCTGCAAAAGTTAAGAACGCTATTGCAAAGAAGAACATCAAATTCTACACACTAGATGGTAACAAAGTTATTTCATCTATCGGCGCTAGAAAGGGTGTTAACACAGTTATGCAAGCTGCATTCTTCAAACTAGCAGACGTTATTCCTTACGATGAAGCAGAAACTTACATGAAAGCTGCTATCAAGAAGTCTTACGGCAAGAAGGGCGACGCAATTGTTAACCAAAACTACGCAGCAGTTGACGGAGCTATTGCTCAACTTAAAGAAGTTAAATATCCAGAATCATGGGCAACCACAACCGAAGGTGCTCCTATGATTGAAGGCGCTAACGACGAATACTTCCAAAAAGTTATCAACCCCATCTTGAAACAAGAAGGCGCATCACTACCCGTATCTGCATTCAATGCTGATGGTAGCGTACCAGTTGGCACAACAAAGTTCGAAAAACGTGGTATTGCGGTTAACGTTCCTGTATGGGATGCTGCTAAATGTATTCAATGTAACCAATGTTCACTTGTTTGCCCACACGCAGTTATCCGTCCAGTTCTAGCAACTGAAGAACAACTAGCAGGCGCACCCGAAACCTTCGTAACAAAAGACGCAACCGGTTTCAAGGGCTACAAGTTCAGAATCCAAGTTTCACCATACGACTGTTCAGGTTGTGGTAGCTGTGTAAACGTTTGCCCCGCAAAAGAAAAGGCTCTCATCATGAAACCTATCGCAGAAGCAATCGCAGAAGATGCAGCTAACTATGATTACAGTGCAACTCTTCCTGAAAATGACAAGATTTACAATACCAACACCGTTAAAGGTTCACAATTTGCTAAACCTCTATTCGAATTCTCAGGCGCATGTGCTGGCTGTGGCGAAACACCTTACGTTAAACTCGTTACACAACTCTTCGGTGACAGAATGATTGTTGCTAACGCAACGGGTTGTTCATCAATTTATGGTGGTTCAGCACCTACTTGCCCCTACACAACCAACGATAAAGGTCATGGTCCTGCATGGGCAAACAGCTTGTTCGAAGACAACGCTGAATTTGGTTATGGTATGAACCTAGCTGTTACACAAAGACGTAACAAGATTAAAGAAGATATGCTTGCAGCAAAAGAATGTGGTTGCATCAGCGCAGAAACAGCTGCTATCTTCGATGAATGGATTGCATCTATGGACGAAGCAGAAGCAAGCAAAGTTGCATCTGAAAAAGTCAAAGAAGCTCTCAAGAACGAAAAATGCGAATGCTTGAACTTCATTAAGGACAATGAAGACTGCCTAGTTAAGAAGTCCGTATGGATTTTCGGTGGTGACGGTTGGGCATACGATATCGGTTACGGTGGTGTTGACCACGTTCTAGCAAGTGGCGAAGACGTTAACGTACTAGTACTTGACACAGAAGTTTACTCCAACACCGGTGGCCAAGCAAGTAAGGCAACCCCCACAGGTTCAATCGCTAAATTCGCAGCAAGCGGTAAGCGCGTTAAGAAGAAAGACCTAGGTATGATGGCTATGAGCTATGGTTACGTTTACGTTGCACAAGTAAGCATGGGTGCTAACATGAACCAACTAATCAAAGCTATGAAAGAAGCAGAAGCATACAAAGGACCTTCTCTAATCATCGCATACGCAACCTGTATCAACCACGGTGTAGATATGTCTAGACCTATGGAAGAAATGAAGAAAGCTGTTGAATGTGGTTATTGGCAACTATACCGCTTCAATCCAGCACTAGCAGACGAAGGCAAGAACCCCTTCACTCTAGACAGCAAGGCTCCTGCAGGCGACTACAAGGCATTCCTAGCTGGTGAAGTTCGTTACGCATCACTCAAGAAACAATACCCCGAAGTAGCTGAACAACTCTTCGCAATCAATGAAGAAGAAGCTAAAGCTAGATACGAAGGTTATAAATTCTTGGCTGATAAGAAGTAATTAATTTTTAGCACAAAAAGGCGTAGATTTTCTACGCCTTTTTTTATTGCAAAATATTGATAGGGGACGCGCGCACGCGCGCGACAATATTATATTGATTACGGAAAAAGTCGAATAAAGTAAAAATTTAATTTTGAAAGAATTTTTTGCTCAAAAATGCATTTTTGAGTGCTTGTGAGGAGCAAAAAACTCGAAATTCAAGAAAAGTTTTACTAATTTTTGTAAAAATGGCGAAAATCGGGTATTGACATTACCAGTATTTGGAATTATAATATTTTTATAGTGTCTAACACTCAAATTTAGAAATTTTTTATAAAGGAGTAATATAATATGAGAAAAGCATTTATTTGCCCAACAAAGTACGTTCAAGGTGAAGACGAACTTCTAAATCTAGGTTATTTTGTAAAAACCTTTGGTAAAAAAGCACTATTAATTGCACACCCTGCAGATATTGCACGTGTTCAAGCTAAACTAGATGCTACCCAAGCTAAATATGGTATCACCCTTGTTTCAAGTGGCGACATCTTCAAAGGTGAATGTTCACGTACTACCGTTAAAGCACTACAAGACTTTGCAAAAGCTAACAAATGTGCATGTACAATTGGTCTAGGTGGCGGAAAAGCTATCGATACAGCAAAATGCGTTGCTGCTGGCTCAAACCTAATCATCTGCCCCACAATTGCAGCTACAGACGCTCCTACTTCTCACAGTGCAGTTCTTTATACAGACGACCATCACTTTGATGACTATGCATACTTCAGACAAAGCCCAAGCGTAGTTCTTATCGATACAACAGTTATCGCTAACGCTCCTTCACGCTTCCTAGTATCAGGTATGGGTGACGCTCTAGCTACTTATTTCGAAGCACGTGCAAACGTTCAATCTTATGCAAACGTTAACGCAGGTCTACCTTGCGGAGCTAACCGCGCTAAAGGCACTCTACTAGCTGGTGGAACGATGGCAGCATACGCTATGGCAAAACTTTGCTACGAAACACTTCTATCAGACGGCGCAAAAGCAAAAGCAGCCTGCGACAACAACGTTGTTACAACCGCTCTAGAAAACATCATCGAAACCAACATTCTTCTATCTGGTCTTGGATTTGAAAGTGCTGGTCTAGCAGCAGCTCACGCTATCCACGATGGTCTAACACTTCTTCCTTCACACACCAAATACTTCCACGGTGAAATGGTTGCATTCGGAACTCTTTGCCAACTAGTTCTAGAAAACAGCCCCGAAGAAGAACTATACGAAGTTCTCAACTTCTGTGACACAGTAGGCCTACCCGTTTGCTTGAAAGATATCGGCACCGATGAAATCGACGACGAAATGCTCAAAGCTATTGCAGAAAAGACCTGCATTCCAGAAGAATCAGTTCACAATATGCCATTCCCTGTAACAGTAGATATGGTTGCTGCAGCTATTAAGACCGCAGACAAGATTGGTTACGACTTCAGATACGGTTGCTGTGATTGCGAATAATTAAATAAAACACCATGTAGGTTGCCTGCTAGGATTAGCAGGCAACCATAATATAACGGAGGACAGTTATAAATGAAAAAAATTATTAATACACCAGAAAGTTTTGTTTACGATATGTGTCATGGTTTAGCAAAAGCTCATCCAGAACTAGAATTCGTAGAAAAATTCAAAGTTGTTAAAAAGAAAGAAATCAACGAAGAAAAAGTTACTCTTATCTCCGGTGGTGGTTCAGGTCACGAACCTGCACACGCAGGCTTTGTTGGCACAGGTATGCTAGATTGCGCAGTATGTGGCGACGTTTTTGCATCTCCTTCACAAATCCAAGTTTACAACGCTCTTAAGCTTACAGCAAGCAATAAGGGTACTCTTATGATTGTTAAGAACTACTCTGGCGACTGCATGAACTTCAACAATGCTGCAGCTCTTGCAAAAGAAGACGGCATTGAAGTTGACGCTGTTTACGTAAACGATGACATCGCTGTTAAAGATAGCCTTTACACAGTTGGCCGTCGTGGCGTTGCAGGCACCGTATTTGTTCACAAAATCGCTGGTGCTCTAGCAGAAAAAGGTGGCTCTCTACAAGAAGTTAAAGCTGTTGCACAAAAAGTTATCGATAACGTTCGTAGCTTTGGTTTTGCATTCACTTCTTGTACCGTTCCCGCAGCAGGAACTCCTACTTTCGAAATCGGTGATGATGAAATGGAATTCGGCGTAGGTATCCACGGCGAACCAGGTAGAAAGAGAGAAAAAATCCAATCTTCAAAAGAACTTGCAACGAGAATCGTTCCCGATATCATTGAAGATTTAGCACTAAAAGCTGGTGAAGAAGTAGCACTTCTAATCAACGGTTTCGGTGGCACTCCTCTACAAGAACTATATCTCTTCAACAATGACGTTTCTAACGCTCTAGAAGCAGCAGGTCTATCAATCTACAAGACGATGGTTGGTAACTATATGACTTCTATCGATATGGCTGGCGCATCAATTTCAGTTCTACGTCTTGACGCTGAACTTAAAGCACTTCTTGACTTCCCCGTAGCAACACCTGCTATTACTTGGGGCGCAGCTTCTCAAGAAGCTCTTGCTTGCCAAGAAGCTATTCACGCTCTTGCAAAAGCTCTTAACATCACTCCTGGTGCTTTCACAGCTAAACAAGAAAGCAAAGCTAGCGCAAAAAAAGCAGTTATAGAAGATGAAAACAAGACCTACGAATTTGAAGGCGAAGCTATTGTTGGCGACGTTATCAATACGGCAGGTATGGGTGCTATAGTAGAAAAGATGGCAGACGTTATCATCGAGAACGAAATTCCGTTCTGTAAAGCTGACCGTTGTGGCGACGGCGACTTCGGTATGAGTATTGCAAAAGGTTTCAAACAACTTAAGAAAGACTGGGCAACCCGTAAAAAAGGTGACATTGGTGAATTCCTAGTAAGCTGTTCAGAAATCATTATGGAATACTGTGGTGGTGCATCTGGTCCTATCTGGGGTAGCGCATTCCGTTACGCAGGTAAAGCAGTTATGGGTAAGAAAGAAATCACCGTTAAAGAATTTGCTGAACTACTACAACAAGCAGTATTTGGTGTTCAAGAAACAGGTAGAAAGAGCTTCGGCAAAGGCGCTGTTGTAGGCGACAAGACCTTGATTGACGCTCTAGTTCCCACTGCTGACAAGTTTACCGAACTAGCAAAGAAAGGCGCTTCAATGTTTACGACTATGATAGAAGGTGCAAAAGCTGCTGTTAAAGGCGCAGAAGCAACCAAGTTCATTCAAGCTAAACTAGGAAGAGCAGGCGTTACCGATAGTGAAGGCTATCCCGATGCAGGCGCATACGGACTAGGCGTTATCTTCACGGAAATCGCTAACCACTTCAAAAAATAATCAATCTCTATGAATAAGAAAGGCACCCGATAGGGTGCCTTCTTTGTTAGATGAAATAGATTAATTATTGAACTTTGTAAACGCGCCTACGACGTCTTCAACGGGGAGTGCAAAAACAATGCCGTTGCCGTTTGTTTCTAGCCCTGCTTCCTTATAAATAGCGCGCATAATGTCTTGTCTTACGGACTTTTCTGCGAGTATAAGTAAGACTTCTTTTTCAGGTTCGATTGGCACTCCTAGGAATTTTTGAGCTTCTAATGAGCCTGTTCCACGAGCGTTAAAAACCGTTCCACCGCGAGCGCCTGCTTCACGTGCTGCAGACATGGCGCTTTCGGAATAACCTCTTTTTACTATAGCTACTAACAATGAGAATGATTTTTTATCTTCCATAATTAACTCCTTTTAACATTCGTGATTGAGATATTTAAGAATATTTATACTCGATAAGCTACCGATAGGTACTGTAAATGCAATACCGGTGTTAGGCTCGTCAAAGTGCAGTTCATTTCTAATAACTTCAAGAAGCTCTTGTACACGGTCTTCTGCAATAGGGCAAAAGACTATACATTTTTCCGGTTCGTTTAGACAAAAGTATGCTTGAATATCACTAGGCGCAGTGCCTTTTGCCGTTGTTGCGAATTGATAGTCGTAGCCGTGAGCGTTGAGGGTTTTCGTTACCTTTTTCGAACGACTTCTATCCGTTATTATAATGGTAAGTTTGATAGGTTTAATGGTCGTATCCATTATCGTCTACCTCCTTATTTATTTCTTCCGTGTCTATATTAATTATATCGAAATCAACAATTTCGCTATCTTTAGTTTGAAGTTCAGTATCCTTAATTGTGGGTTTCGAGAGTTTTAGTTTAATTGTATAAATCAAACCTAATAGCTGAATAGTAACTAGTGGAGCAAGGGCTACGAATGCAACGAGTCCATAAGCATCGGTTAAAATATCACTGTTTAGCATTGCGCAAGCTCCCGTTGCAAGTGGTAGCATAAACGTTGCTGTGAGTGGGCCGGATGCTACGCCACCTGAGTCGAATGCTATTGCCGTAAACATAGTAGGAACGAAGAACGTTAATACAAGTGCAATACCGTACATGGGAGCTAATATCCACCAAATGCTTATTCCCGTTAATACACGCACCATACTTAGTGCAACTGCAATGGATACACCTATACATAACCATACCAACATCGTGGAGCGTTTAATCGCGCCACCAGTTAGTTCTTCTACTTGTTTATTAAGAACGTGAACCGCAGGTTCTGCGAGCATGACTAGCGCACCGATAAGAGCGCCCAAAGGCACAAGGAGCCATTTAAACTCAGAGCCAGCGAGTTGTGAACCAAGTTCACTTCCCATGGGCATAAAGCCTGCATTAACGCCGGTTAAGAAAATGGTTAAGCCTAGATAGGTATAAACGAAGCCTATTATGATTTGCAGTAGTTTTGCTTTAGGTAGTTTTATGAAGAAAATTTGGAACACTATGAACGCTACAGCGATGGGAAGAAGTGCAATAGCAACTTCTTTCATAGTGTGTGGTATAGTGGTTAAAAACGATATGACAACGTCACGGAAACTATCTATTACAAGCACATTACTACTCGTTTCTTCGTAGTTTATAACGCCTGTCATTGATAAAATCAGCATTGCAAGTATAGGACCTATCGAACAAAGCGCAATAGTGCCGAAAGAGTCTTCTGTAGAAGAATTGCCACCACGAACGGAAGCAAGACCTATACCTAGTGACATAATAAACGGAACGGTGATAGGCCCGGTCGTAACGCCACCAGAGTCAAAGGACAGTGGAACGAATTCCTTGGGCGCAAAAATTGCAAGAATGAAGACAATGCCGTATAACGCTAGTAGTAAGTAGGACAATTTAATTTTTAAGAACGTTCTCAGCATAGAAACTACTAAGAAAACACCAACGCTTAAAGCAACGATATATATAATGGTATTAGAACCTATTTGTTTAGCTAGAACGGTTAAATCTGGCTCTGCAATAGTGATAATCACGCCCATAATGAAGCTTATGAGTAGAATAAACCACATTTTGCGACTTTTTGACATATATGCACCGATTTCTCTACCGATATTTAGCATTGCAATATCTGCGCCTAACGTGAATAAGCATATACCAACTATCAAAAAGACCGCGCCTATAGAAAAACTTGCTAATTGTAAACCGTCAATATCCGTGAAAATGAGCGCAACAGCTATCGTAACTATTGCGATAGGAAGGACGGATAAAGCCGATTCTAGTAATTTTTTAGCAAGGTTTTTTAACATTATTTATGCTTTCTCGTGAATAGATTTTTAACGCGATTGCCGACTCTTGCATAGAAGGGGAATGTTACGTCTTTCAACTTGTCTAACATACGGTTTATTGGTTCTTTTTCTGATGCCGATGACAACGCGTTTGTCATTAGTAAGAAGATGGGAACCGTGATAACGGCCATAGGAAGCGCTACGTATAGAGATTCCATGGGAAGGTCGTGCGTTAGCTTGAAGTCCAAAGCAGGTATGATTTTTACGATGTACGGAGAAATAATAAACGCTAGGATATACAACGCTAGCATACCGATAAAGAGAACGACACGCACTTTATCGAACGGCATACAAACTCTAAATAGGTACATAAACGAAACGAACGCCATAACAAGTATACAAGTTGTCTCGAATGAGTATTGTGCTGTAAATGCGCTCTCTAGTGATGGAATGAAAGCTTTTAGCAGAGTCATAGCGATTACGACTATAGCTATACAAATCGAGCCAGGGAGAGCACGGAAAATAATTTTATCAAGGAATTTACCTTTAACACGTTCTTTATTTGGCTCGAGTGCAAGTATAAACGAAGGAAGTCCTACCGACAAACCACTCAAAATCGTTAGGTTTATTAACGAATATGGGAGTTCTTCGTGAATAAATAGGAAGGTAATAGCAAGGAACAAGCTGTAAAAAGTCTTTACTAGGAACAATGAAGCCGAGCGTTCAAGGTTATTGATAGAACGTCTGCCTTCGGCAACGATTTTCGGCATGCTTGCGAAATTGCTATCAAGGAGAACAACTTGAGAAACGTTTTTAGCAGCATCGGAGCCGGCAGCCATAGCAACGGAGCAATCGCTTTCTTTGAGTGCGAGAACGTCGTTAACGCCGTCGCCTGTCATAGCAACGGTATGACCTTTTGCTTTTAGTGCTTTTACAAATGCAAGCTTTCTATCTGGAGTAACGCGACCGAAAACCGTGTAGTTCTCTATAGCGTCTGCAATTTCATCATCAGACAATGTGGAAACGTCTACGTAGCTATCGGCGTTTTGAACGCCTGCACGTTCGGCTATACTCTTAACTGTTACGGGGTTATCTCCGGAAATAATTTTAATTGTAACGCCTTGCTCTGCAAAATACGCAAGAGTTTCGGGAGCTTCTTGACGTATTTTATCAGTTATAAAGATGTAACCGATGAGCGTCATATCGTCGTTTAAAGTGTTGTCAATGATAGGGGACGCACTTCTAGTAACAATTAGAACGCGATATCCTTTTTCGGAATACTCTTTGATAGTGTTATCAATTTCTTCAGTGGTTTCTTTAAGTATGAATTCACAAGCGCCTATTGCGTAACCACCAGAAGAAAGATTTGCTCCACTCCATTTTCTTGCGGAAGAGAAGGGAATTACGTCTTGAGTTTCTTCGGTAACGTAAGTAGACGTTAAATATTCTTTCATAGCGTTAGCAGTGGGATTATTATCTCCAATCGCCGTTACTACGTTTTTGATTAAGTGTAGTAATTCATCGTATTCTATGTTTACAGCTTTTACTTCGTGCACTTCCATAGTGCCTTCCGTAATCGTTCCGGTTTTATCAAGACAAAGCACGTCAACGCGAGCAAGCGACTCTGCTGCATAGAGGTCTTGCGCTAGCGCCTTGTGTTTAGATAGCCTTACGACCGATACGCAGAAAACGGCAGAGGTGAGCGCAACTAGTCCGGACGGAATCATAGAAACCATCATGGTTACCGTATCAAGTAGCGCAGTTTTATAATCAAGGCTTTGTATGAGAAGCTTGGTACAAAGAAGAATTATGCCGAGAGGAACTATGATTGCAGTCATAAGTTTGATAAAGCGCATAAGCGAAATCATAAGTTGACTGCTAGTTTTTTTGATATATTTTGCACCGGAAGAAATCTTGGTTGCATAGTTATCTTTACCTATGCGAATAACTTGCGAAACAGCACGCCCAGACACTATGAAACTTCCGGAAAATATTTCGTCACCAGGGTTCTTTGTAATAGCGTCAGGCTCACCGGTTATTTGAGATTCGTTAACTTCGATAGTGCCTTCTATAATTCTAGCATCGGCGCAAATTTGATTGCCTGTTTCTAGAAGTATTAAGTCGTCCATAACGATGTCTTCGAGCTTGATTTCGCACTCTACTCCATCTCTTAACGCAGTTACTTTTGGCGCAGAAATAAGCGACAACTTATCGATAGTGCGCTTTGCTTTTACTTCTTGTACGATACCGATAGCAAGGTTGAAGATAACAATCACTAGAAAACCTAGTTCGGATAGTCCTAAGTCAAATGCGATTATAATAATAGAAAAAATAGCAAATAATACGTTGAAGAACGTAAACGTGTTAGTCCTGATTATTTGCCAAATGCTTTTTGTTTTAACGTTTTGATTGCCATTAACCTTCCCTTCGGAAACTCTAGTAGCAACTTCTTGACTAGTGAGTCCTGATTTTAGGTCGGTTGTAAATAGCTCTTCTGCTTTTATGTCAGTGGTGTTTTCCATAAGTTTTCTCCACGGTATTTTTGACCTATACGTTTATTATATACTATTTTCTAGGTTTGTGCAATAAGTTGCTTTTAATAAAAAAAAGACAACGCTATAGCGTTGTCTTAATTATTTCATAATGGGTTTAGTTAAAGTTTAGAGAAGTGATAGAATCTAGTAGTTTCTTGCTTTCTTCGGTTAGTTTTGAGAAAGGCTTACGGCAGTCACCCATAGGGATTCCGGCTTTTGAAACTAGGTACTTTTCACTTTGCATAACACCGCATTTAATCATAACGCGAATGATTTCACAGATTTCTTTTTGGATAGCTTGAGCTTTCTTAATTTCGCCGTTATTGAATGCTTCGTATAGAGCGAGATACTTCTCGGGCATAACGTTATAAGTGCTACCGATACCACCGCTTGCGCCCATTCCTAGGCCTGCGAGCATAACTTCATCATAGCCGTTGAAGAGAGCTAGTTTGTCGGAAATTTGTCTGAAACCGTCTAGAGCAAAGAAATCGTTAGAAGTATGTTTGATACCTACGAAACGTGGGTCTGCAAAGAGCTCTTTTGCGATTGCTGGGGTTAGGCTGAATCCACCTGCTAGAGGGAAGTTGTATATAATCATAGGCATATCTACAGCATTAACGATATCACGATAATATTGTAGAATTTCTTCTAGCTTGAATGAATAGTAAAAGGGAGCTACTGCGCTTATTGCAGTGTAGCCTAGAGATTTAGCGTATTTACCCATATCGATAGCCATTTCTGTAGAAATAGCGCCTACGTGAGCAATTAAAGCTAGATTATCAGGGCAAGCTTCTTTTACGGTTTTGAAAACGAGTTTTCTTTCTTCGTTAGACATAACCATGCTTTCACCGGTAGAACCACCTACGTAAAAGCCTTGAACGCCTTTTGAAGCAAGGCGTTTAACTAGAGCTGTTAGAGCTTCGGTATTGATACTTTCATCATCGTTAAACGGTGTGAGTAGTGCGGGGAAAATTCCCTTGAGTTTAGAAGAGACGTCTGTCATTGTTATACTCCTTTTATTTGGTCTATAGTTATTTTTGTAAATTTGATGTTTTCGTGTTGTGTAGAGTCTTCGTATAGAATGCCAATCGTGCCGTCCGATAGGTATTGCGCAGATGAATATACGAATTCACCTTCTTTCAAAAGGTATGAATAGGGGAAGGTTTTGCCTTCGTCTTCACTCAAGCGAACGACACCGCGCTCGCGTTTTTTCGTCGAAGAAGCGTTTATTGTAAGGACGTAGAATTTGCCTTCGTGAACGAATGAAATTGCCGATATTTGGCAAATAGGATGGGTGAGTTCATCGTGGAATACGGGGTCTGACCAAGTTTCTCCACCATTCGTGGAAGTCGAGATTAGGATTCTTCTTCGTGGTTTATGGTTTCTCATAAAGGCTTTTAGCGTACCATCAGGGAGCTCTATAATTTGAGTTTCGGTGAGCATGCAAGAATTTATGATTAGTATAGGATTGTTCTTTGGGAATCTGCCACCCATTTTCGGTGTTTTACCTATCTTCCAGTTAAGTCCACCATCGTCTGAATACATCGTAGCGAAAGTTAGAGATAGGGGAGCTTTGTTTACTCCGTAATAAATAGGGAAGATGAGTCTGTTTTTAGAAGTCTTTAGTCCGTTACCCGGGCACGCTCCTATAAATCCCCAACCGGGATTTTTAACTTGTAAATTTAAGCAGGTAGGCTTTTCCCAAGTTTCGCCGTTATCTTTTGAAATTGTGTGATATAAGAAAGAAGTCCCCATTTCTCTTATGGGAGCACTGCCGTCGTAAACGCAACCGCTACCATCGGAGAGTTGACCATTCTCATCAACTTTTATGCCGATTGACTTGCCTTTATAATATAGTTCACCATTGATGAGAGAGAGTTTCTTTCTTCCCATAACGTATAGCTTGTTGCCGTTTTTATCGTAACCGGTTGATCTGGCACAATTTAGAATTCCTACGCCTGCAGGAGTGTGTGAATAAATCATATGCAGTGTAGCAGTATCCTTGTCGTAGAGCATTGCGGGGTCAACTGCTGAAGAAGCGTGCTCTTTGTCTTTACCACATTCTTCTACTGCTGTAATTTGTTCGCCCCAGGTTTCTCCGTTATCGTGGCTGATGCGAATTACTTTGTCGATGCGATTAGGGTTATCGCTTCCGGTAAAAAATCTTTCGTCACAACAAGCAACGAGAGTATCCCTCGTAGTAGCCACGAGAGAAGGAATGCGATAATTATTGGCGTTACCGGTTTCTTTTGAAAATATGATTTGCTCTTTCATGTATCACCTATTGTTGCGATTCACAACGTGCACGGAATTTGTTAATTGCACGAAGTTTTGAAATTGATTTTCTGGATAGTTTGTATTGCCTATTCGTTGATAATAGACCCGTTCTTTTTTCGCCGTAATCGAAGAGCGTATCATAGACGTAGCCTATAGCTCCCGTCGCCATGATGGTAGTGGCGAAGTGATAGAAGCGTTCTAAAAATTGGTCTTCGTAACTATTGCCGATAGGTGGCTCGTCATAGCGCGTAAGCGCGCCTACGGAGAAGCTAGATACGTACTCTGGTATGCTGTGAATAGCGTTTGGAGTGAGTAGTAGTGGGTCACTAGTATAGAGCTTTTTAATCGCTCTATCCGATAGTCCGTCGGCTTGATCTTTGACGAGAAGCGTGTGTCTTAACTCGTCGTAGTTGGCTACCTTTTGAAGGTTAACGTCGTATATATCGGTAGGGTACTGTTTGCCACCCATAGAAGTCGTTATTATCCTAGTAGGGTCTATCGATTTAACGAAATTATACGTTTCGTATGCATCGTTAGGATTTCCGTCAAATTGCTCGTATAAGCCCCAAATAGCGATAGATGGGCACCCGAAGTATGCAGAAAGCGTGGTTTGTATTTCTGAAAACATCACTGGTTTGCAAGGTGAGTTTTCGGGGAAAGCGTTTTCGGTAGGAAGCCCCACGTTAAGTACGAGTCCTAGTTTGTCCGCAAGGTAAACGTATTTGGGCGAAGGAATACATTTAGTGATTTTTATACCATTAAATCCTAGCATTCCAACTTTTATCAAGTAGTCTTTTAGTGCCACTACCGATGGTACGGAGTAACCGCTTTCGTGGTAGTAACAATGGTCCGAAACTTGTCTCAAGAAATAGGGATATCCGTTAATGTAAAACCTATTGTTATCAACAGCTAAGCTACGGAAACCGCAATAGGTATGCACCATATCTAGTATACCATGTTTTTTATTGCGAAGCATGACTTTTACGTCGTAAAGTCTACCTTCCATAGGCATCCAATATTGAATTGGCTCTTTAACCGGTATACAAATTTTATAATTTTGTTTCGCTGGATATGCGAAATTGCCTATAGGCTTACCGTCGTAGGAGAGTTCTACGTTTATGAGTAGGTCTTTTATGTCGCCGTAAATATTTCCGGTGAGAAAGATGGCTTTTTGTAGAACGTCTGCCTGTGGGTGAATTGAAGCGAAATAAGAGTGTGCTGTGAATTCTAACCAAACGCTACGCCATATACCCGTCATTGGGGGATATAGTCCGTTATCGTTTGCGTCCTTTTGTGTGCCACGTGGTAGTCCTTCTTCGGTTAGCGAATCTATGCAGTGAACGGCAAGGATATTTTTACCTTCCGTAGCAACGCTAGATATGTCTATCGTAAAAGGCGTATAACCACCGGAGTGAGAAAAAATGAAGTTGCCGTTTAAAAATACGTCTGCACGGAAATCGACGGCACCGAAATTCAAAAGAATATGTCCCATAAGTTCGGACGCGGACAACTCGAATTCGCGCATGTACCACACGTCGGGCGAATATCCTTCAACGCCGGATTTTTCGGTTCCTTGAACGTAAGGAACGATGATTTTTTTGTCGTAACAAGCGCTATCGAAGCAGTTGAAATTCTCGTTTATTTGGTCGGCAAAAAACCATTCTCCATCTAGAACGTTGATACGTGGTCTTATGAAATTTGGACGAGGATATTCTTCTTTCAGCATAAGGGCATTATAACATATTACGCGCGCGAACGCAATACTAAAGTTACTATTGACTAATTTTAAAATATAGTTTATTATAGATTATCATAGATGTTATTGTGGAGAACGCATGAAATTACCATTTCTAACGAAAGAATCAAACGTCGAGCTAACTTTAGACGGATTGGAAATAGGCGCTATCGTTTATAACGAAGGTACTTATCATACGTTCGCACTTTCAAAAGACCATCGCAAAATAGTGGAATTTGTATCCGTAGAGCTTAAAAATTTCACTTTTAGTGGAGTTGTCGTCGAGTCGTTTAGCGAGCTTACTTTGCCAACAGCAGTGGTCAGAGCAAATAAAGTTTACGTATTTTTCAATCAAAACGGCAAGATTAAATTAACCGTCCGTGGGAAAAACGGCGAATGGACGCAACATCCGGAACCTATTGTGAAAAACGTGGGCAAGGTCGACGTTAAGATTTCACGCATAAACGGCAAATACTACCTTGCTACCGTTGGGATGAACGGCGAAGTAAAAATTTACAAATCGCAAAATACGATGCAATGGCTTTTAGACGACGAGTTGTTGCACGGCGTTGTGATAAACGGAGTTAGAAGCGCTAGCGTTATCGGTTTGAACGACGGATTATATTTGATTTATGGCAAAGGTAATTTAGCTAAATGTGCTCGTATTGAAAATGGCAAGCTCAAAAAGAGCGTGGACCTTGACGACTTAAGTATGCCTAGAACGGCGTTTTTATTAGATGGTAGAACGCTATTGATAGGCAGTAAAAACGGCAACGCAGTGATAAAGGAAGCCTTTTTAGATGATAAAATCGCTTTGCGCACGATTCGCGAATACGATTACCAAAAGGAATATAATTGGACTTTAGGTGGACTTTTCGTTGATAAAAAGGGATATCTTCCTGATTTCAAGGCGAATAAAGAGTATAAAATGAATATTGTTTTCGGTAGCGCAACGGAGTGTTATTTGAAGCTTTATTCACGTTATTCACAAGAAGTTTACGTGTACGTTTCAAAAGAAAACGGCGTTGTCGTATGTGATGCTACAAGCGTAAACGGAGATGGAAATACGTCTAGATTTCTTGAAATAGAAGATAGCGTTTGGCTTACTTACTATCAGAAAGGAAACATTTTGTATGTTTTCGTTATGGGTAAAGCTTTCACGATTACGCTTCCGGAAGCAGTTCAAGGCGATACTTTAATAACGGCAAACGGTACGTTAAACTGTAATATACAAGTAAACGATTTCAACAAGGAGACAGTATGAGTTATCAAGAACAATTCATAGAAATTTTCGAGAGAGAAATTAAGCGCCCAGGTGCGGATAAAATGCTCGAATATCTCAAAAAAACCGACTTCTTTACAGCTCCTGCTAGTACAAAGTTCCATTTAGCGTGTCCCGCGGGACTTGTCCAACACAGCCTTAACGTTTATTATAGACTTAAAGAGCTTATCGAGAACGAGAAGTCGGAATGGGCAAAAAACGTTTCGCAAGAAAGTATTGCGATATGTGGACTTTTGCACGATGTTTGCAAGGCGGATTTCTACACCGTTGACTATAAAAACGTTAAGCAACCTGACGGAAGTTGGGAAAAAGTTCCATATTATACGATTAACGACACGTTGCCTTATGGGCACGGAGAGAAGTCGGTTTATATAATAAACGGCTTCATCCGTTTAACACGAGAAGAAGCTATGGCAATAAATTGGCATATGGGTGGCTATGATGAGCGCGTTCAAGGTGGTAGCCACACGATTGCCTCGGCGCAAGAAAAATTCCCATTGGTGGTAATGATGCAAGTAGCCGACTTAATGGCATCTTATTTAGACGAAACAAGAAATTAAATCTACATATAGGAGAACAAAAATGAAAAAAACTCTCAAAGATGGAGCAAAAAAAGCTGGCAAAAGAACTAAAAAGTTCTTCGAAGAATTCAAAGCGTTCGCAAACAAAGGTAACGCAATTGACCTAGCAGTAGGTGTTGTAATCGGTACTGCTTTCACGAAAATCGTCAACAGTTTAGTATCCGGATTGATTATGCCCTTGATTAGCGTAATCACTGGTGGCGCAGACGTTTCTGATTGGAAGTGGGTTATAGAAGAAGCCGTTTACGATGCAGAAGGCATACTACTAGAAGCCGAAGTCGCATTCCAATACGGAATTGTAATACAAGCAATTATCGACTTTATAATCATTGCATTCGTTGTTTTCCTTATCGTTAAACTACTTAACTCGGCAAGAAAGATAGGCGAAGAAGCAAAAAGTAAGGCAGCTGAACTAATTGACAAAATCGACGGCGAAGAAGACTTAAAAGAAGAAGCTAAAGAAGAAGTTGAAGAAGTGGTTGCAACCGAACCCGCTCCTGAAGAAGTAGCTCCTGTAGAAGAAGAAAATAAAGAAGACGTAACCGAACTTTTAAAAGAAATTCGTGATTTACTCAAAAAAGAATAATATAAAAGGAGAAAAGCTATGAATATTTGGCATGACGTTAGTGCGAATAGAATATCCCCTGAAGACTTTTTGGCAGTTGTAGAAATTCCAAAGGGAAGTAAAAACAAATACGAACTCGACAAGCAAACGGGGTTGCTTATTCTAGATAGAGTTTTATACACGTCTACACACTATCCTGCAAACTATGGCTTTATTCCACGTACGTTTGCGGAAGACAACGACCCATTAGACGTTCTAGTACTATCCAGCGAAGTCATCAATCCATTAGCACTTTGCCGTTGCTATCCTATCGGTATGGTAACGATGATAGACGATGGATTTGAAGACAGCAAAATTATCGCAATACCTTTCAAGGAACCAAGCTGGTACGAATACAAAGATATTAGTGAACTACCTTCACACATTATGAGTGAAATTTGTCACTTCTTTACGGTTTATAAGTCTTTGGAAGGAAAAACTACTGCCGTACTAAAGGTTGAAAATGCAGAAGTTGCAAAAGCAACGATTACACGCGCAATAGAAGATTACAATAAAAAATTCCTACCTGGCAGATAAAAACTGTTTTTAATACGCAAAACTTAACACACTCGCATAGCACTATGCGAGTGTGAACTATCCCATAATATTTCACTTCGTCTTCATAATATTGTCATAATTAAGTTATAAGATATATTATGAAGTTAAGTTTAAACTTGGAGACGTCTATCTATGTATAGTAACAAGTACTCATATGAAGTGCGTTCTAGCGTGCCACGCTATGGAGTCCCTGTTAAGACCAAAGTATCCCCATTACTTGTGGTCTTTGTTGTCGTGATTTCATTAGGGCTTATGGTGGGATGTGGATTACTCGGTGCGCGTATTGCAGTTAACAACGTAAAAAAACAAAGAGAAACCCAAACGTCAACCATCGTTTATAAAGACAATAACGAGAGAATAGAACCTATCGTAAAACCCGGTGAGAGTATGACGACTTCACAAGTCGTAGCCGTTGCCAAGCAAAGCGTAGTAGAAATAACCACGAATACCGTTAGTTATGGTCCGTTTGGCAATAATTACGTGCAATCGGGTGCGGGCAGTGGCGTGGTTGTTTCTAACGATGGTACGATAATCACCAACTATCACGTTATAGACGGCGTTGCTCCCGAGAACGTAACAGTTACGCTTTACGATGGCTCTACCCATAAAGCAAGTTGGATTCGTGGTGATAAAGTCAGCGATTTAGCCATACTAAAAATCAATGCAGTAACGAATAATTCGGTGGCAATAGGCGACTCCGATAAGCTTTTACAAGGTGACGACATCGTTGCAATAGGAAATCCTTTAGGCAGTCTAGGTGGTAGTGTTACCAAAGGTTGCGTATCTGGATTAGACAGAAACGTGGTCGTAGAAGGTCAAAAAATGGAGCTTATACAAATTGATGCTTCCGTCAATCCCGGTAATTCCGGTGGCGGTTTGTTCAATATGTATGGCGCGCTTGTTGGTATAGTAAACGCAAAAGCTTCTGCTAGTGACGTAGAAGGAATAGGCTTTGCAATTCCAATAAATCGTGCGTGGGGCATTTGTGAAGATTTAATTCAAGACGGATACGTAGAAGGTAGAGTTAATACCGAGTGCGTTGAGCTTATAGAAGTTACTTCGGCATTTGGATTAAGACAAAATACGGGTTTATATGTAACCAAAGACAACACAGGCAAGAATTTGTTCTCGTCAAACGATTACATTATGTCGGTTAACGGCGAAGTTGTTACCAAAAAAGAACAATGGGAAAGAGTGCTCAATTCTTGTACTGCGGGCGAAACCGTAGTAATCGTGGTTAGAAGAAGTGGAGCAGATTACACCATACATCTCACGTTAACACAAAGAACGGATTGCGACTAGGAGAAGAATTATGTATAAAGTTTTAATAGTAGACGATGAAGTAGGTATTCGCGAAGTCGTTAAAAAATATTGTGCGCTAGAAGGTTTCTCTACGCTAGAGGCAGAGGACGGACTAGAGGCTATTTCAAAAGTTAAAGCAGGTGGCGTAGATATCGTCATAATGGACGTTATGATGCCGGAGCTTGACGGTTTTTCCGCAGTAAGGGAAATTAGGAAGTTTTCTTCAATTCCTATCATAATGCTTTCTGCTCGTACGGAAACTTACGACCGTATTAACGGATTTGAAATCGGTATCGACGACTATATTACCAAGCCGTTTTCACCTAAAGAGCTTATGCTACGCATAAGAGCCGTTATGTCTAGAGCAGGAAACGGCGTTAAGAGTGAAATTTTCGAGAGTGGGAAATTGAAGGTCGATTTTACTGCAAGAATAGTATACGTTGACGGAGAAAGAGTAGATTTATCGCCTAAAGAATACGATTTATTGTTCTTTATGGTAAAAAATAAAGGTATCGCGTTATCTAGAGAAAAGCTTTTAAACGAAGTATGGGGTTATGATTTTTACGGCGATGACAGAACGTTAGACACTCATATCAAACTACTACGCAAATCATTAGGCGTATGCAGTGAGTATATAGTAACTTTGAGAGGAATGGGATATCGCTTTGAAGCGTAATACGACAGAGAAACAAGAGAAAAGATTTTCTTCGAACAATCTTTCGATAAGAAACAAACTTTTAATTATCATCATCGGATTTTCGGTGATGATACTTCTTGTTTTGTGGGTATTTCAGCTTGCGTTTTTAGATGGATTTTATAGCGCAATCAAGACGTCGGAAATAAAAACCGTAGTAGGCTCGGTAGTAGACAACATCGACCATATTGATAGAAATATGCTCATCGACCATGTTGCATACGAGAACGAAGTTAATATTATGCTTATTGACGAAAACGGCACGATTATTTATGAAAAACAACGTTCTTTAGATAGTAATATCCATATTATTTCACAAGCAAGCCTTGCAGATTATTATGAAAAAGCTATGAAAAACGACGGTAAATATACCGATACCGTTGAGTTCCAAGGGCTTGACGACGCTTATGATGAAGATAATTACGAGGGAAAAGCTCCTAGCGATAAAAATACCATTATTAAATCGTTAATTTATGTAGAAACAGCGCAAGGCGCAGACGGAATGAACTATGCAGTTATTGCCGATGCACCTATAACGCCTATAAAAGCTACGACGAATACGTTGCTTACACAGCTAACTATTTTGACGTTTATATTGATGATTATGGTAATTGTGTTTACGCAAATATCAAGTAGAATAGTAGCTGAACCGATAATCGCACTTAACGTATCCGCAAAAGAGCTCGCTAAAGGCGCCCCCAACGTAGAGTTTTCCGGTGGTGGATATAGAGAAATAGAAGAACTAAAAGAAACTCTTAACTATGCAAGTAAAGAAATTTCAGCGCTAGATTATTATAGAAAAGAGCTTATTGCTAACGTTTCTCACGACTTACGAACTCCACTCACGCTTATAAAAGGCTACAGTGAAATGATGAAGGACATTCCGAGTGAAGCCACGCCTGAGAACTTGCAAGTGGTTATTGACGAAGCCACGCGTTTGACCGACCTTGTTAATGAAATGCTTAATTTATCCAAGCTTCAAGAAGGTGGCGACAAGCTTGACCTTAAGGAATACGACGTCGTTGAAAGCCTTGACAAGTTAATTATCACCCACGGCAAGTTGATAAAAGCTCACGGTTATGAATTGATATGGGAGCACGAAGAAACCGGCAAAGTTTACGCCGATGAAACGCAATTTACGCAAGTAGTGTATAACTTAATAAACAATACTGTAAACTATGCAGGCGAAGATAAAAAGGTTATAGTAAAGGAATATACTCACGGTGAAAATATAAGGATAGAAGTTATAGATAACGGAGAAGGCATCGACGTAGACGTTCTTCCACATATTTGGGATAGATATTACAAATCGGAGAAGTCGCATAGGCGTGCATCTGTAGGCACGGGGCTGGGGTTATCCATAGTAAAATCCGTTATGAATATGCACCCAGGTGGAATTTACGGCGTTATAACTTCTAAAGGGGAAGGCTCCACGTTCTACGTAGAACTACCCAAAATTAATTAACAATAAGTTGATAAAGGCTCGCGAAAGCGAGCTTTTTTATTATAAACCGTGAATATAAGAAATTAGGCACCCGCTTGCTGGTGCCTATATCACTTGTTATTGTGGAGGAGGGATTGAGAAATTTTTAAGAATTTAATAATTTTGGTTAACTTACACAAGAATTTTGTTAACGGTTACGGTCTATGACCGGCAAGCGAATTTCCCTTGCGGGAAACCTTTCTTTAGGTTGATTATATCTTACCAAGTCAATATGAAAATCACTAGATATCACAATGAAATTTTTGTGAAAATCTAGTGAGTAAGATTAAGCGAAGTTTTTCTCAATAATTTCGAGTATTTGGAGTGGAGAATCTGCAATAAATTTTGCGCCTAACTCAATTAAAATATTCTTAGCTCGGAAGCCATAACTACAGCTAATACCATCCATATCCATATCACGATAGGTGAAGTAGTCGACATCAGAATCCCCGATAAATAGCGCTTCTTCTTTGGTTACACCGAGCTTTTCGATCGCGATATATAACATATCGGGAGCAGGCTTTAGTGGAACGCCTTCAATTCTTCCTAACGTATAAGAAAAATCGTTCGGGAAGTAATGATTAACGATGAAATTTGCCATTTTATCGTATTTATTCGATACGCAACCGAGAATGTAGCCTTTATCCTTTAGCGCGCTTATAAGCTCGAAAATTCCATCGTATGGGCGAGATAGATACACGGCGTGGTCTTCATAATAGCTACGAAATTCCGCAAGAGCACGCGCTAGAAGTTCGTCGGTAGGGTGCTCACTTTCGAGCGCACGGCGGACTAGACTGATAACCCCGTCGCCAACGTAACTTTGCACTTCTTTAAGCGTCTTTTCAGGCTTATTTACAGCGCGAAGGGCGTAATTTAAGGCACCCGCTAAATCTGGTAAGGTATCTACCAAGGTGCCGTCTAAATCGAATAATATAACTTTTTTCATTTAACTATATCCTTGACAATTTCGCCAGCCATAATTAGCCCCATAACCGAGGGAACGAATGATACGCTACCGGGGACGGCGCGACGCGCGTTTCCTTCAGCAAGGTTAGCGCCTTTATCTTGCTCTTCGGTGTAAACCACCTTTAAGTGATTTACACCACGTGCACGTAGTTCTTTTCGCATAACTCTAGCAAGAGGGCAAACCGAAGTTTTTGCGATATCAGCGACCTTAAATTTAGTAGGGTCTAATTTGTTGCCTGCACCCATTGCAGAAATTATATTTACGTTGAGAGCCTTTGCGCGTACTATAATATCTATCTTTGCACTCACACTATCAATAGCATCAGCGATGTAATCATAGTTAGATAAATCGAAGGTGTCTTTATTGTCTAGAGTGTAAAAATCATATCTAGTAGTTACCTTGCAATCGGGATTTATGTCGAGCAGTCTTTTTTTCATAACTTCGACTTTTGGGCGACCAATTGTTGATTTTAAGGCGACTATTTGTCGATTTATATTGCTTTCCGATACTATATCCCCATCTATTAAATCGATATGTCCGATACCACTTCTAACGAGTGCTTCAGCAAGATGTCCGCCAACTCCGCCTATACCAAAAACTGCAACGCGTGCAGATGAGAGTTTAGCTTTTGAGTCGGGGCCGAGTAGGGCGTAAGTACGAGAAAAATCCATAGCTTTATCCTTGAGATTTTTGGGAATAGGCTTTTAAGCTGTCGCGCATAGCGGGGTAGTTTTGCCATTGAGTGCGATAGCTAGAGAGCAAGTTGTCGTTGACGTAAATCGTAAAACCAACAGGCATAAGTGACGTGCTTATAGAATGTTTAGTAACGATGGTATCACGAGGATTCCAATCGTCGCTACCAATAATGCAGATAGCTTTACATTTGCTTAAATTCGAAATAGCTTTTTCTTCTATCAATTTAATATTGTTAGGAAGAATGAGCGTAACTAGGTTTTTAGAGGGGTTTTCCGTATTGAAAGCAAATGCTTTTATTTTGCTAATTACGTAGGATGTATAATGAGCGTCTTTTACGTAATCTTCGATAGCCGATTTAACGTCAACCGTTTCTTGCACGCCGTCGTAAGAGTTAATAATAATCTTGCAGTCGGTAGAGTAAGTCAACGTTTCGGTTATTTGTGAATAATTTATAGGCTCGTTTATAAATATTTCTAGCGAGCTATCCGTGTTTATATTGTATGGATAATATAAATTATTTGCGATTGCATTCGAGTAGCTAGTGAGTGGTTTGTAACCGTTGTTATCTTCGGGTGCACCGAACGTTAGCCAACTCTCAATGTAAGTTCTGTAATAAGCGCGTGGAACGACGATATCTACGATAGGGAGTTCTGTTTCAGGCGCTCTTCCAAAACAGTAATTGCCACGGGTAGGGGGTAGAGTTCCTGTAAATCTAACTATTGCATTCCCGACGTCGGCAAAACATTCTGCCGCTATATGCGTAATATTACCTTTTACCGTAAATTCAGGCTTAACCGAGCGTGCAAAAGCATATATTGCAACGTTACCTAACGTAACAAGCTCGTCTTTTGAAGAACCAAAAGGAATATTGTTTACTAACCATTTGGTAGCATAAGCTTGATATTGTTGAATAAGACTGCCAAAAACGTAGCTACCAACGTATTCTAAATTGTTTGCGCCTGTAACTGTTTCAAGGTCATCACAGTCCCAAAATACTTGGTTGTTCATTTGTTTGATGTACGTTAGGTCGATAGCCGTAATACCACTTCCTGCAAAAGTTTCCATTTGGAGTAATTCTAGTGACGTGGGAAGCGTAATAGTAGTTAAGGCATCACATTCATAGAAAGCGCGTTGACCGATACTATCTATACTGTTAGGTAGATTTATCGTTTTGAGTGATACGCAACTGTCAAAAGCATTAGCGCCTATAGACTTAATAACTTGGCTTTGTATGATAACGCTTTCTAATTTTTTGCAGTCTTCAAACGCGCTTCTGCCAATATGGGTTATATCGCCTTGAATGGTTACGCTAGTTAGTGCGGAACAACTACTGAATAGAAAATCGGGAATTTCCGTATAATTATTAGGAATAATAACGGATTTAATGCTGTCGTTTTCTGAGAAAGCCGTTTCTGCAATCGCAGTTATAACGTTACCTTTGCTATCCGTTGTTGGTAGAGTGATATTTTCATAAGGAATATAAGTATGCTCAAATCCCGTTACTGTATAAACTCCATCGATGTTCTCTATTACATAGCTAGGTTCATCTAACGCCCATAACGCGTACAAGTTTATACTTTCGGTAATTGGTGTTGAAAAATCGAAAGCTTCACGGAATTCCGAGTCTTTATACCAACCGAATAGCGTGTATCCGGGACGAAGAATTGCTTCAGGTTTAACTGCGAGTTCCCCGGGGACTATGCGTTGGTCGATAAAACTACCGTATTCCGTATTAAAATATACAACGACTTTACCGTCGTTTTCCGTGGGGATATTAGGAGAAGCTTTACTTTCGTATACAAGAACTTTCAAGGTAGCAGTCAATTCGCCCGCAGTCGCAGTAATGGTCGCTATACCTTTTTTCATAGCCGTTAAAGTCTTGTTATCACTATTTACTTTTACGATGGTGGGGTTTGAAGAAGTTAGCGTATAATCAGCACCTTCAGGTCTAGTCATAACCTTTGGCATAACGGTGCTGTTTTCGTCGAGATACATACTTAATTCAGATTCCATGAAATATAATTTATTCACTTCACTACTGCAGGCCACTGCAGTTAAAGCGCAAATTATGCATATTATAGCTCCGAATATAAATTTTATGCTTTTCATAGTGTTCCTATTATAACACAGCGCGCGCGCATATACAAGTTTTTTATTAAATATTCAGCCAAATTTCACAGAAAAATATAGGAAAAAAATTATAAAAAAATTTGCATAAATTTCAATTTTATTCATAAAAACGCTTGCTTTATGCATTTTGATGGTGTATAGTATAGCTACAATCAATAAAAAAACTTTCCAAAAGGAGAAATAAAAATGAAAAAATCAATTATCGCAATTATGCTTCTTATCGCAGTAGTAGCCGGCTGTTTCGCACTAGTTGGCTGTGACAAAGAAGACCCATCAACAGTTAAAGACGGTGCTTACACAATTGGTGTTCAAAGTGGAACGACCGGCGAATATTATGTTAAGGGCGACGCTGACTGGGGATTTGACGGTTATGCTAACAACGAATGCAAAGGTTACGCAAACGGTGGTCTAGCAGTTCAAGATATGCTTAACGGCAAAGTTGACTTCGTAGTTATCGACGAAGCCCCTGCAAAAGCAATCGCAGCTAGCGCAGCATTCAACGGCAAAGTAAAAGTTATCAACGTTCCTCTAACTGTTGAAGAATATGCATTCGGTGTTAACAAAAACGACGCTGAACTACTAACGAAAGTTAATGCATTCCTAACAAAGATTAAAGGCAACGGACAATTCGATGCTATCATGAACAAATACTTCAATGGTGAAGAAGTTACTGGTATTGAAAGCGCAACATATGATGCAAACAAAGCACAACTAGTTGTTGCAACTAACGCAGCATTCGCTCCATTCGAATACAAAATTGGTAATAAATTCGCAGGTATCGACATGGAAATCGCAGCTCTTCTAGCACAAGAACTCAACATGGAACTTGTTATTAAAGATATGGACTTCGACTCAGTTGTTATTTCAGTTGGTACAGAAGGTATTGATATTGCTATGGCAGGTCTAACCGTTAATGAAACAAGAAAACAATCTGTTAACTTCTCTAGCTCATACTACAATGCAGCTCAAGTTATTATCGTAAAAGCTGACGACGCAATCTTCGATGGTTGCACAACGGCAGAACAAGTAGAAGCAATCTTGAACGGTACTGATAAAGTAGCAGAATAAGAAAAAATAATTACACAATATAATAATGATACTAGCCAAGACAACAGCATGGGATATCTTTACTAACTCTCTTATAAAAGAAGAAGGCTATAAAGACGTGCTACAAGGCTTAATGAACACGCTCGAAATAGCGATACTCGGTTTAATAATCGGTATCGCTATCGGCACAATTATAGCCATAGTAAAAGTTATTCCTAAATATAAAAAATTACCCCGTATTTTAGAAAAAATCGCCGATATATACGTAGGTTTCTTCAGAGGTACGCCTATGATAGTACAACTACTCATAGGTAAGTACATACTTTTAGCAAAAGTTCCTATTGACGATGTTTTAATTGCAGTAGTAATATTTGGTTTAAATAGTGGAGCATACGTATCAGAAATTATGCGTAGTGGTATTCAATCGGTTGACGTCGGACAATTAGAAGCAGGACGTGCGCTAGGAATGTCTTACGCTTCAACAATGATGCGAGTAATCATTCCGCAAGCGATTAAGAATATTCTTCCTACGTTAGGTAACGAGTTTATCGTTCTAGTTAAAGAAACGTCGGTTGTTAGCTTCATAGCCGTTATAGATATAACAAAAGCATTCCGTTCTATGGCAGATGCAACTTACGAGTACATAGTGCCGTATCTAATGCTTGCGTTGATTTATCTAATCATAGTAATGTTGATTACAGTACTAATAAAAATTATGGAAAGGAGGCTTAAGAAGAGTGACAGAAATTAATGCTAATCCAATGATAGAAGTCTTAAATCTTACCAAAAAATTCGGAAGCCTTACCGTTCTAGATGATATATCAACGACCATCGAAGCCGGTGAAAAGGTTGCTATAATAGGCCCGTCCGGTAGTGGCAAATCAACGTTCTTAAGATGCTTAAATTGTATGGAAGACCCTACGAGTGGTCAAATAATATTTGACAATGAAAATCTCGCCGATATGAAGGTTGACATCAACAAGCACCGTGAGAATATCGGTATGGTATTCCAACAATTTAACTTGTTCAATAACTTAACCGTCAAAAAGAACATTATGCTTGCTCCGGTATCTCTTGGAATGAAGAAAATTCGCAAAGCAAATATCAAGAATTTCTTCACGAAGATTTACAACTTATTCAATAAAAAGTCCCCCAAAGAGCTTATTGAAGTAACCGAAACAAGAAAAAGTATCACTATAAAAGCCGAACAAAAGGCTATGGAACTTTTGAGAAGAATAGGGCTTGAAGAAAAGGCAAACGTTTATCCATCAACGCTTTCAGGTGGTCAAAAACAACGTGTAGCAATTGTTCGTGCTCTAGCTATGAATCCAAAAGTAATTTTATTTGACGAGCCTACTTCAGCACTTGACCCCGAAATGGTTGGCGAAGTTCTGGAACTTATTAAAGAACTAGCAAACGAAGGCATGACTATGGTTATCGTAACTCACGAAATGGGCTTTGCAAAAGAAGTTGCCAATCGTGTAATGTTTATTGACGACGGCAAAATCATGGAAGAAGGCACGCCTCAACAAGTATTTAACGAACCCAAGAATGAGAGACTACAAGGTTTCTTAGCAAAAGTTTTGCAATAATTGATAATCAATAAATAAGAAAGCTCAACCGATTCGGTTGAGCTTTTGTTTTGTAACTATTTAACGATAATTTTTGTTGACGGAGCAACACCGGATAGAATTTCGGAAATCTTATATCTACTGTTGGCGATTATAACCGTAGTGCCGTTTTTTACGGGTTCTTTGACGTATTCGAGCTTCGCGCGAGCGCCGTTTGCGCCCTTTCTAGATGCGCCGTCGCAATAGTTTTGATAGTAGTCTATGTGCGATAGGACTTCTTCCGTATTTGAGCCGGCGATTTCTCTAACTAGAGAATTTTTGTCGTTTATATCGGTGAAAATTCCATCTACACCTGATAGAATTAATAGGTATTTAGGCTTTAGTAGGCAAGCAATTTGAGATGCAGTTTCATCGTTATCTATGCATTCTACGACCTTTTGCTTCGATGCGCGAAGAGCTGCAATTTCCATTTTTCTATTCTCTTCATAACACATAGGGTCGTTGTAGTTTATAATTGGAATAGCGCCTTGTTTAGGACAACGTAAAAGCGTAGCTTTAAGATGTTCGCGCTTCATATCGTCGTTGAAGTGTTGGTGTTCAACAAGAAATTGGCGTAAAGAATATCTACTGTCAACGAATCTTCTATACGTTTCTAGAAGGATAGTTTGACCTTGTGCTGCGTAGTCGGTTTTTACGTCGGCATCGCTACCTTGGAGCTCGAAGCCCGTTCTGTGTATGTAGTCGAGTCTGCCGATTTCCGTAGCGCCCGATGTCACCCATACGTAGCCGGGTTTAAGTTCACGGCTAATATGAGCAATGACGTTATAATCAATGTCATTGTCAGCTTTATTTATAAGTGCCATTGAACCGACTTTACCAACTAATTCTATATCAAAAGTAGTCATATTTGCCTCCGTATACGAAAATTATATATTTATGCACGCGATTAGTCAATAAATTTCAAAAGGGTATTGCAAAAACCTATATTTTTGTTTATAATATATTAGGAAAATTATGAAAAACAATTTTGTGTGGAGAAAATATGGCAAAAGAAATGCAATTTGAAAAATTGATTAGCACGTTCGGCGAAAACATAGACGTAAATTGTCCGCTTCCCGAATATCCTCGTCCCCAACTCGTTAGAGACAGCTACATAAACCTTAACGGGCAATGGGACTATGCAATACTAGATAAGAGCCAAAAGCTAGGTGAATATCAAGGTAAAATCACCGTTCCATTCTCACCAGAAAGCGTTTTGAGTGGCGTTGATAAAATCGTTATGCCTACAGACGTTCTTTACTATAAACGCACGTTTGAAATTCCAGAAGGTTTCAACGTAGGTAGAGTACTATTGAACTTTGGAGCAGTCGACTATCTAGCAAAGGTATTTGTAAACGGCAAAGAAGTCGCAACGCATAGGGGCGGATATTTCCCATTTTCAATAGATATTACCGATGCACTTGTAGAAGGCGTTAACTCACTTTCTCTAGAAGTTACCGACCCAAGTGATACGAAAGGTCAATCTCGTGGTAAACAAAAAATTAAACGTGGTGGAATTTTCTACACACCACAATCAGGTATTTGGCAAACCGTATGGCTAGAATCAGTCCCCCAAAACTACATTCAAGAACTATACATAACTCCTGATATCGATACTGCAACGGTTGCATTCAAAATCGTTACGCCTAGTGCAGTTGAGAATGCTAACGTAGAAATCTTCGACGGCGAAAACAAGGTAGCAGAAGGTACGTTCGAGAATAACGAAGTAGTTGTAAAGGTTGATGGTTTCAAACTATGGTCGCCAGAAGAACCCAATCTATACGACGTTGTTATCAAGGCTGATGAAGACGTTATCACGTCATACTTTGGAATGCGTAAGTATTCAATCGCAAAAGACGAACACGGTTACGCTCGTATAATGCTTAACAATAAGCCGTATTTCCACAACGGTCTACTAGACCAAGGTTATTGGTCGGACGGTTTATATACCCCACCTTCGGAAGAAGCTATCATTTACGATATAGCACAAACCAAAGAAATGGGCTTCAATATGCTACGTAAACATATTAAGATTGAACCTGCTCGTTGGTACTATCACTGTGACAGACTAGGAGTTCTAGTATGGCAAGATATGATAAATGGTGGTATGGGCGCTAATAAATTGCTCAACGGTTTCTTCGGATTTATCAACGTTACACCCAAAGATAGCATGTACTCTTTATGTGGTAGACAAAATGCTGAAGAACGCGCAGAATACTACGTTGACTTAGAAAGAACGGTTAAATGCTTATACAACGTTGTATCGCTTGCAATATGGGTTCCATTCAATGAATCGTGGGGACAATTCGATGCACTTAAAGCTGTAGAAGAAGTCAAAAAACTAGATACCACACGTCCTATCGACCACGCAAGTGGCTGGCTCGACCAAGGTGGTGGCGACTTTAAGTCACTCCATATTTACTTTAGACCTGTTACTATTCCTAAAGACGAAAGGTCGGTTATTCTATCTGAATTCGGTGGATATTCATACAAAGTTGAAGGACACGTTTTCAATAAGGTTAAATCTTTCGGTTATAAGAAGTACGACACCCAAGAAGGTTTCGAAAAAGCTTATCACAAACTATTCGAAGAACAAGTCATACCTTATATTCCTAAAGGATTATCAGCAACGGTATATACGCAATTAACCGACGTCGAAGACGAAATTAACGGTATTTTGACTTATGACAGAAAGGTTATTAAGCTTGACGTAGAAAAGTTACGCGACCTTAACAAGAAACTCACTTATTAATCATATGTAGAGTTAAAAGCCACAACGTGAGTTGTGGCTTTTTTATTACCTTGTTGCATAAGCACGTTCGGCGTCGTTCATTTTTGAGAGTCTAGCTACTTGCGCTAGGTTTAAAGACAAACAGTTAGCTACGCGAGTGCCATAATCTTTATCTGCTTTATAGAACAGTGCGCATTGTCTATATTGTATGCGCTTTTCTGCGTTTTTCAATGATGCGCAAATATTAGAAATTAAGTGTTCCTTTTCTTCATCGTTGAAAGCTCTATATCTATCTCCGGGCTGTACGAAGTCGATATCTTTAATTTCTACGATATGCCTATCTATGACTCCGATAATAGGTTGTGGGGGCTCTTCGGAAACAGGATTGAAGTATACGGGTTGCATACTATTTGGGAAGTAATTAATGGGATTATCCGTATTGTTTGCAAGATGTCCGTCCACTTGATAGTTGAAAACAGGACTTTTAGGCATATTTACTACAATTCTTTGGAAGTTCGTACCTAGTCTATGTCTTTGTGTATCGGAATAAGCAAACATTCTTCCTTGCAACATTTTGTCTTGGCTAGGGCCGATTCCCGGTACCATATTTGCTGGGCAAAAAGCAGCTTGCTCAATTTCATTGAAGAAGTTTTTAGGATTTCTATTTAAAGTGAATTTGCCTACTTCAATGAGCGGGAAGTCTTCTTCATACCAAGTTTTCGTGGTGTCGAATGGGTCGAAACGATAAGTTTTAGCTTGTTCGGGCGTCATAATTTGTACCTTCATTACCCATGACGGGAAGTCGCCTTTTTCTATTGAAGTGAACAAATCTTTACCGGAGAAGTCGGGATTTTCGCCACCAACTCGTTCGGCTTCTTCAGCTGTGAAATTCTTAAGACCTTGCTCGGAAATAAAGTGATATTTTACGAAGAAATACTCGCCTTTTGCATTATACCAAGTAAACGTATCCGTGCCAAAGCCGTCCATAAATCTGAATCCGTAGGGCGTGCCTTGGTCGCTGAATAGAATGGTTACTTGGTTAAGGCTTTCAGGTGTTAAAGATAAGAAATCCCATTGTGCGTTGTAGTCTATAAGGTTGTTTACAGGGTTTTTCTTTTGACTATGAATGAAGTCTGGGAATTTAATAGGGTCACGAATGAAGAAAACAGGGGTATTATTGCCAACGATGTCAAGGATACCGTCGTCTGTGTAGAATTTAAGAGCGAATCCTCTAGGGTCGCGAGCTGTGTCGGAACTTTCTCTACCACCTGCAACAGTGGAAAATCTCGCGAGCATTTCGGTCTTTTTACCCACGCAAGTGAAGATTTTTGCTAGGGTGTATTTACTCATATCGTGAGTTAAAATAAATTCGCCATGCGCACCCCAACCTTTTGCGTGGACAACGCGTTCAGGAATTCGTTCGCGATTGAAGTGTGCGAGTTTTTCGATTAAATAGGTGTCTTGTAGGAGTATTCTCCCGTCACTAGAAGTAAGACTAAAGTTATCTTGAGATATATCGCCACCAAAGGTGCGAGTCATAGTATTTTTTTTGCTAATATCCAAAAAAGCCTCCTTTACATAACATAATATGTAAAAAAGGCATTAGTAGTGTCAAAAAATATTATATGGTATAACCACCATCAACGGGAAGAACGACGCCAGTTATATAAGAAGCTTGTTCAGATGCTAAAAACATAATAGCGTTTGCCACTTCTTCAGGTTTACCACTTCTCAAAAGTGGAACGCATTCTTCGAATTCCCTTTTATCTTCTTGTGAAAGGTGTGCGTTCATTTTTGTATCGATAATCCCGGGAGCTACGCAGTTTACGGTTACGTTAGACGGAGCAACTTCTTTTGCGAGCGCTTTAGTGAGCCCGATGAGCCCTGCTTTTGAAGCCGAATAATGTACTTCACAAGAAGCCCCACTTATGCCCCACATGCTTGACACGTTAATTATTCTTCCCCATTTTTTGGAAATCATATTCGGTAAAAATATTTTTGTGACAAGAAATGCGGATTTTAGATTTACTTCCATCATATTATCCCAATCGGATTCAGAAATATCCGTGAAGAGAGAGAATTGCGAAATGCCTGCGTTATTAATAAGGATATCAACACTTCCTATAGCGTTTTTTAGCGAAGATACACTTTCGCTATTTTTCAAATCACATTTGATAGGGGTGGCATTCGTTTCTTTTTGAAGAGAAAGCGCTTCTGCGTGTGAATTATTGTACGTGAAATAGACGGCGTAGCCGTTTTGCGAGAACAATCTAACTATTGCCGAGCCTATTCCGCCCGAGCCACCTGTAATTAATACTTTTTTCAATTTTTTTCTGCCTTTTTAGCTTCGCTGACAAGCGTGGGCTCAATGGCCATATAGCCGTTGCCTTCTAGGAACGCATCCATAACAACGAGTGCTACAGCAGAAGTTATTATGATATTTCCTCTAGGTGCTATACATTCGATATGGTCGCGCTTGACTTCCCAATCAACAATTTTGTTGGTTTCAAAGTTCAAGGTTTTTTGAGTTTGTCTTATAGATGGAGTGGGCTTGAATGCTGTTGTGATAATAATTGGCATTCCGTTGCTAATACCACCGTTTAGGCCACCGTTGAAGTTGGTATCGGTACCTATAGTGCCATTATCTTTCAACACGAATGCATCTGCAACAGCCGAGCCTCTAGCGTGTGCGAAGTGCGCGCCGTAGCCGAATCCAACGCATTTAACTGCAGGGATTGAAAAAATCATAGAAGCTAAACGAGATTCTAGATTGTCGAAGATAGGCGAGCCGTAACCTGCAGGAAGTCCCACTACGGCCGTTTCGATAGCACCTCCTATGCTATCTCCGGTTGCGGAAATACTCATAAGTAGAGATACCATTCTTTTTCTTGCTTCGGGAGAAATTGTTGCTAGGGGTGCAGAGTTGAGTCTTTCAATAAGCTCTTTCGGGAATTCTTCACCGAACTTATCGTCGTATACTTCGCCTATACATTTTATGTGAGAAACTACGTCGATGCCTTGCGATGAGAGATAGCTCGAGCAGAGCATTCCGAAAAATACGATAGGCAAAGTCAATCTACCGGAGAAGTGTCCACCACCGTTCATATCAGCGTAACCTTTGTATCTGATGTCAGCTACGTAATCAGCGTGAGAGGGGCGAGGAACTTCTTTTTTGAAGTCGTTAAGATTGGCGTCAGGGTTAGAGAAAATAACCGTTATAGGTGCGCCTGTAGTGTAGCCGTTTTGAATGCCGGAAATTATAGTAGGTCTATCTTCGACTTTTTTTGCAGTAGTGAAGTTGTTGCTACCTTGACGGAGCTTAAGACCTAGCTTGATTTTATCAAGGTCAACGTAAATGCCTGCGGGAAAGTCGTGGAGAGTACCACCGACGATGTCGCCGTGTGATTCACCGAAAATAGATAATTTGATGTGGTTGCCCCAGCTTGAACTCATAGTGCGAGCCTCCTAAAGTACTATTATAAATTATATACCTAAAAGAATTTTTAGTCAATATTCTTGTCAAAAGAATACGTGAGTGTTATAATTTAGATAGCTGAATAAGTCGTATGGTGCTGACGCATAACAGGGAAGTGCAGTAGCCGCAGCCCCCGCTACCGTAAGAGAATGTGATAAGTCAATGAGAAATCGTGAAGACCACAAGTCGCGTGAGCGACTATCGAGCCGGGAGACCTACCTGCGACGAGTTAAATATATTTCGGAGGGAAGTATATAATTTTGAGTTATGGATGAATTCATAACTTTGTTGGTGTATCCTTTCCTTCGTGGAGAGGATTTTTATTTTGAAGGAGATAGAAATGAGTAACAAAAAGAAAATTGTAATTACAGTAGTAGTTCTTGTAGTTGTTATGGCTATCGCAGTTGGTGCAGTTATAGCTATTAGAGAGCTTCAAAAGCCCACTGAAGTTGAGGGTGCAGAAGTTACCGTTAAATTTGTTTCTGCTAGTGGTAACGTGCTATTTAGCCATACTAAAACTACCGATGCAGACACGCTCGAAGCTCTGATTTACGAGCTAAACGGAGATGAGAGTTTGAATGCAAAAATCAATGTGCAAGATGGTTCTTACGGTAAGTATATAGTTAGCTTTGTAGTTGGCGACAATACATACGGTAACGAATTGAACGGCGAATACGTAGTGTTCTATTCTAGTATAAGTGATACCCAATATTCCACTACGGAATGGACTATGGACGTTGATGGTGTTACATACTATTCTGCAATGGTAGGGGTATCTCAAATGCCAATTCAAGATAACCAAACTTATATTTTCACGGTTATTAGTTATTAATGAGTAAAGCAAAAAACGCAACGAAAGTAATAGTGCTTATCGCGTTACTTACCGCCACTTTAACTGGCGGTAAGTTCGCGTTATCTAGTATTCCTAATGTAGAGATTGTAACGCTACTCGTTATGGTTTATACAGTAGTATTTGGCTTAAAAATATCCTTGCCGACGGTGTTGATTTTCGTTACGTTAGAGATTTTTATTTTCCCAATTAATACGTGGGTTGTGAGCTACTACGTTTATTGGCCTATGCTTGCAATAATAACATGGCTTTGCGTAAAACTTATCGAGAAAAATAAATATTTATTCCCTGCGATAATTGCGGGAGTTATGACACTGTTTTTCGGCGTGTTAACGTCTTTTGTAGATGCTTGTTTTTACGCAGGTGGAGAAGAAATTTTATCAATGTTCGTTGCAATTTACGTTAAAGGCGTTACATTTTTTATAATTCATTTCATATCTAACGTGATAGTTTTGGCAGTAGCTTTCGTGCCACTCACTAAACTTTTAACCAAGCTTAAGGAAAGATTTTTTGCTAATAATTAAAATACTAACCGTATTTATTTTGCATTCGCGCGCAAATTAATGTATAATCATTTGGTATGGATACGATAATCACGATTAAAGACGTTAGTTTTAATTACGTTACCGGCGAGCAAATAAGCCGTGGCGTCAAGAACGTTAACCTCGAAATAGAGCGAGGCAGTTTTGTCGTGTTACTAGGTCATAATGGCTCTGGTAAATCTACCCTAGCAAAACTTTTGAATGGATTTTTAACGCCCACCGAAGGCGAAATTATCGTTGATGGAATCAACACTGCCGATGAAAGCAAGATTTTTGATTTGAGAAGTAGAGTCGGTATGGTTTTCCAAAATCCCGATAACCAAATGGTTGCATCGATTATTGAGGACGACTTGGCTTTTGGCCCGGAGAATTTAGGTGTAGAAAGAGAAGAGATAGGAAGGCGTATAAATTGGGCGCTCGATATCGTTAATATGAGCGAACATAGGCACAGAACGCCTACAAAACTTTCTGGTGGACAAAAGCAACGTATTGCAATAGCAGCAGTACTTGCTATGCTTCCGAATATTTTGATTTTGGATGAAAGCACGGCTATGCTCGATCCCAAGGGACGTAGCGAAGTGTTGGAAACGGCGCACAAACTCAACAAAGAAGAGAATATGACCGTTATTCTCATAACGCACTATATGGACGAAGCGATTGACGCAGATAGAATAGTGGTTATGAACGACGGAGAAGTCATACTAGACGGCGCACCGAGTGAAGTTTATCAACAAACCGACGTTATACGTAGAGCGGGGCTAGAACTTCCAGTTGCTGCTCGCGTATCGGAAAAATTAATAGAAAGAGGTTATCCGATTAAGTTTTGCTTAACGGATAAAGAGCTTGCGGAGGAATTATGTCAATTGAAATAAAGAATCTTTCCTTCGTATACGGAGCAAAAAGTGCATACGAGAAACGCGCGCTAGAAGATGTTTCATTCACAATAAAAGACGGAGAAACGTTGGGCATTATCGGCACGACAGGTAGTGGTAAGTCAACGCTTATACAACACCTTAACGCGCTAATAAGAGTTACGAATGGTAGCATCGTAATCGATGATATAGACCTATCGCAAAAGCGAATAAACCTACAGCTTTTACGTTCAAAGATAGGTATGCTTTTCCAATACCCTGAATACCAATTATTTGAAGACACCGTAGAGGCGGACGTAGCGTTTGGTCCCAAGAATTTTGGTTATAAAAAAGAAGATATCGATTATATGGTTAGACAAGCAATCGAGCTTGTTGGCCTTGATTATTACGAAGTAAAAGATAAATCACCTTTCGAGCTTTCAGGTGGTCAAAAAAGGCGTGTCGCGATAGCGGGAATAATAGCATCACGTCCGTCTATTCTAGTTTTAGACGAACCCACCGCAGGTCTTGACCCGATAGGTAAGAGAGAAATTCTTGACCTAGTAAAAAGACTCAAAGACAGCTTCGTAAAAACGATAATTATGATTAGCCACAATATGGACGAAATCGCCGAGTATTGCGACCACGTTATCGTTTTACACGAAGGTAAGCTCATTTATGACACCACTCCGGAAGAACTATTTAGCGATAAAGAAAAGCTTGTAGGTACAGGTTTATCGCTTCCACATACCGTGAATATTGCACGCCTTTTGAGCGAGAAGGGCGTTGAAATAAACGAGAGTTGTCTTGACGTTGATAGCTTAGTAAACGCTATTGAGAAGGCGGTACCGAATGAGTAGAGATATCACGTTAGGTCAATACTATCCCGTCGAGTCATTCGCTCATAAGCTCGACCCAAGAGTTAAACTTTTGCTCGTCATCGTATATATCGTAGGCGTATTTTTAGTTGATAGTTTATATGCTTATATCGTGGTCGGCGCATTTTTAATTACATCGATTATAGTATCCCGAATACCGTTTAAGAGTGTACTAAAGAGCGTAAAAGGCATAATTTTCATTGTAATATTTACAGCTATTTTAAATTTGCTATTCCACAAGGAAGGCGAAGTGTTATGGAGTTTTTGGATAATAGTAATAACCAAGGAAGGCGTGCTGTTTTCAATCAAAATGGCGTTGCGTCTACTTCTTCTAGTGTTAGGTACTACATTATTAACTTATACAACGACTCCTATGAGCCTAACCGATGGTATGGAGAGCTTGCTATCTCCCTTGAAACTCGTTAAATTCCCCGTGCACGACGTGTCGATTATTATGAGTATTGCGCTACGCTTTATCCCGATTTTGATGGAAGAAGTAGACAAGATTATGATGGCACAAAAGGCTAGAGGTGCGAGCTTTGACAACGGCAATCTTTTTAAACGTGCCAAGGCACTTCTACCTGTTTTAATACCGCTTTTCGTATCAGCTTTTAGAAGAGCAGATGAGCTTGCGTTAGCTCTTGATGCTAGATGCTATAATGCAACGCCGAATAGAACGCGCTATAAGAAGTTGACTTTATCTTGGAGGGACCTTGTTGCAACTATTGCTTTTGCAGTTTATATCGTGCTAATAGTCGCCGTCAATAATAATTTTTGGGGGTTGTACTAATGAGATACGTTATGGTCGTGGAATACGACGGTACCGATTATTCGGGTTGGCAAAGACAAGATAACGCACCCAGCGTTCAACAAACGATAGAAGATAAATTGTCTATATTTTTGCAAAAAAAGACCGTCATAGTAGCTTCTGGAAGAACGGATAAAGGCGTTCATGCTTATGGGCAAGTGGCGCATTTCGATACTGATAGCACCGTACCCCCGTCTAATATGCGCTACGCCGTAAACACTATGCTTCCACAAGACATACGCATTGTCGATATGTATGAAGTAGCTCCTGATTTCCACGCACAATATTCCGCTAAGCGCAAAACGTATGTGTATAAAACTTACGTTAGCCGTGTTTTGAGTCCGATGCGCGCTCGTTACTACGCGCAAGTAATTCCGGAAGTCGACGTTGAACGCATGAAGGAAGCAGCTAAATGTTTGGTTGGAGAACACGATTTTAGAGCGTTTTGTTCAACGGGAAGCAGTATTCAAAATAAGGTTAGGGAATTATACAGAGTAGACATCGACGTGCGTGGCGACGAAATCATTTTTGAAATTGAAGGAAATGGTTTCTTGTACAATATGGTTAGAATAATTGTAGGCACTTTGGTATTTATTGGTAGGGGAATGCTTCCTGTTGATACTACGCAAAGAATGCTAGACACGGGCATAAGGAAATTGGGTGGAAAAACCTATCCAGCTTGTGGACTCGCACTTAAGTCGGTTAAATATTAAAAAATTTAGCGAAAATTTTACTAAAATCGGTTAAAAATAATTGACTTAATATTTTTTATATAATATTATATACAAGCACATTGAATATCTGCGCGCGAATTAGCCCCTCGTGAGTGGAAAAAACAATAAAAATACTTGGAGGTTTTTACCATGAAAACATATATGGCAAAGCCCGAAACAATCGAAAGAAAATGGTACGTTGTTGACGCTACAGGCATGACGCTAGGTAGACTCGCTACAAGAGTTGCAAGCGTTCTCCGTGGCAAAAATAAACCCACTTTCACACCAAACGTTGACACCGGTGACTACGTTATCGTTATCAACTGCGCAAAGGTTGTTCTAACGGGTAAAAAGCTTGAACAAAAATATTACAGCTATCACACAGGTTACGTTGGCGGACTCAAACAAATCGGTTACGATAAGTTGATGAAGACCAGACCAGACTTCGTAGTTAAAAAAGCAGTTAAAGGCATGCTTCCCAAAAACTCACTTGGAAGAGCTATGGCAGACAAACTATTCGTTTACTGCGGAGCAGAACACAAACAACAAGCACAACAACCTGTTGAACTTAAGTTGGACTAATAGAGGTGCATTATGACAGCAGCAAAAAAAGTAGTTAAAAAGAAAATTCAATTCTGGGGAACCGGCAGACGTAAAAAAGCTATTGCACGTGTAAGAATTATCCCCGGTGGAAACGGAAATATCGTTATCAACAAACGTGGTATTGATGATTACTTTGCACTAGAAACATTGAAGTTCATCGTTCGCCAACCTTTAACTCTTACTGAAACTCTTGATAAGTTTGACGTAGCAGTTAACGTTAACGGTGGTGGTACGACAGGTCAAGCTGGTGCTATCAGACACGGTATCGCACGCGCACTTTGCGAAGCAGACGCAGCATATCGTCCTGCTCTTAAGGCAGCTGGCTTCCTAACAAGAGACCCGAGAATGAAAGAACGTAAGAAATACGGTCTACACAAAGCTCGTAAAGCTCCTCAATTCTCAAAGAGATAAGAGAACGACAACACAATCAAAAACCAACCATTTTTTATGGTTGGTTTTTTTTGTTAGCAAAAATTAAAATTAGTTTTTATTATTTGATATATTTATGTTAATATATAATCAATATAAGATATAGGAGCTTATTATGTTCGATTTAATTATTCTAGGTGGCGGACCTGCAGGGTTTACGGCAGGAATATACGGCGCACGTGGTGGACTTAAAACAGCCGTGGTAACAGGAACGTCGGTTGGTGGACAAATTTCACTAACACATAATATAGAAAATTATAGCGGAATACTATCTATAGACGGATTCAGCCTAGCTAATACTATGCGCGAACAAGCTGAAAGCTTTGGCGCAGAAACGATATATGCGCAAGCAATAGACCTTAACCTTGATGGTAAAGTGAAAAAAGTTGTTTGTGACAATGGAGAAACTTATGAAGCGCGCGCTATTATAATAGCTTTAGGCGCATCACCCAGGAAATTGGGTATTGCAAGGGAAGAAGAGCTTATAGGACAAGGCGTATCTTATTGCGCTACGTGTGACGGTGGATTTTTCCGTAACAAAGTCGTTGCGGTAGTAGGTGGTGGAGATACGGCGCTTACCGACACGATATATTTAGCTAATATTTGTAAAAAAGTTTATCTTATTCACAGAAGAGATGCTTTCCGTGGTGCAAAAATCCTAGAAAACAAAGTATGCGCTATGGATAACGTCGAACTTAAACTTAAAAGTAGAGTAACTGAACTTGTAGGGGAACCTATAGAAAGTATAGTTATAGAGAGTGCAAACGGTAATAAGGAAAGTTTAGAAATTAGTGGTTTATTCATAGCTGTTGGTACCGTTGCGAATAGCGATTTAGTCAAGGATAAATTGTCGAATGAAAACGGTTATATCGTAAGCGATGAATATATGCGCACTTCGGTTGAAGGCGTCTTTGTCGCAGGCGACGTACGCGTAACGCCACTTCGTCAAGTAATTACGGCTTGTTCAGACGGTGCTATTGCAGCAGAGAGCGCGATTAAATATTTGTTTGAGCAATAAAAAGCCCTTAACTATGCCAAAAAGGTCCGGTAAAATACCGAACCTCTCTGGCTATGATAAGGGGGAAAATTATGAGCTGTTTGATTGATTTAATTATATCACAATAAACCGTAAATGGCTCGATATTTCCTAAAAAGAAGAAGTAAAATATAAGTAAAATACTATTAAATTCCACAAAACGAATACATTTAAAAAAATTGCCATACAATTTTGTAAGGTGAAATTATGAAGAAAGCGTTTGTGGTTATTTTTTTATTATTTTTCGTAGTGTTTTCAATGAGTGCTTGTACGGAAAAAGCTCCGGAAACTATTGAAAATAAAAATTTTTACAAATTAAATCTAGTGTTAAATGAAGAATTGTCAAGTATGTCACTTTATGAAGAAGTGACTTTTTATAATAATAGCGAAGTGGAGATAAATGAAATAGTATTTCACTTATACGCTAATGCTTATAGAAAAGAAGCTATAAAAGTTGCGTATTTTGATGCACTTACGCGATATGGTGGTATTTCTATCAATAGCGTTACGCTTGATGGCGTACAATGTGAAACGCCTAATATTTACAATGAGCAAATACTCAAAGTTAAGTGTTTAACTCCACTTAAGCCACAAGAAAAAATTACGATAGGGCTTGATTGCAGTATTGATATCCCACGAGCAAATTTACGATTTGGCGAGTGGGAAGATAACGTAAATCTCGCTAATTTCTATCCCATTTTAGCGGTTTTTGAGAACGGAGCGTGGCGAGAAGACGCATATACGTATATAGGCGACCCGTTTTATTCGGAAACGTCTGACTACGAAATTGCTTTTACGCTACCTACGGAGTATACGCTTGCGCATAGTGGGGTAGAAATGTCTAAAAACCAAGAAAAAGATGTGCATACATACAATATTTCTTGCAAAAATATGCGCGACGTTGCATTTGTTGCGGGTAAAGATATGCGTTATGTAACAAGTGTCTATAAAGATACCACCATTAAATACTATTATCAAGGAGAGAAGTCCGTCGAAGAAATTGCGATTGCAACGTCTGCGATGGCAACTTTTAGCGAGCTCGTGGGGGAATACCCTTATGAAGTTTATTCGCTAGTAGAAACGCCTTTTGTTTTTGGGGGTATGGAGTATCCGAGTCTAGTTTTTATAGCTGACGACGTTGATATTCAGGAAAAAGAAACCGTCATTATTCACGAAACAGCTCATCAATGGTTTGCTATGCTAATTGGCTCGGATAGTATAAACGCTCCGTGGCAAGATGAGAGCCTAGTTAGCTTTTTAACGAACTACTATTACGAATTGAACGGAGCACACGATAAATTTGAATCGAATAACGCTTTATTAACGAAAAGTTTCGATAATTTCATTAAGCTTAAATATGCAGAAAATCCAGATTATGATAAAAACATAAACTCAACGTTATACAAATTTAATACGAATTACGAATATAGCCAAGTCGTTTACAATAAAGGCGCGTTGATGTTCAATAAACTTTATGAAGTAATCGGGAAGAAGCGTTTTCAAAAGGCGTTAGCGAATTATTATAGAAGTTACGCTTATAAAATAGCAAGCGTAGACGATTTTTACGCCTCTATGAGTAAAGGTGCCGGTCTAGACGTGAAAGGTATAATCGAGCCGTACTTTGCTAACAAAATCGTAGCTTGGAATATGGAAGTATAAAATATATTTAATTGCACATAATTTCATTAACACTCATAAAGGAGATATAAAAATGAGCAAGACTTCCAACAAAATGCAAAACAATGCTAACGTAAAAGATTGTTGTAAATGCCAAACTAACGGCAACGAAAAGATGGCAAACGAAAACGCCACTAATGCAAGAAAAGACGCTCGTATGACTAACGAAACGTCTAACGAAGCCGAATAGTAGGTACGCATTTAATGCGTGAGAGGTAAAAAGAAAACGCCCAAAGGCGTTTTCTTTTTTTATAGCGTTTATTAGTGTGTACTTTTCATAACCAAATCAACGATTTTGCCTGCGCGTTTTGCAGATGCAAGAATTTTTTCCGTTATGACCGTGCCCCTTTTGATAACGAAATTTCGATGCAAATCGCTTATTTCGCTACTTACTTTTCTTCCTATTAAAAAGCTGTAATCGGGGATAATGCGTTCAGCTTTTGCATTAAAAGACAAAGGTAGAGAAATTTCTTCCATAATTATATTTTTTTTAGCCTTTTCCGATGGAAGCGCTTTTAGAGTAGGATTTAATATAATCGTTGACAAGTTAGAAGAAACGATATGCTTTAATTTATATTCGCTTTCGCCGACAAAGAAAGACTTTTCCTTTTTGCGACAAGATATAGTAAGGTCGGTAACCATACCGAGATAGGCGCCTTTAGTGTCGTAGACTTTTGCTTCTAGAGTTAATAGGTGCATATCAGCAATAGTTGATATGTCTATAAGTACGACGTTTTTCGATAATAACACAACGTCTTTATATGCGAACATATCAGCAACTTTGAATGCGTGAGTTGGCGTTGATAAGTATGCGATTTCGTAGTTTTTATCTACGTATACGTGCGTTATAACGCCCAGACTTTCGCCATTTTCTATAATAATAACTTCCTTTTTATAAATATCTTTGAATAGCATTTTCACCTCACAATATTTTATTCGCATAAACTAAAAATATGCCTTAACGTTTTCTCTTGCAAAATACCATATTTTCTAGTATTATTTATTATATGGAAACTCGCAAAAGCTTATATAGTTACGTGCTAGACAGCGTAACGGATAAAAAAGAGCCGATGCTTATCTATAACGGTAGAAGTATTTCGGCAGAAAAGCTACTTTCAACGGTGTTGAGAGCGGGCGAGTTTTTACGTGAACAAGGCATTACAAAAGACGACGTAGTAGGTATAATGCTACCTAATATTCCGGAAGCAATTTACGCATTGTACGCTAGTAACGCCATAGACGCGATTTGCAACCTAATAAACCCGAGAATGGGTAAGAAAGGCCTTGAAAATCTATTAATTTTTACAGAAACAAAGATAGTTTATACCCTTTTACCATTGTATCTTAAGCACAAGGATACCTTCAAAAAATTACGTATAAAAGTAGTTATTTGTTCCACAAGTGGTATAGTAGGGGAATGTTTGGAGAGTTTATTATTCCATAAGTTAACGTATTTCAATATTTCTTTACCGAATAGATGCGTGAGCCCAGTTGAAATCGACGGCTCGGAAATCGCAGTTTATATACATAGTGGTGGCACAACGGGCACGCCTAAAACGGTAATGTTATCGAGCTACGCATTGAACTCATTAGCAAATAATATCGTTACAACGGTACGTCCTAATGGAGATTATAGCAGGGCTAAAGACGCTACGGTTATGATGCTACCGATATTCCACGCATTTGGATTAGGTGTAGTTGCGCATACTATGCTTGCTAGCATAAAAGTCGTGTTGCTACCTAGGTTTAGGCCAAGAAAAGCGAATAGATTGATAAAGAAATATAAGGCAACTTACATAGCAGGCGTTCCCGCGATGTATAGAAAGATGCTAGAAAAAGACAACTTTGACGGCAAAACTTTAGAATTCGTATTCTGTGGTGGAGATAAACTCGCGAGTGACGTTAAAGAGAAATTCAATCAATCACTTATTGATAGTGGAAGCAACTGTGAAATACTAGAAGGCTATGGTCTAACGGAAACGAGCTCGGTGGTTAGCGTAGGCGAAAACGGCAAAACCAATAAAGGTTCGCTAGGTACGCCATTGAAAGGAAATCTCATAGAAATCGTTGATGATGAAGGAAACACCGTGGAAATAGGGGAAGTCGGTAATATCATAGTTAGCGCGAATTCGCTTATGACCGGATATCTCAAAGATGAAGAAACCACAAAAGAAGTTATTTTTGAAAAGAACGGTAAGCTTTATTTGAAGACGGGAGATTTAGGTAGGTTTGATATAGACGGCAAGCTTTATTTCGTAGAAAGGAAGAAGAGAAGCATAAAAATAGGTGCGATAAATGTATTTCCTAGTGAAATCGAAAATGTAGTTTGCGAGTTAGATGGAATTAAAGCGTGTTGCGCTGCGCGCAAATATAACGCTAACGGAAAAGCTTTGATAAGTTTGCACGTCGTTAGCGAAGATGGTATCGACAATACGGAGCTAATCAAAAAAATTGAAAAAGAAATAGCTTACAAATTACACCCGTACGCCGTGCCGAGAGAGTTTCATTTTGAAAAGTCGTTGAAAATGACGATGTTCGGAAAAATTGATTATAAATACTATGAAAAATAGAAAAATCACCACAAAAGTGGTGATTTTTTTAAACTTTCCACAACGGGTTACCTAATTTCTAGTAAACCGGAAGCGAAGAGAATAGGTTGTAAAAAAGGGCTATTCTTCTTTTAGAGCTACTTCGTAAGCGTTCAAAATTAGCTCTTTAATTTCTTCGCGTGTTTCATTACGCAAGGGGTGTGCAATGTCACGATATTCGCCGTCGGGGCTCTTCCTAGAAGGCATAACGATAAAGTTACCGTTGCTTCCTTCGATGACTTTTATGTCGTGAACCACAAAAGCGTTATCGAACACGATGCTAGCAACAGCGCGAAGTTTGCCTTCGCCTTTGCGAATGACCTTTACCCTTACATCTGTAATGTTCATAATTCACCTCTCATTCAAGATAATTTTATTATACATTATCAAATTTCATATTTCAATACCGAATTTTAAAAAAATGTAAAATTTTTTACGAAAAAGTCAAAGTTTTAATCTAAAACTATTAAGTAAGACAACTTTATAAAAGTGAAAGCATATAAATAAATATGTCGAAAATTAGCTCTTTTAGTCGCATACATTTTATAGGCATAGGTGGAGTAAGTATGTCAGCACTCGCTAAACTTATGATTTTTTTAGGGCACGAAGTGTCTGGAAGTGACGCCGTATGGAATACGCGCTTGCAGGAAATAATAGAAATGGGTGGAAAAATTTTTCTAGGCCACGAAGAAAGTAACGCGCGTAACGCAAATTTAATCGTATATACGCAATCTATAAATGAAGAAAACGTTGAGCTTATATATGCTAGAAAAAATAAAATACCCACGATAAGAAGAGATATATTTTTGTCGAAAATAGCTAGCGACTACGGGCGAGTAGTTGCAATTTCAGGTAGCCACGGCAAGACGACTATAACAGCGATGCTAGCGAATGTTTTTTTAGTAGCAGGCGAAAAATTCACTGCGCATATTGGTGGCGATGCAATCGGATTAGGAAATATTGTTTATAAGGGGTATGACACTTTTATAACCGAAGCTTGTGAATACAAACGCTCGTTTTTAGCTTTAAATCCTGATGTGGCAGTTATAACTTCTACAGAATTCGACCATCCTGATTCATACAAAAACAAGCAAGAACTTATAGACACGTATATGGTGTTCGGCTCAAAAATAAACAATCGTGGTAGATTGATTTTGCATAATGAAACCGACGTTTATAATATGCACAAATGTGCATACGTTCCTATCTGCAGTTATGGCGACGATATTAATCTCGACTGCACGTACGACCAATTGATAAAACATAAAAACGGCTGTTATGGGTTCCGTGTTAGATACGAAGGGCAACCCAAATCATATATAAACTTGAATGTTGCAGGGAAATATAACGTTATGAACGCGCTAGCCGTATACGCAACTTGTATGGCTCTTGGCATTGACGAGTGTAACGTTGTTAAGGGGCTAGAGAGCTTTAAGGGCGTAGAGAGAAGATTGCAATATAGGGGAAAAGTTAACGGGGCAAAAGTGTACGTTGACTACGCACATCATCCTACCGAAATACGAGCTGTATTCGATACGGTAAAAGAGCTCACGGAGAGCAAGGTAAAGCTTGTGTTTCAGCCACACACCTTTTCTCGTACTGAAGCGTTATTTGATGAGTTTGTCGGTGTGTTAAGGTGCGCCGACGAGGTTTACGTTATCAAAGAGTACGGCGCACGGGAAAGCCGAGGTGGTAAATCTGCATATGAACTTTTTGAAGAAGTGAAAAAAGAGTATTCGGGGAGGGCTTTTTACTTCGATAACATTATTAGTTTAGCGAAGGAACTTGTTGCTAGTTTAAAGGAAGGCGAGATTTTGCTTGTTTTAGGCGCTGGCGACGTTGATAGGCTTGTGGACGTACTCATATAAATTTTAACTTGCGTTTTTGTGTAATAAGTGTTATAATTCTCACATCGCAGTTTTAGGAGTGCACATGAGAATTTTAAAAGCAACGGGAAACAGAGGCTTCGAAGTATTGGATATACCTGCTACTGAAGAAGAAAATGGTCTCGTCAAACTTAAAATCGAAACTATATTTCCAACGATGTCGGACGTTGCCGTTTACGAAGGTAAGCTAGAGATTAACTATCCCGTAGCACCTTGTAGGCTAGCTACTGCGGTCGTTAGCGAAGATAGACCTGAGTATGGACTTAAGAGAGGCTCTAAGGTGCTTCTCAATCCGTATATTCTCAATTCCGCAGACGAAGACGGTTATACGGAATTAGGCGTTTATGGAATAAACGACGATGGCTTTTTGAGAAACTTCATTTCTTTACCCATTGACAATATTATACCTTTCCCAGAAGATGTAAAAGAAGATGAAGCCGTTTTTGTCGACGTTATCGCTATTGCACTTAACGCGCTCAACAAGCTTGACGTTCAAAAAGGCGATTATATTGCTATACTTGGTGGTTCGGTTTTGAATCTTGTTATAGCTCAACTTGCTTTATATTATCAAGCCATTCCCATTTTGGTTTCTAGCGATGATAGATATCTAGAACTAGCCGATAGCCACGGCGTGTATTACACGATTAACGATAGCCGTGATAACGTACAAAGACGTGTTCTTGATATAACCGGTGGTAGAATGGCAGACCATACGATTATTCACGCTTTACCGGGCGTTTCGCCTAATTATATTAGCTTATTGACGGCAATAAGTGGAAATTGCGTTATGGTAGGTTTGAGCAGTACCTATTTCCCGAGAATGGACGTTGACCTAGCGCAAATCGCTAAGAAAAATTTAACCTTCTCTGGTGTTGCTAGGGGTGATAAAGAATTTACTTCGGCTGTTAACGTGCTTGCTCAAAAGCTCGTCAAATTCGACGGCGTAATTGATAAGAAGATATCCTTCGAAGAAGCTCCTGCGCTATTCAAAGAAATGTCGGAAGAGCCACAAAGGTATGTTTGCGCACTGATTAACGTGTAAATTAATTTAATTTGGAATAATTGTCTATAAAACAGTTGACAATATTAATTTATATAAATATAATAAATAAGCACTTAAATCCCAAGTAGAGGTAATAGAAATGAAAGAGAAAATACATCCTAACTACAAAATCGTAGATGTAGTTTGTGCATGCGGAGCAACTTTCCGTGCTGGCACTACAAAAAATGTTGATGTTCTAAAAGTTGACATTTGCAATCAATGCCATCCTTTCTACACTGGCAAACAAAAAATTGTTGACACTGGTGGCAGAGTAGACAAATTCCGCAAGCGTTACGGCATGAACTAAACTAGAAACAAGAAATAGGTGCAGTGGTAACTTGCACCTATTTTTCTAATTAAAACATTTTTGATTTAGACAATGGCGAGAAAGAACTGCAGTAACATAGGTGGACAAGCCGTTTTAGAAGGAGTAATGATGCGCGGAAGTAGCGTATCAGCGACGGCGGTCCGTGACCCTTATGGCAACATCCAAGTCGAAAGCGAAAGGTTTGAACCTTTAGCGAAGAAGTCTTGGATATTCCGCGTGCCCATAATAAGGGGCGTTTGCAATTTTGTCGTAAGCATGATTTCCGGAACGAAGACGCTCATGAGAGCGACGGAAGTTTACGGCGACGATATGCAAGACGAACCCACGAAATTCGATTTATGGATAGCAAAGACCTTCAAAATAGACGCAGTTAAGCTTGCAGGTGGCATAGGATTAGTCCTAGGATTATTGCTTGCAGTAGCGTTATTCGTATTGCTACCAACGTACGCCACGAAAGGTCTTTATATGCTCATTGATTTGAGTTCTTTAGGCGAGTTTTGGAGAAACTTTATTCCTAGCTTGACGCAGGGTGTCATAAAAATACTCATATTCGTAGCGTATATCTCGCTTGCTAGTCAGATGAAAGAGATTAAAAGACTTTTCCGTTATCACGGAGCTGAACATAAGGTTATCAGCTGTTATGAACACGGACTAGAGCTTACCGTAGAAAATGCGCAAAAAATGACTACCGTTCACGATAGATGTGGAACTACGTTCGTAGTTATCGTAATGGTAGTGTCTATTTTGTTCTTCTCACTATTTAAGTGGCACGAAGTTGCGATTTTCAACGCGTTAATAAGAATTGCATTCTTACCTTTAATCGCAGGAATCAGTTACGAATTCTTGAAGTTGTTTGCAAAGTTCGATAATATTTTCGTTAAAATTTGTAAAGCACCAGGTTTACTATTCCAAAAACTAACCACCAAAGAGCCCGACGATAGTATGGTCGAAGTAGCTATCGTAGCATTCAAAACGGTTATGGCAATGGAAGAAAATCCCGATATGCCTACAAGCAAGTTTACGACTTTCTTTACATTAGAAAAGGTTTATGAAGATTTGAAACCCGTTTGTGACAACGAAAACAACGTAAATCTAGTTTTAATGAACGTAACCGGTACTAACAATTTGAACGAACTCAAAGAACTTAAGAAAATACCGTCTACTACTTTTGAAAAAGCCAAAGAAATTCTAACGAAGGTAAAAGAAAGTGGAATGCCTTTGCAATACGCAATGGGTAGCACCAATTTTTACGGATACGATTTTAAAGTGAACGAGAGCGTGCTTATTCCAAGATTTGATACCGAAATTTTAGCTGAAAAGGTAATAAACCTAGCAAAAGGTTATGAAAACCCACAAATTTTAGAGCTTTGCACGGGTTCAGGTGCAGTCGCAATAACTGTTAAATTGAATACGAACGCTACGGTTGTAGCTACGGATATTAGTGCAGACGCACTTAGCGTAGCTAGAGAAAATAGCGAGAAATTGCACGCAGAAGTGGAATTTATCGAGGGGGACCTATTCAATGCAGTGATGGGAAGAAAGTTCGATATTATAGTCGCTAACCCACCTTATATTCCAAGTAAGGATATAGAAACTCTTGACAAGGAAGTCAAAGATTTCGAGCCGATGCTCGCGCTTGACGGTGGTGAAGACGGACTTGATTTTTATAGAAAGATAGCTCTTGAATACAAGAATTATTTGAATGAAGGTGGCGCCGTTGCACTTGAAGTAGGTATCGGTGAAGCACATGCCGTTAGCGAGCTTTTTGACGGCGAAATAGAGATAATTAAGGATTACAACGAACCCCAAATAGAAAGAGTCGTAGTAATCAAGTAGAGGAATTATGTTTGAGAGATTAGAAACAATGAGAAAGCGCTACTATGAAGTTTCCGAACTCATAGGACAACCCGAAGTAGTAGCAAAACAAGAAGAATGGAAAAAGCTTGTTAAAGAACATTCTCAACTTCAACCTATAATCGAGGCTTATGAGGTTTATTTGAAGATGAGCTCCGAAATGGATGAATGTCAAGAAATGATGAATAGCGATGACAAGGAAATGGCAGAACTCGCAAGATTAGAGTATTACGACGTCAAAGAAGCTCGTGAAAAACAAGTTGAAGAATTGAAAATTCTACTTATCCCCAAGGACCCTATGGACGACAAAAACGTTATTATCGAAATCCGTGGTGGTGCAGGTGGCGAAGAATCTATGCTTTTTGCAACCGAGCTCATGAGAATGTATCATCGTTTTGCAGAAAGACTTCGTTGGAAAGTTGAAGATATGAGCGTCAATATGACCGAGCTAGGTGGCACGAAAGAAGCTACCTTCATGATAAAAGGTCTAGGCGCATATTCAAAAATGAAATACGAGAGTGGAGTTCACCGCGTACAAAGAGTTCCCGAAACCGAGAGCCAAGGTAGGGTACATACTTCTACTGCAACGGTAGCAGTTCTTCCCGAGGCAGAGGACGTAGACATTGATTTTAATGAAAAGGACTTCAAAATCGACACTTACAGAAGTGGTGGTGCAGGCGGACAACACGTTAATAAGACGGAATCTGCAGTTCGTATAACACACTTACCCACGGGTATCGTCGTTGAATGCCAAGATGAGCGTTCACAAATCAAAAACCGTGATAAAGCTTGGCGCGTTATGAAGAGTAGACTTTACGACCACTTCCAAACAATGAAAGATAAGGAATACGCAGAGAACAGAAGAAGCCAAGTAGGAACAGGCGACCGTTCGGAAAGAATTAGAACCTACAACTATCCACAAGGCAGAGTTTCCGACCATAGAATAGGTTTAACGTTATATAACCTACCCGACTTCTTGGATGGTGATATGTTCGAAATGGTAGAAGCTCTCGCACTTGCAGACCAAAATGCAAAACTCAGTGATATTCAAGATTAAGGTGAATACAAATGAAAGAAAAAATTTTTTACAATCCTACTAGAAATCTTCTAGAAACGCATAACTTTACGCATAGATTGCAAGACGTTGATGAGCCTCAACTCTTCCGTGAGATGTTTGACTATGAGAGTATTCCAAAAACTCTCTTTAACTTTACTCACGTTCCTATGTTGTGCCCAGAGGATATATGGATAACCGATACGACGTTCCGTGACGGACAACAATCACAAGCACCGTTCTCGGTTGACCAAATCGTAGACCTATACAAGTTAATGAATAAACTAGGTGGACCTAAAGGGCTTATTAGACAAAGCGAATTCTTTATTTACTCTGATAAAGATAAAGAAGCAGTTTGCAGATGTCAAGATTTAGGACTTGACTTTCCAGAGGTAACTAGCTGGATTAGAGCATCGAAAAAGGACTTCCAACTTGTCAAGGAAATGGGACTTAAGGAAACCGGAATCCTAGTTTCGTGTTCCGATTATCACATTTTTAAGAAAATGCACCTAACGCGTAGAGAAGCTATGGAGAAGTATTTATCAGTCATCAAAGACGCTATTTCCATAGGCGTTCGTCCACGTTGCCACTTCGAAGATATCACACGTGCCGACTATTACGGTTTCGTTGTTCCATTTGCTTCTGCACTTAAAGAACTTATGGACGAATCGGGAATGCCAATCAAAATTAGATGTTGCGACACCTTGGGTTACGGCGTTAGCTATCCGGGCGCTGCTTTGCCAAGAAGCGTTCAAGGTATCATTTATGGACTTAAGCACTACGCAGAAATTCCATCGTCACTACTTGAATGGCACGGTCATAACGATTTCTACAAGGTCGTTACCAACGCGACTACAGCTTGGCTATACGGTGCTAGTGGCGTTAACTGTTCGCTACTCGGTATTGGCGAGAGAACGGGTAACTGCCCGCTAGAAGCTATGGCAATAGAATACACTTCTTTGCGTGGCACAACCGATGGTATGGACCTATCTGTTATAACAGAAATAGCCGAATACTTCGAGAAGAACATCGGATATAAAATTCCCCCGAGAACACCTTTCGTAGGTAAGAGCTTTAACCTAACCAAGGCAGGTATTCACGCAGATGGAATGCTTAAGGACCAAGAAATTTACAATATTTTCAACACTGAAAAGATATTGAATAGACCACCACTTGTTTCTATAGACGCGCACTCCGGAACAGCAGGAATTGCATTTTGGCTAAATTCATACTTTAAACTTGACGACAGCCAAAAGTTCGATAAGAGAGACGAGCTTGTAGCTAACATTAAAGAAGCTATCGACGAACAATTCGAAGCAGGAAGAATAACAGCAATTGCTGATGAAGAGATTATCGACATAATTCATAGGCTAGCTCCACAAAGATTAAGAAAGCTTTTCAAGGGCGTTAACAAAAAGAGTTAATAATTAGTAATCAAAATTAAATTACCCCTTGAATTTTATAAAAAAGGTGTTACAATATAGGTAACACGAAATAAATGCGAGGAATTAAATGATTGAAATTATTTACGGCGCAAAAGGTTCAGGTAAAACCAAGACAATAATCGAAAAAGCAAACGGAAGTATTGCTAAAGAGCTCGGAGACATCGTCTTCATTGCAGATACGTCGAGATACATTCACGACATCAAATACCAAATCCGTTTCACAAACTCAAAAGAAAGTAAGATAGCATCTGAAGATGGACTAATCGGTTTCATTCAAGGAATGCTAGAAGCAAATTACGATATCCGTTTCTTCTTCATAGACGGAGCAACAAGAATGATAGGCAAACCAATCCCAGAAATGGGCGAGTTCTTCACAAGACTAGAACAAATTTCACAAAAGACGGAAGCAACGTTCACTTTGACGATTTCATGCGACTATGACGAGCTACCCGACTTTATTAAAAAATATTGCAAGGAGTAACAATGGACTTCATTAGCACAAGGGGTGGAGCACCTGTATCGGCAGGCTCTGCTATATTAAAAGGTATTGCAAGCGACGGCGGACTATATGTTCCGTCGTTCTTTCCTATTCTGACAAGCGAAGATATTGACAAAATGTGCGCTATGGAATACTATGAGCGCTCGGCTTTCGTACTCGGAAAGTTCCTAACCGACTACACCGAAGAAGAGCTTTTGACTGCAACTAAAGCTGCTTACGAGCGTTTTGACGGCGACCCTGCACCACTTGTCAAGGTTGACGACAGCACTTATGTTTTGGAGCTTTTCCACGGACCTACGCTTGCGTTCAAGGACATCGCACTAACGCTTCTTCCACATCTTATGACGCTTGCTCGCAAAAAAGCGAACTCAAGTGATAAGACGCTTATTTTGGTTGCAACGTCAGGAGATACGGGGAAAGCAGCACTCGAAGGTTTCAAAGACGTAGAAGGCACCGAAATCGTTGTTATTTATCCTTCAAAAGGCGTTTCTGATATGCAAAAACTTCAAATGCAAACGACAACGGGAGCGAATACTCACGTTATCGGCATAGAAGGCAACTTTGACGATGCACAAACGGCAGTTAAGACGATTTTCAAGGACAAGGAAGCAGAAGAAGAGTTCGCTAAACTTGGATTGAAGTTGAGTTCAGCTAACTCAATTAACTGGGGAAGACTCGTGCCACAAATCGTTTATTACGTTTCTTCTTACGTAGACCTATACGCTAGTGGAGAAGTTGAAGACGGCGAAAAAATTAACTTCGTAGTTCCTACCGGCAATTTTGGTAACATTCTAGCTGGTTATTACGCAAAGAAGATGGGCATTCCAATTAACAAGCTCATCGTTGCAAGTAACGTCAATAATGTTTTAACAGATTTCTTTACTGAAGGAAGATATGACGTCAATAGACCTTTCCACAAGACGATGTCACCATCAATGGATATTCTTATCAGCTCGAATTTAGAAAGACTTCTCTTTGAATTCGGCGATAGAAAGGCTGAATTCGTTCGCGATTTAATGGAAAAATTAGATTTATACGGAAAGTATGAATTAGATTTAGACAAGCTAGAAGAAAAACTAGGCGAATTTTTAGGTTATCATTCAACGGAAGAAGAAACTAGCGATGCTATCGACAACTTCTACGATATGTTCGATTATTTGTTGGATACGCATACTGCAGTTGCAGTTTCGGCATATTATAACTACACTGCCGATACCGAAGACGACACGAAAACCGTTATTGTATCAACTGCTAGCCCATATAAATTCGCTGCAGACGTATACGAGTCGCTCACGCAAAAGAGAGAGAACGATAGCTTCAAGGCTGTTAAAAAGCTCTCTAACTATACAGGCATAGAAATCCCCGAACAAATTGCAGAATTGAGTAGTTTACCGATTTTGCACGATACCGTTATCGATAAGAGCGAAATTAAAGAAACGATATTCAAGATTTACAGAGGCTAAAATGGAAAATCAACCCATCAACAAACCTATAATTTATTCAGGAATTCAACCCACTGGAATTATAACCATCGGTAACTATATCGGTGCTATTTCCAATTGGTTAAAATTGCAAGATGATTACAATTCAATTTATGGTATAGCAGATTTGCACGCATTGACCGTTAGACAAAACCCCGCTGAATTTAGAGCAAGGGCGATGTCTTTCTTTGCGCAGTATTTAGCTTGTGGATTAGACCCCGCAAAGTCGATTATCTACTTCCAATCCCACGTAAAAGAACATACGGAACTTGCTTGGATACTTAATTGCTATACTTATATCGGCGAAATGACTAGAATGACGCAATTCAAGGATAAGTCTGCAAAACACCAAGATAACATAAATATGGGACTTCTCGACTATCCTGTTTTGATGGCAGCAGATATACTTTTGTATCAAACTGCACTTGTTCCGGTAGGCGCAGACCAAAAGCAACACCTAGAAATCGCTCGCGATATAGCTAATAGATTTAACAATATATATTCACCGACTTTCGTAGTGCCGGAAGGTTATATTGCTAAACAAGGTGCAAAGATTTATAGCTTGCAAGATCCTACGTCAAAGATGTCTAAATCCGACCCCGATGCTAACGCTGCAGTTTCTATTATAGAAGACGCTGATAGCATTATGCGTAAGTTTAAACGTGCTGTAACCGACTGTGAAACCGTTGTTGAATATAGAGAAGATAAACCGGGAGTATCAAACCTTCTAACGATTTTCTCGGAAATGACCGGAAGAACGATAGAAGATATTGTTAACGAATACCACGATAAAGGCTATGCTACGTTTAAGCAAGCAGTAGGAGAATCTGTGGTAGAAAGGTTTAGACCGATAAGAGAAGAGTATAATAGACTTATGAACGATAAAGGCTATTTGATGAGCGTAGCGAAAGAAGGCGCAGAAAAAGCTCAACGCATAGCTTATAAGACGATAGCGAAAGTTAAGCGCAAGATAGGACTCACGGAGCTCAAATAATGTTTGGATACGTAAACGCCGACAAGCCTAATATGCTTATGAAAGACTATGCGACGTATCGCGCATATTACTGTGGTTTGTGTAAAACTATCGGTAAGCGCAATACGCCTATGACAAGGCTAACGGTTAATTACGATATAACTTTCCTTACTATGCTCGCGCATAACTATTTAAAAGTTGAGCCGAAAATCAATGAAGAAAGATGCTTTATCCATCCTATAGGCAAGAAATTTGCCGTTGTGGAGAATGATGAAGTACAAGAAGTTGTCGCTGATATAAACATTATTCTCGGTTATTATAAGGCGTACGATGATGTTATCGACGGCCGTTCTTTTAAACATAAAATTGCACAATTATTCTTAAAAGGTAAATACAAAAGGATTGCAAAGAAATATCCCGAACTTGACAGTGCTGTAAAAAAGAGTTATGATACCCTACGAGAACTAGAATTGAGTGGCAGTAGAGATTTAGGCGCAGTACTACAGACGTCAGGGGATATGTTAGTTGCTGTTGGTAAAACTGCTTGCAAGAGTGATGACGTAAATTTAATTGAGTTGTGTGATGCTCTAGGCAAATGGGTATACTTGATAGATGCCTATGACGACATCCGAGAAGATGAGCAAAAGAAGAGATATAATCCGTTAATTCCGGAGAATGGACTTAACGAAGAGAATATGAATGCCATCACCAATATGGTGGAGAATAACTTATATAGCTATATCAGAACTATTCGTGAATGTTACGATAGAATGGATATAACTATAACGGAAGGCGCGCTATCAAACGTAGTGTATTGTGGACTGCGCGCACGTACCGAATCGGTAATTAAGAAAAGAGGTATAAAATGCGTAAAGACCCTTTTATGATACTCGGAGTAAGCGATAACGTTACCCAAAACGAGCTTTATGAAGCGTATCGCACTGAACGTGCAAAATATGAAAGCAAGAGATTTGAGCTAGGCGAAGAAGGCACGAAGGCTTGTGAAAAGCTAGATGAAATAGAGGCTGCGTATCGTGAAGCTGACGAAATTTTGAAGTCTAGATACGTTATTGAAGATGCGCCTACGTCTTCAAGAATTGATGTTGAAGAAGATTTTCCTACGTTAGGTAGAGTAGACGAGTTAGTTAAACAAAAACGTTATGCAGAAGCACAAGCAGTATTGAATAGGATTTCATACCGTGATGCTGAATGGAACTTTTTGCAATCGATAGTATTTTATGCTCAAGGCAGAACACGCGATGCTGAGTACTATTTAAGGACTGCCGTTGAGATGGACCCTGCGAATGCCAAGTATAAAGACGCTTATCGTAGAATGGTTAATAGGGCGACTACTAATCCCCACGACAGTTATTATGCGAATAACGATGATCGTTCATATCGTAACTCCAACGTAGACTATGGTACGCAAAGAGGTGCGATGTCACCGTGTGATTGTTGCCAAGGACTTATTTGCGCAGATTGCTGTTGCGAATGTATGGGTGGCGACCTGATTTCTTGTTGTTAATAAAACATTGCGAAGAAAAAATTCTTCGCAAATTTTTTGTAGTAAAGTATGAAAAAATTCTCTTCCAAAAGACTTGCACTTGCAGGTATAAGCTCAGCCCTCGCATTAGTGTGTGTAATAGCATCTTTTTACGTCAAGACTTTGACGATTACGTTTAACGTGCTCGCAGGTATTGCAATTATGTTGCCACTTACACAAAAATACTATCGCGAAGCAATTTTGAGCTATATTGCAGTATGTGGGCTTGGTGCGATTTTTGCGAACATCAGCATATTGTCGTTTGTTTTGGTAGGGGGATTTTATACCATTTTAACGGTGTTTTTAGAAGATAAAAGTGACAGAATTAAATGGTATATAAGCTATCCTATCAAGATAGTTTACGCTTCATTCGTATTCCTTGTCTTGTATTATTTAACGGACGTTTTGTTTATTGATTTCGATGCAATGGGTATTGTTATCAATATGGGAGAAGGACTACTATACTTCGTATTAAATTTATTGTTCGTTGCGATAGCAATCGTTTACGACTTTTTATTAATTTGGATATATAAATGGCTCAAGCCAATCGTGGAAAAAATCACGAAAAACCTTCACTAAACTTCTTTTTATGCACGTCGCATAGGTAGGTAGCTCCCGTTAGCATAACTTCGTTAATGTGTGGACAGGTTACTCTGTAGTAAATAATTTTCCCATCGCGTCTAGTCGCAACCATTCCTGCATCACGCAGGATTTTTAATTGGTGCGAAACCGTCGTTTGATTGAATTTAAGAAGATACGCTAGGTCGCTAACGCATAACTCGCATATTGATAGTGCAGCTAGCATTTTCATTCTTGTGACGTCTGTAAAAACTGAGAAAAACTGACACATATCGGCGAGGTCTGCATTAGACGGAATGTATTCTTTGAAGATTTCTTCGGTATCAAGGTTGTCGAGAATAATCGTTTCCATATATAAACCTCCCGTTTGATTGTAAATTATGCACGTTTGAAGATTTCCACGCATATTGTAGAGAAACGACATATTTTGTTGAAAGGAGACTATATGAATTTAGGTAATAATAGTACGCTTGCTTTGCTTTTGATATTTTTGTGTAATGGTGGCTGTTGTTGCAACGATACTTGCAATAACGGTTGTTGCTCAAATAACAACATTCTAGCGCTATGTATGATAATTCTTTTCTGTAACAACCCTTGCAATACGCTTAATTGACAAATTTTACATAAGGGTATATAATGCTCTTATGGTTAATATAGGAAATGAATGGGATAAAATATTAGAGAGCACTTTTGCGTCGGATACGTATAAGGTCTTACGCACCTTTCTTGCTGAAGAATATCGCAAAGAAACCGTATACCCCGATATGTACGATATCTTTAATGCGCTTAAGGCTACGTCTTATAGCGATGTTAGAGTAGTCATTATAGGTCAAGACCCTTACCACAATCCGGGAGAAGCACACGGAATGAGTTTTTCCGTTAAGCCCGGGGTGAAAGTTCCACCGTCGTTACAAAATATTTATAAAGAGATAAATAGTGATTTAGGTATCCCAATTCCTAATAATGGATACCTAGCTCCGTGGGCGAAGCGTGGAGTGTTGCTTTTGAACAGCATACTCACGGTGCGTGCACATTCACCGCTATCACACAAGAAGAAGGGTTGGGAATTTGTGACGGATAACGTAATCAAGGCGTTAAATAAGCGCGAAGAGCCCGTGATATTTTTGTTATGGGGGGCACCTGCGAGAGCAAAAAAAGAGCTTATAACCAATACTAATCATTTTGTGTTAGAAGCTCCACACCCATCCCCGCTTTCGGCATACTACGGCTTCTTCGGTTGCAAGCATTTTTCTAGAGCTAACGCCATTCTAGAGAAGTTAGGCAAGGAGCCTATCGATTGGTCTATCCCGAATATATAAGACGGTGGCTCGTTAAGAGCCACTTTTCATTTGCGTAATAATAAAATTGCCTATTGAAATTTTACTAATTATATATTATAATTGTTTTGATTATAACATTGAGGAGCTAGTATGGATTATCGTAAGAGTATAGAAGAGCGTGTTGAATGGATTAAATCGGTATTAGCGAGCGCCCACGCAGATGGCATTGTATTAGGAATGAGTGGTGGTAAGGATAGCGCGCTTGTAGGTATATTGGCAAGAATGGCAACGCCTAACGTTACGGGTATAATAATGCCTTGTCAATCTAGCCGTAATTATGGCGAAGACCGTGATCACGCACTTCTCTTGAATGAGAAATTCGATATTAAGACTTTAGAAGTCGACTTAACGCCAGTTAAAGAAGCATTGAACGCGGTGCTTATCCCGTTAGATGAGAGTCAAACGCCTATGGCTTACGCTAACGTTAATCCTAGGCTTCGTATGTTGACGCTATACAATTATGCACAAAGGAAAAACTATCTAGTTGCGGGCACCGGTAACCGTAGTGAATTCACAATGGGTTACTTCACGAAATGGGGGGACGGCGCATTTGACTTGAATCCTATAACCGACCTAACCGCAACGGAAGTTTTCGAGATGCTACGTCATCTTGACTGTCCTAGCGAAATTATAGATAAGGCCCCGTCTGCAGGACTATTCGAGGGACAAACCGACGAAAAGGATATGGGTATCACTTACAAAGATTTGGATACTTATCTTTTGACGGGAGTAGCTACTCCAGAAGTTAAACAAAAAGTTGACAATACCTATGCTCGAACTGCACACAAGAGAGCAATGGGAAAAACCTTCAAGAAATTAAATTAAAATCCACTTATTACACGGAGAAAAATATGAAAATTAGTGAAATCGCAAGAATTTTGGAAGCAAAAGTGTGCTATGGAGAAGACATGCTTGACACAGAAATCCGTAGTGCATGCGCATCCGATATGATGAGTGACGTTCTCGCATTTGTAAAAGACCAAGCACTTCTCATATCAGGCCTATGCAATCCACAAGTAATTCGCACGGCAGACATGATGGACATCAAGTGTATTGCACTTGTTCGTGGCAAAATGCCTACCCCGGAAATGATTGAAATCGCCAAACAAAAAGGCATTGCAATTCTAACGAGCGAATTCCGTATGTACGTTGCATGTGGTGCTTTGTACGCAGAAGGATTACATCCGGGAGAATTGAGAGTATGACGTCGCTTCGATTAGAGTTTGACGTTTCCGGCAACAATTTTGCGTCTGCAGGAACGGCATCGGACGAAGTCAAGAAGAAATTAAAAATGCTCGGCATAAACCCTGTCGATATAAGAAAGGTTGCAATTGCTATGTACGAAGGCGAAATAAATATGGTTATTCACGCTGGTGGTGGCAAGGCTATCGTAGATATTTATGAAGATAAAATCGATATTATATTGAAGGATAACGGCCCGGGTATTCCTGATATTTCACTTGCTTTGACAGAAGGTTATTCAACTGCGACCGATACCATAAGAGATTTAGGTTTTGGTGCAGGAATGGGGCTTCCAAATATGAAGAAGTATTCCGATGAGTTTAAAATAGACAGCAAAGTTGGAGAAGGTACTACCGTCTATATGACGATATACTTTGGATAGAAATAATTCGGATTGGAAATATGAGAAAAGATTTACATACCGTTACGCTTGACCCCGAAAAGTGCAGAGGGTGCATTTCTTGTATGAAGAGGTGTCCTACCGAAGCTATTCGCGTTCGTAATGGAAAAGCAAAAGTTTTATATGACCGCTGTATCGGTTGTGGCGAGTGCGTACGTATTTGCCCACATCAAGCCAAGCTTCCGGCTTACGACCCGTTTGACATTATAAAGGGTTATAAGTACAAAATCGCTTTGCCTGCGCCGTCGCTTTACGGACAGTTCAACAATATGAACGACGTAAATATTATATTGAATGGACTTATAGAGCTCGGATTTGACGAGGTTTTCGAAGTCGCAAAGGGTGCAGAGTTAGTATCAGAAGCTACTAGAGTTGCTTTGTCAACGGGTAAAATTAAAAAGCCCATTATCAGTTCGGCTTGTCCTGCAATCGTACAGTTAGTTACGGTTAGATTCCATAATTTAGTGGAACATTTAGTGCCGTTTATTGCTCCTGTAAACGTTGCGGCGCGTATGGCTCGCGAAAATGCTCTCAAGAAGGGAATTCCCGCTGAAGACATAGGCGTTTTCTTCATCTCGCCGTGTCCTGCGAAAGTTTTCGCACTTAAGACGGGACTCGGTTTAGAAAAGCCCGACGTAGACGGTGTTCTTGCTATCAGCGAAATTTATTTCAAGCTACTGAACGTTATGCCTAAACTTACGGAAATAAAGCCTTTACGCACTACGGGTGCTTTAGGAATGAGTTGGGCAAGCAGTGGTGGCGAAGCCGTGGGCTCTAACAAAGAAAAATATCTTGCAGCCGATGGTATCGAGAACTGTATAGAAGTTTTAAAGAAGATAGAAGACGGTGATTTATACTATACCGATTTCGTGGAATTGAATGCTTGCGTAAGTGGTTGCGTAGGTGGCGTTCTCAATATTGAAAACCCCTTTGTGGCGAGAGCGCGTATTAGGGGACTTCG
>JAFXIQ010000040.1 GCA_017533005.1 Clostridia bacterium | reverse complement strand
GCCTTAACGTATAGCCCTGCTGGTGGACTATCGTTAGATGAGAAAGATGCAGAGGCCTATGGCAAAAGAATTTCCGATGGTGGAACCTTGTCTATAGAAGAAAGCTGTATGGTAATCGGAAACATTCCTGAATATTTGTTGATAGAATACACTGAAACGGGCAGCAAGGCTAATTTAGTAGTAACATTTGAAACATTAGGTGTTCAACTCTGCAATTTGTATGATAAGGACAATGCATCGATAATAGATTACATGTATCAATACCTAACGAATGACGTATCTACTTGGAAGAGTGGAGAAACGCCTAACGACGTTGAAAACAGATTCTTGAAATACACAAGCGGTTATATCGGAACTGGCTTGACATTATACGCATTCTACTGCGGTTAATAACAAATATTGTATATTGAAAAAGTGTAAAAAAGGTGTTAAAATAATAAACGGGCGTATGAAAAATAAAAAAACCAAGCAAATTATAACTATAAGTGTATTGCTAGTCGCAGTTTTATTAGTTGCGACGGCTTTCACTGTGGCTTGGTATCAACAAGATACAATAACCCCGTATTTCTTTGAAATCACGGCAGACGGCTTGCTTTACGTATACGTAGACAGTGTTATCGTGGATAATGAAGAAGGGTTAACGCCTGCAGTTGCAATGCCGGGCGCTATAGCAGAAGGTTTGCACGTAGACCCGTTAGTAACGTATAACGGCTCGGATGATAACCCTAGTTACGTACAAAAGCCCGCCAGCGTATCGAATATTGATAGCGCGTTTAGAGTTTATAACGAAGGCTGGTCGTATGTAAAGGTGGAACTTCCCAAGGATGCAGAAGGCTATACGCTTTATCCCAAGTTTAATTCAGACGGTACAATCGTATGGCAAGATAAAGCAAATGGAATATGGGAAACCACTAAGAAGTCGCTTTACGAAGGCGAAGACTTTGTAGGTTATTCCAAAGAAACCGACTATAAACCCAAACTTGATGCTGACGGTAACGTAGTTTGGAACGCTGAATATACGGTGCAAGGTGGCTCGTGGCCATATGTAGGTAGCGAATACTGGGTATGTGAAGAAGTCGTCGCAGATGGTTCAACGTATGCAACTTGTAACTTTAACCTACGCTTTAAGCAATCAGGTGGTTACGATGAGAACAATAACGAAGTCGATATAGACGACTATTATGCAGACGGTACGTTTGCTATCAAAAGAATTTATTTCTCAACGAGCAGAGACCCAATTGCAGAAGACGCCGTACTAGGCGAAGGTAACGACGGTAAGGCGTTCTTAACGCTTTCTGATGATAATACTAGTGGAAGTTTTGCTATATACGGCTCGGAAGAAATCTACATACACGCAGAAGTTTATTTGAAAGAAGTTGATGAGCTTCTTGACCCGGATATGCGTGGTAAGCCCGTATATCTAGCAGTAGCGATATCGGTTGAGGTAGGCGCAAGCCCCACACCGGCTGAATAACGAGAGAAAATATGAAAAATAAGTCGTTGGTTTTAATTTTAATACTCGTATTTGTAGTCCTTGTCGTAGCATCGGCAGGGGTTACTTATGCAGTTTGGACGCAAAATGCCCACGACTCCGTTTACATAAGAATCCCTGTAGAAGATGAAAATCCATCGCTCAAATATCAAATGTACGTACCGGTAAGGGATAGTGGAAACAGTGTTTCTGCGACTAGTAGCGCGTACGAAAGGATACCGGGAACTTTCACAATCGTAGATAATAATTATACTTACACCTTGACCAATCCCGCAGACGATGCTAATATAGTAGGGTATGCGTTAGTTGGTTACTATGGTGGCATAGCGTTAGAGTATATAGAAATACCTAATGAAATTAACGGAAAACCCGTAGTAAGAGCTATGGTAGACCCTGAATTTTCGGAATATTCCTTCAAGAACAACAGAGTTTTGAAGAGCATAATCATAAACGGCAACGTCAAAGAAATTGATGAAGGAATGTTTATGAATATGCATGAGCTAGAAAGTGTAACGTTACGCAGTAATGAAGATAGCGTAGAATTATACGTAAAAAACTATGCTTTTGCTAACTGTATCAAGCTTAGCGACAGAATATCAACACGCGCAATAAATGAAGAATGCAATGAATCCTTGATTTATTGGGGTAGTGGAGGCTAATGACAAACTTACTGTTAAAAATAAGAACTTTCTTTAATTCCGTCCAAATCGCCTTTAAAAAGATGTGGAAGGACGTCAAAAAAAGAAATATCTTCATAATCGTTACTTCCGTAGTAATGGCAGTAGTTATAACCACAGTAACTCTTTGCTGTGTTTTTTTAATACCCGAAAAAGAACGCGAAATAACCTTGTATATGCACGGATTTGACGGCGTAGAGCAGTCGATAGTCATAAACAACAAGGAAAAATATACCCTTCCCACACTACAAAAGGACTATTACGACTTTTTAGGTTGGTATTTTGATAAAGAATATACTTCACCCGTACCGGAAGACTATTTTGAAACTTACGATTACAAGCGTAACGTACGAGTATATTCCAAGTGGAATATGCGCGATCCGATAGTTATATCTTTTTACACGCAAGGTGGTACGGCTGTTGATTCGGAAATCGTCCCTAAAGGTATGCCTATCGACAAATCGTGGTACAGCCAACGCCAAGGCTATACGCTAGTAGGTTGGTGTTATGACGAGAATCTTTTAACCGTGTTTATGCCGGGCGACAAGTTCTATGAAAACACCATACTATATGCCAAGTGGCTTCCCAATGAAATCACCGAAGAAGACGTCGTAACCATCACCTTTGACGCAAACGGTGGCGAAGCAGTCCCCAATCAAACCATAAAAATCGGATCTACTATCGTGCTTCCTTCAACGAATAGGATAGGATACGATTTTATAGGCTGGTACACTGACTCCAGCTTCAAATATCCGTATAAAGCTAATGCAACCGTTACTAAATCGTTAACTTTATATGCTAAATGGCAAGAAAACGGCACTTACTACACGCTTTCGTTTGAAACGAGAGGTGGTACGCTCATAGAATCTGTTAGATATATTAACGGCACAAAAATTAACGTAAACTTGCTTCCCAAGCCCACAAAAACAGATGACCGTTTTGAATATTGGTGCACGGATAGTGAAGTTGAATATAGACAAGCGAACGACTTCTTTATAAAGAAGGACGTTACACTATATGCGCGTTGGGCTAGCGATTCGCCGATAGTGACGGAGTGGGTTAATATTTACTACCACCTTGACAAAGAGTCGATTCCTGAACTAGCACAAATTGAAAAGTACACAAAAATAGAAAATCGCACCTATGAAAAGAGCGATAGAATTTTTGTGGGTTGGTATGCAGACGAAGAACTCACTCGCCCGTTTGACTTCAGCATAATGGCTTATGGGGATACACACCTTTACGCCAAATGGGAAGATAGACCTACTTATAGCGATACGTTATTCGCTTACGAACTATCAGAAGACGAAACTTATCTTATTTTAGTTAAGCGTATAGACAGAACGAGTAGCGTAGTTACTATCCCCGATGAATGCAAAGGATTACCCATAAAAGAGATAGGGGAAAGCGCCTTTGCGAACTCAATCGTAACGCGCGTTAATATAGGTAAAAACATAACCACAATTAGCCAAAACGCCTTTACGGAATCCCTATTGCAAGAGATTATTATCCCAAACAATGTAGTTTTGATAGATGAATATGCATTCCAAGGCGTCAACAATTTAACTGCTGTAGAGATAGAAGGCGATGCTTGGGTAAAGGATTACGCGTTTGAAGGTTGCGATAAACTTAAGACTTTTACAGCTAATAAAGTCACTAAAATAGATAGATTTGCTTTTGAGAACTGTATTGATTTGGAACGCGTTAAGATTAATAAGATTGCATCTTTAGGTATAGGCGTATTCAATGGATGTAGAGCGCTAGAACAAGTAGAAATGATAAATGCAACTATTGCTGAGCTACCCATGCGTGCTTTCCAATCAACGCTTTCGCTTAAGACAATCGTAATTCCGTCAACGGTTACTACTATTGGTGGGGAAGCGTTCAGCGGTAGTGGCCTTTCAACGCTAGATACTAGAAACGTTACAACCATATACTCCGGTGCGTTTAGCGGTTGTAGTATGCTAGGCGACGTATTCATTAGAAAGAGTGCTAATGTGATTAAGGCTGATGCTTTCGCTAATTCACCTAAAACGGCTTTCTACGTAGACGCCGACAACGCTACGTATGAATCTGATAACGGCTCGCTTTATAGTAAAGGTAAAGTGCAACTTGTATACTATTCAAACAAGATAGGCGTGAGCCATTATACGCTACCAAAGAACGTTATGGCGATAGGATTGACTGCGTTTTCTAACGCTAACGATTTGGCTTCAATAAGCGTAGAAGACGGCAATATGACGTTTAAAGCGATAGACGGCTGTCTATACTCAATAGACGAGACGATTATGTACTTATACCCTGTTAAAAAGCAAGGTACGACTTTCACCGTGCGTAATGGTGTAAGAAAGATAGAAAGGTTCTGTTTCTACAATAACGTTAATTTAGAAACCGTAATATTGCCGTATAGCGTAACAGCCATTAATTTGAGTGGATTCTTTAGAGTTAAGAATCTCACAGAAATCAAGTATGCTAACGCTAGCGTATTAGGCACGTATAGTGATAGCAAAGACATAGGTGGCTTGAGTTATGGTAATAACGGTGGCGTATTGGATTGTGGAAATGGAAGCGTAATTTTCACGCAAAGCGCATAATAGGTAACCTAAAAAACGAAAATAGCAACCCAAAATTTGTATTTTGACAAATAAATTTATATTTTTTAAGAGTGCTTTTATTGTGGAAAACTCGCAAAAATCTTTAAAAGAAGCTCTAACAAAATGCGCGCATATGCGCGTATACGCGCGAAGTAACCATAAAATAAAGCAACGCGAAAAATCTCGCTAAAAAGAATGTGGATAACTTCGTTAAAAAAAAATTTTAAAAAATATAAAAAAGTGAATGAAAATCGTTGACACGATAGTTTCTTTGGAGTATTATATACTAGCTGTCGCAAAAAAGCGGTAGCGGACGCACATTGAAAATTGAACAGACAGGTTTTGAAGCGAATTAGAACAGATGCGAAAGCATCGCGCAATTTTTTTGAGAATTTAAAGCTTCAATTTTTTACGCTAGTGTAAAAGAGAGAGAAGTTTAAGTCAGAATTGAACTTAAGAGTTTGATCCTGGCTCAGGACGAACGCTGGCG
>JAFXIQ010000039.1 GCA_017533005.1 Clostridia bacterium | reverse complement strand
GCGTAGCGCACGAACAAAGGGGGCGAAACGTAAAGCAAATAGTCCGGTGGACTGTTTGTAGTGTAGCCGAGAAGGGCTATGCCCGCACTCCGGACCGTTGGTTCGAGTCCAACAGTGGGAGCCAAAGTAAAAGAGAGTATCGTTTGATACTCTCTTTTGCTTTTACTTCACTATTACTTAGCCAACGAGCCTGCGATGAGAGCGCGTACTTTAATTTTTTAATGCCTATTGACTTATTTTTAAATTGGTATATAATAGAAACATAAAGTTAAGGAGCCGTTTTTATGGAATTAGGGAGCCAATTATATACTTTTAGGAATAAATTGAAAAGTAAAGAATACATTCCGGCGACGTTTGAAAAGTTAAAAGAATACGGTTGTACTTGTGCGCAAATTTCGGCGCTTTGCCCGATTGAACCTAATGAGCTAAAGAAAATCGCCGACGATAACGGACTTAAACTTCCTGCTACACATTCGCCTTTTGCTAGAATTACGAATGATATTGATGCGCTCGCAGAAGAACATTTGACGCTCGGCGCAGAGCTCATTGGGCTAGGTATGATGCCATTAAAATATCAAAATGGCGGAATAACAGCGATAAAAGAATTCGCCGATAAGATGAACAAGGCTAGCGACAGGCTCAAGGAATATAATCTCAAACTTGCCTACCATAACCATTCTCTTGAATTCAAAAAGGTAGACAAAAAAATCGTTTTTGATTACTTAATTGAGCTTATGCCTGACGTTGATATAATTTTCGACGTGTTTTGGGCAAGGTTTGCAGGTTACGACCCTGTTGAATTTATGTCGAAGCTAGATGGACGTGCTAGACTTATCCACTTCAAAGATTACAAAAAGAAATTCCTTATACCTAGAATAGTAGACGTTGGGGACGGCGAATTAGACTTTGAAAAAATAATAGAAAAAGCCCAAGCCATCGGCACTAAATACGGTGTAATCGAGCACGATTTCACTAGGGATCCTTTCAAAACGACAGAGAGAAGCATGGAGCATCTCAAAAAGTTCATTTGATAAAATTAAGACAGCATGAGCTGTCTTTTTTAATTCCGTATTGACAATTTTTAACTATGCGCGCATAATATTAACGTCCCGAATTTGTCGCACTAATTTACGTGGATATATAGGAGAAACAATGAAAGAATCAATCGAAAGCAAAGGGTTAGCACTATTACGAATTTTACAAATCTTCGAGAAGTATAGCGATATCGACCATCCTTTAACACAAAAGGACATTGGCGACTATCTTGAAAGAGATTACGGAATAGTAATAGAGAGAAAAAATATCGGTAGAAAGATTTCTCTTCTTAAAGAAGCTCTCGAAAAGGAAGGGATTTATATCGAGAGCGTAAGGCAAGGTAGCTATCTTGACTCAAGAAAAATCGAAGATAGCGAGCTTAGAATGCTTATTGACGGAGTGCTTTCCAGTAAGTATATTACGGCAAAGCATAGCAAAGAGCTAATCGAGAAGTTATGTGGATTGTCTAATGCGTACTTCCGTTCTCACGTCAAGAATATTTACACTGTCAACGACTGGAATAAGAGCGATAATCAACAACTTTTCTACAGCATTGAACTAATCGACGAAGCCATTGCTAGCAAGAAGCAAATATCCTTTAACTTCAACAAATACGGCGTAGATAAAAAGCTTAAAAAGACCGCTACGCACGTAGTAAGTCCTTATCAACTCATACTTCATAATCAGAGATATTATTTGTTTGCATACAAAGAGAAATGGAAGAGTATGGGCTATTTTAGGTTAGATAGAATAACCGATATGAAAATTCTAGACGACGTAGCGACAGAACTTCGCACGATTGAAGGATACAAAAATGGAATCGACTACAAAGAACTATCAATGTCAAGGCCGTATATGTTCGCAGATAAGGCGGAAACAGTGGAGTTTCTTTGTGAAGAGCAGATTATCGACCAAGTTATAGACTGGTTTGGTTACGATATAACCATGACGAAAGTAGGGGATAAGGTAAAAGTGCGATTGAAAGTCAGCCCAAATGCTATGGAATACTGGGCAATGCAATATATGAATTACGTAGAAGTAATATCCCCCACACATCTCCGTGAAACCATCAAGAAAAACATTGCAAAGGCCCAAGAAAAGTATAAATAAGCGAAAAGTGGAGCAATGCTCCACTTTTTTATTTTTTAATCAGCGTATAATACGAATTCATCGTCTTCCCAATAACCGTATTTATACGTGCCGTCGTTATAGTATAGCGTACCTAAACCGTTTCCTTTGCCGTCAACCCAGTCCCCTTCATAGTAACCATTATCGTATTCTTTTCTCATAAAATAACATTTGAACGTATATACGGATAAATGCTACGGAATTGCTTTACTTTTTGTGCGTTTAGTTGTAAGATTTCATTGACTAAAAGCATAGGAGAAACGTAATGAAACACAATATTGCAGTTATAGCAGGTGACGGAATAGGCCCCGAAGTTTTAGCAGAAGGCGTTAAAGTTTTGAACGCAGTTGCAGAAGTTGACGGAAGTTTCAGTTTTGACTTCACGCATTTCCCTTGGGGTTGCGAATATTACCTTAAGCACGGCAAAATGATGGCCGACGACGGAATGGAAAAACTTAAGAAGTTTGATGCTATTTTCTTGGGTGCAGTTGGTTATCCCGGAGTCCCCGACCACATTTCACTATGGGATTTACTACTCGTAATCCGCAAAAAATTCGACCAATATATCAACATTCGTCCCGTTAAGCTTTTGAAAGGCGCACCTACTCCTTTGAAAGACGTTACTTGTGAAGATATCGATATGGTTTTCATTCGTGAAAACAGCGAAGGTGAATACGCTGGCAGCGGTAGCTGGCTCTATCCCGGACAAGACAACGAAGTCGTTATCCAAAACGGCGTTTTCTCAAGAAAGGGTTGCGAAAGAGTCATAAGATACGCTTTTGAACTAGCCAAAAAGGAAGGCAAAACCTTAACGAGTATCAGTAAAGGCAACGCTCTTAACTATTCGATGGTATTTTGGGACCAAATCTTCAAAGAAGTATCTGCAGATTATCCCGAAGTTAAGACGTATTCTTACCTAGTTGATGCTGCAAGTATGTTTATGGTAAAAGACCCCAAGAGATTTGAAGTCGTTGTTACTTCTAACCTATTCGGTGATATTTTGACAGACCTAGGCGCTGCAATCAGTGGTGGTATGGGACTCGCAGCAGGCGCAAACATCAATCCCGAAAGAACCTTCCCGTCAATGTTCGAACCCATTCACGGCTCTGCCCCTGATATTGCCGGCAAGCAAATTGCTAACCCACTTGCAACGGTATGGTCGGTAGCACAAATGCTCGAATTCTTCGGTTATCAAGAATGGTCGGATAGAATTATCTCCATAATTGAAGAAATTATGGTTGATGCAAAAGTCCTCACCCCCGATATGTACGGAACGGCAAAAACAAGCGAAGTAGGCGATGAAGTAGTTCGCAAAATTAAAGAAAAATATTCAAAATAATTTGAAAGATTACACGAAAAGCTCTAGTTTTAGAGCTTTTTTGTTTAATAAATAAAAATCATGGTGGTCGTTTGTTTTCCCCTAGAAGGGGAAATAGTATAAATAGCTTGACAAGGTTTTTTATTGTGTTAAAATGTAACTCAGGAGATTTTAAATGAAATTCGTTATACTCGGAATAGGAAAAATAGGTGAAACGCTTGTAGAAAAGCTTTCTCAAGAGAAGCACGACGTTGTCATCGTTGATAAAAATGCAGAAGTCGTAGAAACCTTTGTTAATAAATACGACGTATTTGGCGTTATTGGTGGTGGAGCAGACCGTTCTTCTTTGATGGATGCAGGCGTAGAAAATGCAGACTTTGTAATTGCGTGTACTTCACGTGACGAACTTAATATTTTGTGTTGTATCCTCGCCAAAAAGTTGGGTGCAAAATACACTATTGCTCGTGTCCGCGACCCCGAATATTTCAATGAAATTGAATACATGAATAGCGAGCTTGAGCTCGATATGTTCTTCAATCCCGAGAGAAGAACGGCTTTTGAAATTTCCAACGTACTAGCATTCCCTTCGGCAACCGACGTAGAGAGATTTGCCGATGGCGCTGCCGTTATGATTGAATTTAGGATTAAACCCGAAAATCCCATGATAGGTATGAGTATTTACGACGTGGTAAAAAAGCACACAGTAAGCGCGCTCTTTAGCATGGTTGAAAGAGGGGATAAGGTTTATATACCGAGAGGCGATTTTGTAATTCAAGAAGGCGACGTCTTGCATGTAACGGCATCTGAAGAAGAAATCACTAAGTTCAGCAAAAAAATGCAAATTTTCCGTAGAGGAGCGAAGTCGGTTACAATAATCGGTGGTGGAAAGATAGGCTATTATCTTGCAGAAGAGCTTATTAAAAAGAAGATTTCCGTCAAAATTATCGAAAAAGATGAAGACAGATGCATGGAGCTTGCTGAAAAACTTCCTAAAGCTACGATTATAAACGGTGACGGTACCGACCACGAGCTATTAGACGAAATGAACATAGAAAAGAGTAACGCTCTAGTTGCTTTAACGGGTATGGATGAAGAAAACGTCATAGTTTCGCTTTACGCTATATCCAAAAAGGTCAACAAAGTCGTTTCAAAAGTTGATAGACCTACCATTCAACAAATGGTTAAGCATTTAGGTTTAGATACTATTCTTTCTCCGAGAAACGCCGTCGCAGACCAAATTTTGAAATTCGTTCGTGCGCAAGAAGCCGGTGGCACGAGTGGAATTAATCAACTATATAAAATTCACGATAAAGTCGAAGCTATCGAATTTACGCTTACGGCAGATAATTGTGATTTCCTAGGCGTACCGTTGAAGGCTCTTAATATGCGTAAGAACTTCCTAGTAAACGGTATTATTAGAGAAGGTAAATACATCATTCCTACGGGCGACACCGTATTCCAAGCCGGTGACGACGTGCTAATCGTTACAACCGAAAAAGGCGTTCGTGATATCAATGCAATGTTAAAGTAGTATGAATTATAAAGCAGTTACAAACGTGCTAGGAAAAATTCTATTTTTACTCGCCGTTTTTATGACAATCCCCATTGTAGTAGACTTAATCTACCAAGAAAACACTTGGCAAGCCTTTTTGTATCCTGTAATAGGTTGTTTGGTTGTATCCATAGCAATTAACGTGTTTATTAGGCCTAAAAAGACCGTTTTGCACGCAAAAGAAGGTTTCGTTATCGTTGCGCTTGCTTGGATAATAATATCTTTAATCGGAGCAATTCCTTTTGTTATTACAAAAGTTCTTCCCAACTATATGAACGCGTTTTTTGAAACCGTCGCAGGATTTACCACGACGGGGGCTTCTGTTATTGCCGACGTAGAGAGTTGTCCACATAGCATACTTTTTTGGCGTTCCTTTACGAATTGGATAGGTGGAATGGGAATTCTAGTTTTCGTACTTGCGATTACGCCTAACTTCGATAGTGGTAGTATCCATGTTTTGCGCGCAGAATCTACTGGCCCAAATGTAGGCAAGCTTGTATCGAAAATGAGCCTTACCGCGCGTATTCTTTACACGATTTATATAGTGCTAACCGTTGCGCTGTTTATAATGCTAATCTGTGGCAAAATGCCGGTTTTTGATAGCATATGCGCATCGTTGAGTACGGCAGGAACGGGTGGTTTTAGCGTTAGAAATGCTAGCATAGGCGCATACGGAAGCACCTACTACGATATGGTAATTGCTATATTTATGTTCTTGTTCGGCATAAATTTCAGCGTTTTCTATCTAATTTTGGTTGGAAGCATCTCTCGTGTATTGAGAAATGAAGAACTTCTTACCTACGTCATTATCGTTATAGTTGCAACCTTCGCAATAGCCATTGATATTCTATCAGTCTACGGCGATTTTGGAACGGCGATGCACCATTCCTTCTTCCAAGTTGCTTCTATAGTTTCTACAACAGGATTTTCGTCTACGGACTTTAATACTTGGCCGACCTTCGCGAAGATGATACTACTATTCCTTATGATAACAGGGGCATCTGCAGGCTCAACTGCAGGTGGATTTAAAATCGCTCGTGGCATAGTCCTTGCAAAAGTAGCTTTTGTGGACTTAAGAAAAATGCTTAACCCGCGAGTCGTCGTTTGCCCTAAATTGAACGGCGAACCTATTTCTACAGAAACCGCGCAAACAACAAAAACCTACATTATAACCTATTTCGCATTGATGCTAGTATCCTTCCTTCTAATATCAATAGAAAACTATGGTGATGTCGAAACCAACATTTCCGCCGTAGTTTCCTGTTTCAATAATATAGGTCCCGGCTTCGGAAAAGTTGGCCCTACTTCCACTTATTTCGGATATAGTTGGTTCTCTAAGTTGATTTTATGTCTTGATATGCTCGCCGGCAGACTAGAGATATTCCCAATAATATTGTTATTCCATCCCACCACCTGGAAAAAATAACTCGATATATACTTCGTATAACTTTAAAAACAGCCCTAGCTCTACGAGTCATTTACGACATAGTAAACTCCTCTTGAGCGTTGGGCTGTTTTTGCGTTCTACTCGTATCTATCGCGTTATTCCATAACGCTGGTGTATGTCGTTGAGATAGGTGTAACATTAGTCATTTACATTTTAGTAAACTCCTAGCTCAAAGCGTGGCGTTTTCGCGTATTGCTCGTTTCTCCACCGTTAATACATAACGGCTGTGTTGGTTGTTGAGATAGTGAGTAGGGTATGGTCATTTACGACCTAGTAAACTCCTCTTGAGCGTTGGGCTGTTTTT
>JAFXIQ010000038.1 GCA_017533005.1 Clostridia bacterium | reverse complement strand
TTAGTTATATCAGTAATAGGCATTTTGATAGTTGCAGAATTTTCTTGTTTATATACTATTCTTGGAGAAGTATCAATAAGTGTTTTTTTATCTATACTACATACTCTTTCAATTAACTCACCAAAACCATACATTAACAACGTAGATAACCAAGAACTTAAACCACCTAGCAAAATATACAAAAATCCGATGGCCTTAAAATCTTCTGATCCAAAACATATAACGAATCCAAATATTATACTACCAATAACGCCCAACACAAATAATATTTGTGCTACAATTTTAATTTTGCTTCCAATATTGTCGTACATACTGTTTCCCCCCCTTGCTTATGTATCTTATATCAAAAGAACCAAACCCACCCGTAAGGGTTTGGATTCGGTTCTTTTTGGCGGAGGAAGAGGGATTCGAACCCCCGTGGGCTCTCGCCCAAACGGTTTTCAAGACCGCCTCGTTATGACCACTTCGATATTCCTCCATTCGACCTAGGTCGAATTATATATTAAGTGTTTTTTTCGCTTTTGTCAATTATTTAGTGACGGTTTGTTTTTTATTATTGTTTTTTTATTCTTCTTCTCCTAAAACAACGTTATTGTCTTCTACAGAAAAGTCGTTTATTATGCCGTCTGCTAGTGAACTCATTGCTAAATCAAAGATTGCTCCGAACTTAAGGTCGCCGTTTTCGCCATCTATTATTTCGCCTACGTTAATATCGTATAACTCTATCATTGCTAATATAGCCGAAAGCGATTTCAAAATGTCTGCCGAGCTTTGGTTAACAATTCCTGCAATAGGTGAATCTTTAACAGCGGGAACCGACTTCAAAACGTTGCCAATCAACTCGTTATCAACAAGGTCTAAATCGCCCGTTGTAAATAGTTTAGGCATGGTTTCTGAGAAATCTGTTTCTTGTACGTCAGGATTGATTTCGTGAAGTCTACCAAATAGGTCTAGGTCTACGAACAATCCGTCTAGCGCACCATATACTGCAAATCTCAAAACTTTGTCCATATTGCTTCCTTTCGGGCAACTTTCGTCGCCTGCGAACATTCTTGCAACAAAGCCAAAAATGAGTTCCCCTACCGTCTTTTCGTCGATAGCAGGAAGCTTTTGTCCATATTTAGCGCAAACGCTTTCTAGCGTTTTTTCACCTTTTTCAGCATCTTTATCGTATAAAGGCATTTCCATTAAGTCTAGTACGAATTGTTCGAAATCTGCGCACAATTCAGCACCTTCTTCTGAAGTTACATCTATATCAAACGCACCTACTAACATTGTGGATACTTGCTCTAAATATCTAACCTTGATGTTATCCATCATGTCGATTTCTATGCACTTCTTGAGATAGTTTGTGGTGTCTTGCGTCAAGCCCTCTCTTTCTTCTTCCGTTAGGAAATCAGGTAAAGTAGCTTCGTCAATCTTGTTGAGATATTGCGTGCTCAATTCGAATACGTCACCGAACATTTCTACCTTTCTAATAGGTGCAGGATATCCAGGAAGAGATGCTGTTTCTATATCATAAATCGTTTGGCCGTTTTTGTTTGTGTAACTAGCAATATCACTAGCGTGCATGTGTCCGGAGAACCAATATTCTAGACCTGATGCCATAATTGCTTCTCTGAAATAATCCATATCGTTTACACTAGCTTTTTCCGACGTGAAGTTGGTCAAGATTTCTCCATAGTGGCTAACTAGCGAATAGTGGCTCATTGCAACTGGAATTCTTCCGTCTTCAAACGTCTTGTTGATTGCTGCAACAGTCCATTCGATTAGGTCGTCACTCAACTTTTCACTTTCTCTAGCTCTTTGTGCATCAACAGAAATAATTCTGTACATTTCGCCCATATCTGCTGCATATGAAATGCTACCTTCGTGACGGTCGATAGCTTGCGCATATCCGAAGTCTGCGTAAATCTCTGCGAAACCATCATAATCAACGGTTTCGATTTGCTCTTCAACGTCGTTCTCAAACGATACGCCGAGTCCGGGTACACCGATATCGTGATTGCCGGGGACAACGAATACTTCCGTACCATTTGCTTCAACTTCCTTAAAATATTCAGCAATTCTGATATGCGTTTCTTTGGTAGCAACGTCGGAAAGGTCTCCTGGGACGATAAGTGCGTCGGGCTTTTCTTCCATTACTAAATTCAACGTATTTTCAAAAATAGTTTCTGAAAAATGAACCAATCTTCCTGCTCTCATAGCGTCGAAAGCTTGATAGTCCTCTGCCCTATTTCCAATATGCTTATCTAAGAAAACGTGCGTATCAGATACTACCATCATAGTATAATCGGGTTGTGGCTCAATTGCTTTGTATGCCAAAACTCCACCTACTGCAGAGCCTACTGCAAGTACAAGCACTACTATGCAAACTGCTAATCTCTTTGAAAAAGTTTTCATATTTCTTTCTCCACAATTGTGTAATACAAATATTTTACCACGCGTTTATGTAAAAATCAATATGAAATTCACTGAAACGTGTGTGCGTACGCGTTGCGAACGTATTATTCCGCGTCTTCTTGTTCTACCGGTTCTTCTTGAATAACAGGTTTCTTCTTGAAAATCTTATTGAAGTACATTTTGTCATTCAATTTATCCGTTAAGACTAGTAGCGACGGCAAAACGAATAATACGATTGCAACCGAAGTAGCAGCACCTATACCTAGCAACGTACCTAATTCAGAAACAACGCCCGACGACATTATTCCTAACGCAATACCGGTTACTATCAGTATTATACCCGAAGTAATAACGGTTGGGAAGGTTGCGTTCTGTGCAGTAGCCATTGCTTCGAAGCGATTGTCGAAATTATTTTTAGTGGTTTCATATCTATTCGCTAATACTATCGCGTAATCGATAGTCGCTCCCATTTGTACGGCGCTTATTATCAAATAGCCGATAAAACAAATCGGTGATTGTTGCAAGAATGGTATTACGAAGTTTATCCATACGCCACCTTGAATTGCAAGAACGAGAACGACGGGTATCGAGAAATTACGGAAGGTAAAGAGCAGTATAACCAATACGAAAATAATTGTACATAAGCAAACTAGCAAGTTATCTCTACTGAACGATAAAGACATCTCGTAGCACGCGAAGCTCTCTCCCATCATATAGTATTCATCGTAATAGTTGGCAAAATCGACTTTTACCTTATCGAAAAACTCAAAAGCTTCTTTGCTCTCGATAGGTGCGTTGATATTGAAAGTAAGACGCGAGTAATTCGCGCTCTCAAGGTTACTCTTAGCAAAAACTAATTGCTCCATAAGCGGGGCAAAATTTTTCAAAAGCGCCGAAATCGTATCGTCACTCGCTACGTATTCCAATAAATCTACTAGACGCACCTTGGTATCGGTAGTCGCGGTTATTCCCTTACTCTCACAATATCCATTAAACGTGCTTGTCGCAAACGTTTCTAGGCTATCGGAAGGAATATCCATTCCCGAACTAGATAATAAGCCCGAAAAAGCCGTTACAACCCCATCTTTCGTGAACTCGTCCGTCAAATATACGCCTTCTGCGATTTCTATCGTAGAAAGCGCGTTAACGCTATCAATAATTTCATAATCCATTACGTACTCGGCAAGCGCTCTCTCTTGCTCGGGGTTGCCTTTCGGGACTATAACTACGAAAGAGTTTAACGTGCCGAAATCTTCTTTCATCGCTTGTTGTGCTTTAAGTATTCTAGGACTTCCGTTGTAGTTGAATGAGTAAGTATTGAAAAATTGTCCCACTCCCGATAGTATCGTAACTACTAAGAAGATAGCTACTATAACCTTCCTTGCTTTTAGTATTGCAAAAGCCGGCTTGGTTATGTTAGGTACAAACGATTTATGTGCGCTCTTCATTAATATCTTATCAAACAATATTAATAGAGCGGGCATTAAGAATATAACTGAAACTAAACTCATCACTATGCTCTTTGCAAGAGATAAGCCGATTTCTACACCTATCGGTAGCGTCATAAGAACAAGCGACACGAGCCCTGCTATTGTTGTTAGTGAGCTAGAACAAATTTCCTTAATTCCTTTAGTTTCGGCTACCACCATAGCACTTTCGGGTGACGAAACCAGCTTGTGCTCTTCCATATAGCGATGTAACATTATGACGGAATAGTCTATTGACAACGCGAGTTGCAATACAAGCGAAACAAGATTCGATATATACGATATACCGTTGAACAAAAAGTTTGTGCCCATATTAAGAGCTACAGCCACACCGAAACATATCAACATAATGACAAGCTCGAAGTAGGTCTTGGAAGTAAAAACAAGCATTATAAGTATGATAATTACTATTACCACGCCTATCTTTAATATACTCTCTTCGGTTTCTAAACGCGTGTAATACGAATACGCCGACTGTCCCGTGTAATAAGCTTCTTCATCTTCTAATGCGCTCATTATGTCTTCCATAGCTTGAAACGCGACTGGGGTTGAGTCGTAATCGCTAAGCGTTACGGTATAGAGCGCATTGCCATTCTTATAATTCATTTCTTCTACGTAAGTTACCGTAGCAACGCCTTCTATGCTAGCCAATTCGTTTCTGATATCAAGCGCTTCTTTTTCAGACACGCCCGAAACCATTACGTACGCCATACCCTTATCGTCAAACTCTTCTTTAAGAACGTTAAGAGCCTTGGTCGCGTCGCTATCTGCAGGCAAATATCCCGAAAGGTCGTAGACGACTTTATTCTGCGTAATCATATAGCAAGAAACTGCCGTAAGCACAACAAATACTGCTATGAATATCCATCTTGCTTTGACTATGAATCCCGAGAATTTTTCTGTGAATGAATTAAGTTTAGAAAGAAACTTTTTCACGTTATCACCTGATAAAAACTAAATAAATGTGCAAAAATACATTTATTATCTACGCTTTTTCTACAAAGCGAATGCTTGACATTTTTTGTTCATCTAAAGGCTTGTCGTTTCTATTCGTGCGAACGGTAGCGATTTTATCAACCGTTTCTATGCCTTCTACGACTTTTCCGAACGATGCGTATTGTCCGTCTAGGAAGGTCGCGTCGCTGTGACAAATAAAGAATTGTGAGCTCGCTGAATTAGGATTATTACTCCTTGCCATAGAGATAACGCCTCTTCTATGCGAAAGCTTATTCAATACTCCGTTCATTATAAATTCGCCTTTGATTTTTTCTTGAGAGCCACCCATTCCCGTTCCCGTGGGGTCGCCACCTTGAATCATAAAGCCCTCTATTACTCTATGGAAAATTAGTCCGTCGTAGAATTTTTCGCTAACTAGCTTTTGGAAATTCTTGACGGTTATAGGTGCTGTGCTCGCATCGAGTTCAACGACTATTTTGTCACCGTTCTCCATTGTTATTTGCACTAAATTTGTAATTTTATCGGTTTCTATATACATTTTAAACTCCTATTTTGCGTAACGCAAGTATAATTCTTTGAATGCGGGAAGCGACCTTTTAATCATATCGTATGACACGCAATAAGATATTCTAGCATATCCTTTTGCGCCGAAATCATCGCCCGGAACAATAAGTAGACCATACGTCTTTGCAACGTCACAAAATGCGTTGGCGTCTTCATCTAAAGTCTTTAGGAATAAGTAAAACGCTCCATCAGGACGTACGCATTGATAACCCATTTCCGTTAAGCTATTATAGATTAAATCTCTATTTTTTCTATACGCTTCGATATTCGCACTTTCTCTTATGCATTTTGTAACCACCTTTTGGAACATACTCGGTGCGCAAACATAGCCTAGCGCTCTTCCTGCGCCACAAATTGCTGCGTAAAGTCTACGCTCATCGTAAGCCTTAGGATTCACTGCAATATAGCCGATACGCTCACCGGGAAGCGACAAAACTTTACTATATGAATAGCAAACTACTACGTCATCGTAATAATTCATAAGATATGGTACTTCTACATCCGTAAAAACCAATTCTCTATAGGGTTCGTCCGCAATTAAAAAGATATGCGTATTATATTCTGCGCTCTTCTTCTTGAGAATGTCGCAAATAGCTATAATCGTATCCTTATCATAAACAACTCCGGACGGATTGTTAGGTGAATTGACTATAACGCCCTTCGTATTCGCCGTAATAGCTTCTTCAAAGGCCTCTAGGTCTGGAGCGAAGTCTTTCTCGTTAAAAGGAACAACGTTCAATTTACCGCCCATTGACTCGGTAAAAACGGTATATTCAGGGAAGAACGGTGCGAATGCGATAAATTCGTTATTGCCTTCGTTCAAAGCGCGCAAGGTTATGCAAAGCGATGCTGCAGCCCCTACCGTCATATAAATGCCGTCGGGAGTTATTCCCACGTTAAATCTTTCGTTGATGTAATCGGCAACTACGGTTCTTGTGGTTAAGTCGCCTTGAGCAGACGTGTAGCCGTGTAGTGCAGTGCTGTCAGGCTCATTAATAAGTTCTTCTATTGCGAGTTTGACTGCATTAGGCGCGGGAACGTTAGGATTTCCTAGCGAAAAGTCGTAGACTTTATCTGCACCAACTTCTTGAGCGCGCTTCTTGCCGTACTCAAAAAGCTCTCTTATAACCGAGCGTTTGCTACCTAATTGAAACATTTTTTCGTTATACATAACTACCTCTCTTTAGTGCTTAAATTTTATCACTAATACATCTTTTAGTCAATAAATCTTGCCTTATTTTGCGTGCTTTGATATAATAAAGACAAGGAGTTCGCAATGGAAAAGTTAAAGGAATTAAAAAAGTTTTTTGAACGCGACCGTTTCGTAAAAGCAAACGGTATAGAAATAATTAAAGCTGATGACGAAAGCGCTATTTGCAAGGCAAGCGTAGTTGACAATCATTTAAATGCAAACGACGCTGTGCAAGGTGGAATGCTATATACTATTGCCGATTTCACTTTTGC
>JAFXIQ010000037.1 GCA_017533005.1 Clostridia bacterium | reverse complement strand
AGAAATTTTAAAGAAGTCTTTGCGTGACCTACGCGATATAGGCGAAAACCTTATGAGTGTTGCAGTCGTACCCGTAGGGCTTACTGGGCACAGAGAAGGGCTCACTGCGCTACGACTAAATACCAAAGAAGAAGCTAGTCGAGCGATTGACGTTGTTGAGAAGTTTAACGCAGAATGTGGTGGATACTTCGCCTACTGTTCGGATGAAATGTATATGGTTGCAGAGCGTGAGCTTCCCGATTATACCTACTACGGCTCGTTTGACCAAATAGAGAATGGAGTAGGGCTAGTAGCACAGTTTCTTGACGAAGTCGAATACGGTATGGAAATGGCGGGGGATAGCGATAATAAGAGAAAAATCCTTGTCATAACGGGAGTTAGTGGAGAGCCTACGATGCTCAAGGCAAAGGCGCTAATAGAAGAAAAATACAAAGGCGTTACGCTCGACGTCGTTAAGGTTGTTAACACGTTCTTCGGAGAGAGCGTTACCGTAACCGGACTCGTTACGGCAGGCGATATCATAAAAACTCTCGAAGAAAGAGATTTATCTTGCTATGACAAGGTGTTTATACCAAAAGTTATGTTAAAAGAATTCGACAGCGTATTTCTAGATAATATTTCCCTTGAAACGCTCTCGAAAACCTTAAATAAAGAGCTCACCGTCGTACCGGTTGACGGCGAAGCATTCGTTCAAAATATAATCGGTTAGGAGTTAAAATGGCAAAACCATTAGTTGCCGTGGTCGGAAGACCTAACGTAGGCAAATCAACGTTCTTTAATAAAATGGCGGGACGCAGGGTATCGATAGTTGATAATATGCCCGGCGTTACTCGTGATAGAGTTTATGCTGACGCAGAATGGTGTGGCTACGGCTTCACTATGATTGACACGGGTGGTATCGAATTAAAGAGCGAAGACCAAATGTGGCGACACATTAAAAAACAAGCTGAACTCGCTATCGACATAGCTGACGTTATTCTTTTCTTCGTTGACGGAAGACAAGGTATAACGTCTGGCGATTACGACGTTGCGAATTTCTTGAGAAAAACAAACAAGCCCGTTATCCTAGTAGTTAATAAAGTTGACGGTGCAGACAATTCGCCAATTTACGACTTTTGGGAACTAAATCTCGGAGAACCGATTCCTATATCTGCCGAATTGAGTTTAGGGTTAGGCGACTTGTTAGATGAAGTGGTTAAGTATTTTCCGGAGAAAAACGACGACAAGGAAGATAGCGACGCTATAAAAATTGCCGTTGTCGGCAAGCCTAACTCTGGTAAGAGTTCGCTAGTTAATAGAATTCTCGGCTTCGATAGAGTAATCGTTAGCAACATCGCAGGCACTACACGCGACGCTATAGATACGCCTTTTGAGTGCGATGGACAAAAATATATTCTTATCGACACTGCGGGTATTAGAAAGAAGGCTAAAGTAGAAGAGGACGTGGAGTACTACAGCGTTGTGCGTAGTATCAACGCGATTAGACAAGCAGACATTGTACTAATAGTTATCGACTCCAAAGAAATGATATCCGAGCAAGACGTTAAAATTTGTGGGCTTGTTCACGAAGCAGGTAGACCTAGCTTAATCATAATGAACAAGTGGGATTTAATCGAAAAAGACGGTAACACCATAAACGAATTCAATAAAAAACTCGCCGAAGAGCTTAAATTTATGGATTATTTTAAGCCCCTATACATCAGTGCGCTAACCGGTCAACGTGTAAATCAAGTTTTGACCGCTGCAAATACGGCTTATGAAAATGCTTCTAAACATATTCCTACGGGCGTTTTGAACGACGTAATAGGCGATGCAGTTTCGGTAAACCCACCACCTACCTTCAACGGAAGAAGATTGAAGATTTACTACGCTACGCAAGCGCAAACCAATCAACCGACTTTCGTAATCTTCGTAAACGACCCCAAACTTATGCACTTCTCGTATAAGAGATACCTAGAAAACCAAATAAGAAAGGCTTTTGACTTCTCAGGAACACCCATTAAAATCCTAGCTCGTGAAAAAGCCGGCGAATAATATAAAACAAATAAACTTTAAGGAATATACTATATGAATTGGACAACTTTAAACGACACACAAAAGAAAGCACTACTCGTTGAAGAAAGAGCAAAATTTGAAGCTTATAAAGCTAAAAACCTTTCTCTAGATATGTCGCGTGGTAAGCCCTGTAAAGAACAACTAGACCTTGCTATGGGACTTCTAGATACCATTACTTCTTCAACAGATTTCAAGAGAGCGCAAGACTACCGTAACTATGGGATTTTAGACGGAATTACCGAAATTAAAGATATTTTCTGCGAACTTCTCAATATCAATAGAAACGAAATCATCGTCGCCGGTAACGCTAGCCTTATCCTTATGTACGACACCATTCAAAGAGCTATGCAATTCGGTGTTTTGGGCAATGAGCCTTGGAATAAACAAGGCAAAATTAAGTGGCTTTGCCCCATTCCCGGTTATGATAGACACTTCGCGATAACCGAACTATTCGGCATCGAAATGATAAATATTCCTATGGACGAAAACGGCCCCGATATGGCGCTTATCGAAGAATACGTCAAAGACCCACAAGTCAAAGGAATTTGGTGCGTGCCTAAATATTCTAATCCTATGGGTATTATATATTCCGATGAAGTCGTTGAGCGTTTCGCGAAATTAAATCCTGCTGCAAAAGACTTCCGTATCTTCTGGGATAACGCGTATATGATTCACGGTCTATACGGCTACGAAGAAATGAAAGATATTTTTGCTACAGCTAAAAAATATAACAACGAAGATATCGTTTACGTATTCGGCTCAACTTCAAAGGTAAGCTTCGCAGGAGCAGGCGTTGCATTCATTTCAGCTTCCGAAAAGAACATTGCTTCACTCAAAAAGCTTATGACCATTCAACAAATCGGTCCCGATAAAGTTATGCAATACGCGCACGCGCTATACTTTAAGGATAAATCAGGGCTCCTTGCACAAATGGATAAGCATGCCGAAATTCTACGCCCGAAATTCGAAAAAGTCCTCGAAATTCTCGATAGAGAGCTAGCCCCCACAGGTATCGCCAAATGGAATAACCCAAGAGGTGGATACTTCGTATCTTGCTTCCTTCCCGAAGGAACTGCAAAACGAACCGTAGCTCTCGCAAAAGAAGCCGGCGTAATTTTCACCGGTGCTGGTGCAACCTACCCCTATAAAAACGACCCCGCTGATAGCAATCTACGCATAGCACCTTCTTTACCACCCCTAGAAGAATTAGAAATGGCTATGGAGATATTCTGTTGTGCGGCGAAAATCGCCTACCTAGAAAAATAACGCGATATATACTTCGTAATACTTTGTCAAAAACCTAATCTACTCAGTCACATACGTCTTAGTATGCTCTTGTCGTAGATTAGGTTTTTTTCGCGTCTTACTCGTATCTATCGCGTTATTGCATAACGCTGGTGTTGGGCGTTGAAATAGGTGGGCGCTAGTCATTTACGCTCAAGTAAACTCCTAGCTCAAAGCGTGGCGTTTTCGCGT
>JAFXIQ010000036.1 GCA_017533005.1 Clostridia bacterium | reverse complement strand
GCGATTTCCGAATAACGCGATATATACTTCGTATAACTTTAAAAACAGCCCTAGCTCTACGAGTCATTTACGACCTAGTAAACTCCTCTTGAGCGTTGGGCTGTTTTTGCGTTCTACTCGTATCTATCGCGTTATTCCATAACGCTTACGCTTACCGACCAATCGTGATATGGAAAATCCGATTTGATTAATCATTTATACGTACTTGCAGAGAATTGATGCTAGTATCACACCTAAAAAGGAAGTAAAAAGTGATATCGGTATCGCGTAAGAAGTGCTTTTGTCCTTTGACGTAGATAAGTACGTCGCAACTACGTAAAACAACGTGTCCGTCGATGCCATCATTACGCTAGCAACTCGCGCTACGTAACTATCCACCCCGTATTGTGTATAGATGTTCTCTAATACAACTAGACTTCCACTACCGGATAAAGGACGTAAAATTATTAGTTCAGTGACTTCATTCGGTATCCCTAGATACGAAAATACTGGGTTTATTAGCTTTGCTAGGTGCGTTGTAAGCTCGCTCTCTCGCATCATATACATTATGATAAAAACTGCTACTAAGTACGGAATTAGGTTCAAAGTGAGACTTGTAGCTTCTTTTACACCACCCGTAAACGAATCAAATAGATTTACTTTTTTAACTATTCCTGCTACAAACGTAATTAGCAACAATGCGGGGATAAAGTAGTTCATTTTTCGAGAATTTTAACAAGAATTACCGTTACTATGGTAGTGATAAGGTTTACGATAATAGCAGGTATGATGATATCGAGTTTAGCACCAAGACCTGCGCGTAGCGCGATTATGGTCGTGGGTATTAGTTGAATGCCTGCTGAATTTATACAAATCAGCATAACGCGATTTTTTCGGTGGCGCATTTTCTCCGTCGCTTTTATGCCCATCGGCGTTGCTACTCCACCCATTCCTAATAGATTTGCAGACAAATTATAGTTTAGCGCCGTATACGTTTCATTGTCTTCTTCGGGAAAAAGTTTTTTTGTTAGTGGCGTTAGCATTTTTGATAGAGATTTATCTACTCGTAATTTTTCCATAACCTTCATAACGCTCAACCATAATGCGTAGACGGTAAATAACGTCACTGAAAAAGTTAGGGCGGTTTTCGTTGCATCCATCGTCGTAGGTAGTAGTTTGTCGGGGGAATTTATCGCTAGTAGTATCGTCGATACTACTAATATTAGAGAAAAAACTACGTTCATAATCACTATTTTATTATTTTGTGTGGTAAAAAATGCATTTCCCTATTGAAATGCGCGCGCGTTGCGTGTATAATATATTTGTTATGAAGATGACTTTTAGATGGTATGGCTTGACCGATAACATAGCTATTGAAAAAATCGCACAAATTCCCGTTATCGACGGCGTTGTTACCGCTGTTTACGACGTGCCCGTTGGCGAAGTTTGGAGCGAAGAGAGTATTAAAATCCTAAAAGATACCGCAAACAATGCAGGTCTTAACTTTGAAGTTATTGAGAGTGTTCCCGTTCACGAAGACATCAAATTGGGCGCTCCTACCCGCGATAAATACATTGAAAACTATTGCGAGAACATTAGACGCCTCGCTAAATACGGTATTAAGTGTATTTGTTACAATTTTATGCCCGTTTTCGACTGGCTACGTAGCGAAATGGCACGTCCACTTGCAGACGGTTCTAATGCACTCGCTTATGATGAAAAGACGGTGCTTGCCTTAAACCCACTCAAAACAACGCTTTCATTGCCCGGTTGGGACGAGAGTTATACTCACGAAGAGCTCGTAGATTTGCTCAAAAAATACGAAAATATCAGTGAAGAAAAACTCTTTGAAAACCTTAAATATTTCTTAGATAAAATCATTCCCGTGGCAGAAGAATGCGACGTCAAAATGGCTATCCACCCCGACGACCCACCGTGGGGAATATTCGGTTTACCAAGAATTATCACGGACGAAACTAACCTTAAAAAATTCCTAGCTTTGAATGATTCCGTATATAACGGCGTTACTTTTTGCACGGGTTCTTGGGGCGCAAGCGTAAATAACGACCTCATAAGTATGATAAACACTGCCAAGGGTAGAATTCACTTCGCGCATATCCGTAACATTAAGCACACCGGAGAACGCAAGTTCGAAGAAAGTGCACACCCCACTGATTGTGGTTCACTCGATATTTACGGCATAGTAAAAGCGCTTGTAGATAGTGGTTTTGACGGCTACGTAAGGCCCGACCACGGTAGAATGATATGGGGCGAAACCGGTAAATTCGGTTACGGCTTATACGATAGGGCATTAGGCGCAACTTATCTAGCAGGACTATTCGAAGCTTACGTAAAAACAAAATAAGAGTATCCTTACAGGAGTTATATATGAAGAGATACAACATCGATTTAACAGGCAAAAACGTCGCTTTAACGGGTGGCGCGGGAGCAATTTGTACGAATTTCGCCATCGAGCTCGCCAAAGTCGGCGCAAAAGTTGCAATCATTGATATCAACTTTGAAAAAGCACAAGAAGTTGCCAATTCCATAAATAAAGACGGCGGGTTCGCGAGAGCATATTACGCAAATGCGCTTTCTCGTGAATCACTCGAAGAGTGCTACGATAAAGTTATAGCTGATTTCGGCTATATCAATATGCTAATCAACGGTGCAGGTGGCAACCACCCGTCCGGCACAACCGATAAAGAATATTACGAAGACGGCGATATCGATAATCTTGATATCAGAAGCTTCTTCACGCTTGAAAGCGACCCCATTAGAAAAGTATTCGACTTGAATTTCACAGCAATACTTATGACAACACAAGCCTTCGCAAAAGGTATGGTAAAAACCGGTGGCTCCGTCATAAATATTTCTAGTATGAACGCTTTCCGTCCACTCACAAAAATTCCCGCTTATAGCGCTGCAAAAGCTGCCGTAAGTAACTTCACCGAATGGCTTGCCGTTCACTTCGCAGGAGTTGGTATCCGTGTAAATGCCATAGCCCCCGGATTCTTTGTCGGTAATCAAAATAGGGGACTTCTATTCAATGAAAAAGGCGAATATACCCCTCGCTCGCACAAAATTATATCCCACACCCCGCTCGGTAGATTCGGCGAATTAGACGAACTCACCGGCACCCTTCTTTGGCTCGCCGACGAAGAGTTCAGTGGTTTTGTAACCGGTGTAGTTGTGCCTGTAGACGGAGGATTTTCTGCTTACTCAGGCGTTTAACACGCTATATGCTGCGCGATGCGTCACAAACGTTCGCCTTGTGCTTGCTCGTTTACGTAGTAGTAAAGTCGCATCGCACCAGACTCGGTTTGTTCGCCTAGCTCGCATCTAGCGCGTTAAACTAAACCACAATATACTTCGCTATATTGCAGAAATCTGCGTTTCGCGCTCGGTCATTTACGACGTAGTAAACTCCCTTCGCGCAAGACTTGATTTCTTTATCTAGCTCGCATCTAGCGCGTTTAACACGCTATATGCTGCGCGATGCGTTACAAGCTCTTGTCTTGCGTTCGCCTAGCTTGTGTTAATCACGATAGAAATACACTTAAGAAGAGAGACTTCTTAAAAAGAAAATGGGTACTGTCATAGCCCAATTTGGAGGAATTAAAAATGAAAGTTATGATTTCAGGATTTTATGATGAAGTTGCATTCAGTTTAGATGAACAGATTGCTTTGCTCAATGAGTTGAATGAAAAGTATATGTGTCCTAGACGTATTGATAATAAAAATATTGCTGATTATACGCTCGAGGAATTCGTTGCAAACATTAAACCACGTTTAGATGCTAACGGTATTGCGTTTTCTTCCATTGGTAGTCCCATCGGAAAGGTTGACGTGAACGATGAAGAAGGATTTCAAAAGCAACTTATCAAACTTAAAGAGCTAGTTAAAATCGCTCAAGTTATGAACTGCAAATATATAAGAATTTTCTCGTTCTTTATGCCTAAAGATTGCGACATTAAAGATTACCACGACATCGTTATCGATAAGCTTAAGAAGTTCCTAGAGTGTGTTGAAGGTACTGATATTGTACTTCTTCACGAGAATGAAAAAGGTATTTATGGTGCTGAAGATACCATCTGTTTGGAGCTTTATAAAGAGCTTAACCACCCACAATTTAAGCTTTGCTACGACGCTTCGAATTTCATTCAAGTGGGCGTGGACCCGAACAAGGCGTTCCATCTTCTAAAGGACTACGTCGTTTACTACCATATGAAAGACTGCGACAAAGAAACCGGCGTTGAAGTACCGTTAGGAATGGGTGACACCGATTACAAGATGATTTTTGATGAGCTTTACACTCGTGGATACGAAGGCTTTATGACGCTTGAGCCACATACTGCTAAGTATGCACTTCTTCGTCAAGTGGTTGCTTTTATTCCTTTCGGGAAATTCTTTATGCCACGTTTTTGGAAAACATTTAACAAAATCGACAAGGCGCTCGAAAAGAGTATTTGGAAAAAAGTTACTACAAAAGAAGTGTTCGTGATTCAGCACGCAAATCTAGTTAAATTTATTGAAGGAGCTGGTAAATAATGGATAAAGTTAGATTCGGTATCGTTGGTATAGGTAAAATGGGCTCTATTCACGCGATTAAGTTTGTCGCAGGGCTCGTTAAAGGCGCCGTCCTTACTGCTGTTTGCGATATCAGCGAAGAGAGAAGAGACTGGGCAAAGAAAAACCTAAAAAACGTAGAAATTTACGAAAATTATAATGAAATGCTAGATAGTGGACTTATCGATGCTGTTGTCATTGCCGTTCCACATTACTTGCACCCAATTATGGCAACCGATGCGCTCAACAAGGGGCTTCATACGCTCATTGAAAAACCTGCGGGAGTTTACACTTCGGCTATCCGTGAGCTCAACGCATTAGCTAAAAGCAAGGATAACCTTACTTTTGGTATAATGTATAACCAAAGAACTAATCCTTTGTATCGCTATGCTAAAGAGTTAGTAGATGCGGGAAGAATAGGCGAACTAAAACGTATTAACTGGATTATAACCGACTGGTACCGTCCACAAGCTTACTACAATCAAGGTGGTTGGCGTGGTACTTGGGAAGGCGAAGGCGGTGGTTGCTTAATAAACCAATGCCCACATCAATTAGACCTTTTTCAATGGCTAGGCGGTATGCCAACTAAAATTCGTGGATACTGTCAAATAGGTAAAAATCGTGATATAACCGTCGAAAACGACGTCACGGCATATATGGAATATGCTAACGGCGCAACGGGTATTTTTATTACTTCTACTCACGACTTCCCCGGAACAAACCGTCTAGAAATAGACGGCGACAAGGGTAAACTAGTTATCGAAGGCGGTAAACTCGTTTTCACAGAATTAGACGTGTCCGAAAAAGAATTCAATGCGACTAATACTAAATTTATGCCGAGCATTCCTTCTAAAAAGATTGTTAAGAAGATTAGCAAGATTAAAGAGCTAGCTCTACAAGTAGTAGGTCAACATACTGCAATCTTCAGAAACTTCACTAATAACATTCTTTTCGGTGAAAAACTCATTGCTCCCGGAGAAGAAGGTATAAATGGCTTGACAATTTCGAATGCAATCCATTTATCACATTGGAAAAACGACGTAGTTGAACTTCCTATTGACGAGAGCGCTTTCGAAGAAGAACTCGCTAAACGTATTCAAGAAGAAAAAGCACTAAACAATAAATAACCTATAAGGAGATAAATATGAAATCAAGATGGTATAAAGATGCGGTTTTTTATCAAATCTATCCTAGAAGCTTCTGTGATAGTAACGGCGATGGTATTGGCGATATTAGAGGTATTATCTCTAAACTCGATTACTTGAAAGACCTAGGCGTTAACGCTGTATGGCTATCCCCTGTATATAAATCACCTAATGATGATAACGGTTATGATATTTCTGACTATCGTGATATTAACCCCGAATTTGGTACTCTTGACGATTGGAAAGAAATGATTGAAGGCATGCATGCTCGTGGTATTCGCCTTGTTATGGACCTAGTCGTTAACCATACTTCTGATGAACACGAATGGTTTAAACAATCGCGCTCTTCTAAAGATAATCCTTACCGTGATTATTACATTTGGCGTAAGGGCAGAGGTAAAGATGGTAAACGCCCACCTAACAACTGGACTTCACGCTTTACAGGTCGTGCTTGGGATTACGACGAAGCTACCGGCGAATGGTACCTACATTTATTTTCAAAGAAACAACCCGACCTTAACTGGGATAATCCCAAGGTTAGACAAGAAGTTATCGATATTTGTAACTATTGGTTCGAATTAGGTGTTGATGGTTTCCGTTGTGACGTTATCACTTACGTTTCTAAAAAGGAAGGACTACCAAACGGCAAATTTAACATCGCTATGTGTGGTGACGAACACTTCGTTATCGGCCCGCACTTCCATGAATACATGAATGAAGTCAATGAGAAGTCTTGGTCAAAATACGATACCATGATTGTCGGCGAGTGTATCGGTTGTAATATGGATAGGGCTCCTTCGGTTATCGCAGAAGATAGAAACGAACTCGATAGCGCAATTACGTTCGAGCTAATGGACGTTGATATGAAGTGGAGCTTCTTCCCCGTTAAGTTTAACCTTAAAAAGTTCAAGGCAGTTCAATCAGGTTGGCAAAATCTACCCGAAAACTGCTGGAATACTCTCTACTACGAAAACCACGACCAACCACGTTCAATTACTCGTTATGGCAACGGTAGGGGTATCTATAGAAAACAACTAGGTAAAATGCTAGCAGTTTCTTACTTCATGCTACGCGGTACGCCTTACGTTTATCAAGGTCAAGAAATCGGTATGACTAATATTTCTCTTAAACAAGAAGAATATATTGACATTATGGCAACAAGAATATTTACGCTTATAGGTAAGTTCGCGCCATTCCTACTTCCAGTCGCTCGTTGGGCAATGTCAAAACGCGCTCGTGACCATGCAAGAACTCCTATGCAATGGGAAGATAAGACCGGTTGCGGTTTTACAACGGGTACGCCTTGGATGAAGGTAAACCCCAACTGCTCCGATATCAACGTAAAGAGTTCTTTGAATGATAAAAACTCCATTCTTAACTTCTATAAGCAACTTATCGAATTTAGAAAAGGTAACGAAATTATCCGTGACGGCTCATATAAAGAATACTTCCCCAATAACAGCAAGGTTTTCTGCTACGAAAGAGCTCTCGGTGATAAACGCTACATAGTTATTTGTAACTTCAAAGAAAAGAAAGTTCCTCTAAACGTTGACGAAATCAATGCAAAAGGCGCAAAACTTCGCGTTTGCAACTGGCCCGGACAAGATAAAGAGCTAGGCGATGCAATATTATTGCGTCCGTATGAGGCTGTAGTGTACGAAATCAAGTAAAAAACGCGCTATTTTAGCGAATAACTTCATAAAAATAAACCCCTCCTAGGTCATTTACGAACAAGTAAACTCCCGTCGGAGGGGTTTTAATTTTCATTCGTTCTTCATCTAAACTAGCGCGTTTTTTGGATAACATTTTAGCGAATAACTTCAAAAAATAAACCTTTCATTGGCCATTTATGATTAAGTAAACTCCCGTCGGAGGGGTTTTGATTTTTATTCGTTCTTCATCTAAACTAGCGCGTTTTTGGATAACATTTTAGCGAATAACTTCATAAAATAAACCTTTCATTGGTCATTTACTATCAAGTAAACTCCCGTCGGAGGGGTTTTGATTT